>DATFTN010000197.1:0-90201 GCA_035261845.1 Myxococcales bacterium | reverse complement strand
ACGAGGTGGCGGCCGAGCTGGCGGCCGTTCCGCAGCCGCTCGCGACCTACAGGCTGCAGCTGCACAAGGGCTTCCGCTTCCGCGACGCCGCGGACCTTCTGCCGTACCTGGCGGAGCTGGGGCTCTCCCACCTCTACACCTCGCCGGTGACGAAGGCCGCGCCGGGCTCGATGCACGGGTACGACGTGCAGGACCACCAGCAGCTCAACCCGGAGCTGGGGACGCCGCAGGACCTCGCCGCGATGTCCGCCGCCGCGCGCGAGCAGGGCCTGGGGTACGTGCTCGACATCGTCCCCAACCACATGGGGATCGGCGGCGGGAACGCGCTCTGGCTCGACCTGCTGGAGAACGGGCCGTCGGCGCGCGCGGCGCGCTTCTTCGACGTGGAATGGCATCCGGTCAAGGAGGAGCTGGCCGACAAGGTCCTCATCCCGGTGCTGGGCGACCGCTACGGCGCGGTGCTCGAGCGCGGCGAGCTGAAGCTCCAGCTGGTGAACGGCGCCTTGCAGATCTGCTACTTCGACCACGTCTTCCCGGCGTCTCCGCGCTCGTACGGGCAGGTGCTCGCCTACCGGCTCGAGGAGCTTTCGAAGAAGCTGCCCGAGGGGGACCCGTCCCTCGACGAGCTGAAGAGCATCGTCACCGCCGTCTCCAACCTGCCCTCGCGCCACGAGCAGGATCCGCAGAAGCGCGAGGAGCGCAGGCGGGAGAAGGAGATCGTCAAGCGGCGCGTGGCGGCGCTGTGCGCCACCGACCCGCGCATCCGCGGCCACCTGGAGGAGAACGTCTCCATCTTCAACGGGAAGCCGGGCGACCCGCGCAGCTTCGACCTGCTCGACCGGCTGCTCTCGGCCCAGGTCTACCGGCTGGCCCACTGGCGCGTCTCGTCGGAGGAGATCAACTACCGGCGCTTCTTCGACATCAATTCATTGGCTGCGATCCGGGTGGAGGACCCGATTGTCTTCGAGGAGGCGCACCGGCTGCCGCTGCGCCTGCTCGCCGAAGGCAAGGTGACCGGTTTCCGCGTCGACCACCCCGACGGGCTGGCTTACCCCTCCCGTTACTTCCGCCTGCTGCAGGAGGCGCACATCCTGCAGCGCGCGCAGGCGATCGCGGAGCGGCGGGGAGAGAAGTGGGACGAGTTGGAGCCCGCCGTGCGCGAGCAGCTGGCCCTCGACATGCGCCGGCGCGGGCCCGCCTCGCCCTTCTTCAAGCCGGTCTTCGTGGTGGCGGAGAAGATCCTTGGCGGCACGGAGAAGCTTCCGGAGAACTGGGCGGTGCGCGGCACCACCGGCTACGACTTCCTCAACCAGGTGAACGGGCTGTTCGTGGATCCGGCCGCGCGCGACCTGATGGACCGCATCTACTCTCGCTACATCGGCGGGCGGATCGACTTCGACGAGCTGGTCTACCAGAAGAAGAAGCTGGTGCTCTACACGGCGATGGCCGCGGAGATGAACCTGCTCGCGCGCCAGCTCAACCGCATCTCGGAGGCGAACCGCTGGACCCGCGACTTCACCCTCTACTCGCTGCGCGCCGCCCTGATCGAGATGATCGCCTGCTTCCCGGTGTACCGCACGTACATCTCGGAAGAGGGCGTGGTCGACGACCGCGACCGCCGGTACATCCTGCAGGCGGTCGCCTGCGCCAAGCGCCGGAACCCGGTGGAGAACGAGTCGATCTACGACTTCATCGCGGACATCCTCTTGCAGAAATTCGCGGCTTACGTGGCGCCCGAGGAAAGGCCCCCGCAGCTTGCGTTCGGGATCAAGCTCCAGCAGATGCTCGGGCCAGTGATGGCGAAGGGGCTCGAGGACACCGCCTTCTACGTCTACAACCGGCTGCTCTCCCTCAACGAGGTGGGCGGCGAGCCGCGCCAGTTCGTCGTCACCCCGGAGCAGTTCCACGCCTGGAACCAGCTCCGCGCGAAGAGCTGGCCGCGCACGCTGCTCGCCACCGCGACCCACGACACCAAGCGCGGCGAGGACACGCGCACCCGCATCGATGCGCTCAGCGAGGTCCCGCGTCAGTGGGCAGCGGCTCTGTCGTCCTGGACGCGGCGCCTGGAGCCGCTGCTCCGCGAAGTGGACGGCCGCAAGGCCCCGGACCGCAACGAGCTGATGCTCTTCTTCCAGACGCTGGTCGGCGTCTGGCCCAATCGGTCGCCCGGAGCGCAACAGCCGCAGCTCCCGCCGCCCGAGGAGATGGAGCAGCTCTCGCAGCGACTGCAGCACTACATGGTGAAGGCAGTCAAGGAGGCGAAGGTCAACACCAGCTGGATCCAGGAGGACAAGCGCTGGGAGGAAGCCATGACCGGCTTCGTCCGCGACGCCTTCGCGCTCCCGCCCAAGCATGGCTTCTGGAAGAGCTTCCTCAAGTTCCAGCGGCAGGCCGCCGAGATCGGCATGCACGACTCGCTGGCCCAGGTGGTGCTGAAGATCGCCTCGCCCGGCGTCCCCGATTTCTACCAGGGCGCCGAGTTGTGGGACCTCTCGCTGGTCGACCCTGACAACCGGCGCCCGGTCGACTTCGGGGTCCGCCGCAGGATGCTGCGGGAGATCGCGGCCAACGGGCGTCCACGCGCGCGGCTGGCCCGCGAGCTCTACGAGAACTGGGAGGACGGCCGGATCAAGCTGTTCCTCACCCAGGCCGCCCTGCACGCGCGCCGCGACCACCCCGACCTGTTCGCCGGAGGCTCGTACCACCCGCTCGAGCCGACCGGCCCCCGGGCCGCCAACCTGGTGGCCTTCTCCCGCACCTCCCACGGCCGCACCGCCGTGGTGGTGGTCCCCCGCCTCGTCGCCGGGCTGCTCGACGGCGGCCGCCTGCGCCCCGAAAAGTTCGAGGGCACGGTGATCCCGGCCAGTGGGCGCTACGTGGACGTGTTCACCGGCAAAGAGCGCCAAGGGCCGCTACGCGCGGACCAGCTCTTCTCCACCTTGCCGGTGGCGCTGCTGCTGAGCCGCTGATCGATGATTCACCGCGCCGAAGCTGACGCGAGGCGGCAGACTCGATTGCAGGCCCTGAGCCGGTTAGGCTGACTTGAATGCGTGCCCTCGCCGCGGTCGACGCGCGCGCCGCCACCGCGCGTGCCCACCTCGTCTTCCTGCTACAGCTGGCGTACTCGGGCGAGCTAGGAGCGGCGCGCGCGTACGCCGGACATGCGGCCTCGCTCCGTGATCCCGCCGAACAGGCCGCGCTGCGGAGGATCTGCCGCGAGGAGATCCGGCATCGGCGCTGCCTGCGCCGTATGCTCGCCGGGCTCGGCGCTGCTCCGGACCCGCGCCGGGAATCGAAGATGGACTTGGTCGGGCGGTCGATTTCCTTGTTCTGCCAGGTGGGCGGATGGTTCTTCCCGATGTATGGGGCCGGCCGGCTGGAGAGCCAGAATATCCGCGAGTACGAGCATGCCGCGCGGCTCGCCGCCGTGGCGGGCTGCGACCCCCTCATCGAGGAGCTGCTGGTCATGGCGGAGGTCGAGTGGGACCACGAGCGCTTCTTCCGAGAGAAGGCTTCCTCGCATCCGTTCTGGCGCGTGGTCCCTCACTGGCAGGTTCCGGCCCCGCGGTCGTCGATCCGAGACGACTTCACCGCATTTCTGAGAAGCGACCGTCCCATCGAGCCGGTGATCGCGCCCTGGCTCGTACGCTAGGCACCGTTCCGTGGAGCTGTGGAGCCGTGGGGACACCACCCAGCTTGGCACGGAATTGCGTATGGTGTCCCCAGATCTCCCGCTACCAGGCTAGTTCGGCGACGGTGATTGCGTCGCCCCCCTCGTGTGATTCGCCTGGATGGGCGCGGCGGACGTAGGGGCTGCGGGCGAGATGTTCGCGGATGGCGGACTTGAGCGCGCCGGAGCCGTGGCCGTGGAGGATGTGGACTTCGGAGGCGCCCTCGCGCAGGCGGCGGTCCAGCTCTTCGTCCAAGGCGTGGAGCGCCTCGTCCACGCGCAGGCCGCGCAGGTCGAGCATGGGCTGCGCCGAAGTGACCGGCGCCGCGCGGGCAGCCTCGGCACGGTGCAGCTTCTCCGCGGCCGATTTCCGGAAGCCCGGCTGGGCGCCGCGTTGCTTGCGCGTCAGCGGCACCAGGTCGGCGAGCGGCACTTTGGAGCGCATCGCGCCCATCAGCACGAGGGCCTGGTCGCCGGAGATCTCGATCACGGTGCCCTCGGTTCCCAGGCGCGCGTGCCGCACGGTGGCGCCTTCCTTCAGCTCCGATGGAGGAGCCGTCTCGGGCTCGTCTCGCGCCTCCGCCCGCTGCTCCTCCGCCTCCGCCTGGCCCAAGGCGCGCTGCACCTCGATCGCCCGCGCCATGGCGGGAGCGGCCTGGAGCTGCGCCACGAGCTGCGCCACCTCCCGCCGGCGCTGCTCGATGTCGGCGACCAGCTCCTGCCGTGCGCCCGCGCGAATTTCGCGCTCCGCCTGGGCCAGCCGCTCGCGTTCTTGAGCAGCCTCCTCGCGCTCCCGCCGCAGCTCCTCGCGAAGCCGGTCTGCTTCGGCGCGGGCCTTCCCGAGGGCGGCACGCTCCGCCTCCAGTCGCTCGACCGCGGTGGACAGGGCGGAGGTGCCGCCGCCGAGGAGCTCGCGCGCGCGGGCGCACACGTCCGCCGGAATTCCGACGCGGGCCGCGATCTCGATGGCCGAGCTGCGGCCGACTTCGCCGATCTGCAGCCGGTACGTGGGTGCCAGGCTGCGCAAGTCGAAGCCCACGCTGGCGGCCGCGAAGCGCGGGTCCGTGAGGCCCAGCGCCTTCAGCTCTTCCAGGTGCGTGGTGATGAGCACCTGCGCGCCCGCCCCGACCAGCTTCTCCAAAGCCGCGACCGCGATCGCGGCGCCTTCCCGCGGGTCCGTGTCGGCGGCGATCTCGTCGATCAGCACCAGCGTGCCCGGTCCCGCCGCCTCCAGGATGTGCTTGAGCGCGGTGAGGTGGGCCGTGAACGTGGAGAGGTCGCGCGAGAGGTCTCCCTCGTCGCCTATCGCCGTGTACACCGTCCGGTAGAGCGGCACCGCCGATCCGTCCGCCGCTGGCACCGGCAGGCCTGCGCGCGCCATCAGGGCGGAGAGACCGACCGCCGTAATGGTCACCGTCTTGCCGCCCGCGTTGGGCCCGCTGACGATCAGCGCCCGCGCTTCGCCGGGCAGCGCCACGTCGTTCGCCACGACCTGGTGCACGCGCAGCGCCAGGAGCGGATGCCGGAGCGACAGCAGTCGGAAGCTCTCCTGCGGTCCTTCCCGAAGCTCCGGCGCGGACGCGCGCAGCTCGTCCGACAGCTTCGCTCCCGCGCCGGCCTCGTCGAGGCGGGCCAACGTGGCCACGTCCTGCTCCAGCTGCGGGGCGCGCCGGCCCACCGCGCCGGACAGCTCCGCCAGGATGCGCTGCTCCTCCTCCAGCGCGCCCGCCTCGGCGATGGTGAGCTGGTTCCCCAGCTCGAGCAGCTCCTGGGGCTCGATGAACAGGGTCTGCCCGCTGCCGCTCGCGTTGTGCACGATGCCCGGCAGGTGCGATTTGTGCTCGGCGCGCACGGGCAGGACGTAGCGGTCGCCGCGCACCGAGTAGTACGCGTCGCGGAGCATGCCTACTACCCCTTCGTCCGCGAGCATCTCCTCGAGGCGGGCCTTGATGGCCCGGTGCAATCCGCGGGCGCGCTCGCGCAGCTCCGCGAGCAGCGCGCTGGCGGTGTCGAGCAGCTTCCCCGAAGGATCGAAGGCCCGCTCCAGCTCGACGGCGAGCGGCTCGAAGTCGCTCAACGACCCGGCCAGCTGCGCGTGCAGCGGGATGACTTGCTCCATCGCCAGGCAGAACCGGCGGGCAGAAGCGGAGGCCCGCACCAGTCGCGCTACTGCGAGCAGCTCCTGCGGCTCGAGGGTCCCCTCGCGGCCTGCCCTGCCCAGCGCCGGCCGCAAATCGAGCGCGTCGGCGAGCGGCACCTCGCGGTCCAGGCGGCGCAGCGCCCGCGCCTCTTCCACCAGCGCGAGCCGGCGGCGGGTCTCCTCCGGCTCGTCGCCGGGCTGCAGCGTCGCGCACCGCTCCCGGCCCATCGGCGTCCGGGCGCGCCGGGACAGCTCCGCGGTGAGCGCGGACCATCCCAGCTCCGACAGCGCCTTCTTGCCGACCACACCGAGCTGCATGGCGCGCAGAGTAGCGCGGGGAGCGCGCGGCGGCGGGCTCGCTGTGCGAACCGCGACATCGGGGGGCGCTCCCTGACATGGATGTCGCGGTTGCCAGGGGTGAGGTCGGCGGTACCAGGTTGCAGAACCCCTCGGATTCACTCGGAGCGCGCGGCAATGGTGGCATGGGCACGGCGGCTGCTAGAAGGCATGCGCACCGCGAACGCCCCCCGGTTCCCCGAGTTCTCCCAGGCGCCCCGCCTGAAGCTCGTGCCGCCGCCGGCGACGGACGGCGCGTTGGTCGCGGAGGCGCTCGGCGCAGGGCAGCGCGCCAGGCTGGCGGAGGAGGAGTTGTACCGCCGCTACCGAGGTGCCGTGACGCGGCTCGCGGGCAGCTTCAGCGAGCTGGACTCGGACGAGGCCGAGGACGTGGTCCAGGAGGCGTTCGTGCGCGCGTTCCGCGCTCTTCGCAGCCTCAAGGATCCAGAGCGGTTCTCCGCTTGGCTCTTCACCATCGCACGCAACCGCGCCCGCTCGTACCTCTCCTCACGGGCGACCTACGACAAGGCGGCCGAGGAGGCCTGCCGCGAAGCCGGGCTGACCGACGGCTGCGCTCCCGCCGCCAACGAGCACATGGAGAAGGAAGCCGAGCTGCGCGCCGTCCGCGAAGTGATCGACGGCTTGCGCGAAGGCCCCGAGAAGGAGACCGTCCGCCTCTTCTACCTGGAAGGGACCCTCTCGGCCCGCGAGATCGCCCAGCGCATGGGCGTGGGCAAGAGCGCTGTGACGATGCGCCTCGAGCGCTTCCGCGCCCGCGTCCGCCGCGAGCTCTGCGAGAAGCTCCAGCGCACCGCGTAAGCACGTCAGACTCCGGGGCTACTCTCGCGCGGTGAGCCGGCGCGAGAAGCTGCTCGAACGCGTCCGAAACAATCCGCGCAATGTGCGCCTGGATGACTTGTGCAAACTGCTCACTGGATTTGGATTCGCACTTGCGCGGGAGGCAGGATCGCATCGGATTTTCCGGCATCCGGGGCCGCCGCCTCGGATCTGCAACGTTCAGCGGCAGCCCGATGGGAAGGCGAAGCCTTATCAGGTAGAACAGGTCTTGGAGGCGATCGATGCGCTCACCCGCTGAGGCGTTTCCGTACCGGGTGACGGTGGCCTACAGCCCCAAGGACGGCTGCTATGTCGCGCGCGTTCCGGCCTTGCCGCATTGCGCGGCGAACGGGGAAACGCCTGACGCCGCGGTTCGCGAGGCATTGGCTGCGGCGGAGTCCATGCTTCAGGTGATGCGCCAGAATGGAGACGTGCTGCCGCCACCGGAATGGGTGCGAGCATCGGGTTAGTGCGCTGAGTTGATGCCGGTGCCGCTGCTCAGGCTGGGTCGACTCGCAGGATCTGCTCGCCCACGAGCAAGAGATCGCCGGGAGTCACGGCCGTCGAGCCGTTGATCTTCACGAACGTCCCGTTCGCGGAGCCCAGGTCCTTGACGCCGATCTGGCCGTCGCCGACCGTCACCAGGCAATGGCGGCTGGACACGTAGCCGTCCTGCGGAAAGCTGACGTCGCCGCTGCCGCGGCCGACCAGGTTCTCGCCCTGCTTGAGGGGGAACACGTCGCCCTCTCCACCTCCCTCGAGCAGCTGCACGGCGCGCGCGACGTAGCCGGGGTCGGGGCTTCCCCACAAAGGCTGCTCGGCGGGCGTCTCGGGCTCCTCCGGCAGCCACTCGATCCGCAGGCGCTGGCGGCCGATGCGCAGCTCGTCGCCCGACTGGATCTGGCGCTCCTTGAACCAGAGGAAGACGCCGTTCTGCGTTCCGCCGTCCTGGACCGTCAGTTGGTCGCCCTCGAATCTGAGCACCGCGTGCGTTGGGGCGATGAACTGGTCCTTGTCGAGCTTCACCTCGGCATCGCCCACCTCGCGGCCGATACGGGTCTCCGCTTGCGTCAGGACGTAATCCGCGGAGCGGCTGCCGTCGCGCGCGATGGCGCTGATCCGCGCGCGCGCTTTCTGCGCCCCGGCCTTCGGCGCCGTCGCGGACGCTGGAGGACGCGTCCCCGGTCCCGGCTTGGGCGGCGGCGGCGGAGTGGGTCGCGCCGCCGCGGGCGCCTTGCCGGCCGCCGGGACAGGCCTCGCGGCGGAAGGCGCGGCATTTGCCGGCTGAGGCGGCTTTCCCGCGGCGGCGGCAGGTTTCGCGTCGACTTTCGCTGCCGGCCACCCTGCCACTTTCGGTGGCGGGGCGGCGGCGCTCGGCGTCAGCGGCGTGCCGCACCGCGCGCAGAACTTGAAGCTCGCGGCGTTCAGCGTCATGCAGTTCGGGCACTGCTTGGGCGGCCCTCCGGGCTGCTGGAGTCTCTGCGCCGGAGGCCGCGGCGCCGGCTTCTTCATCATGGTCGGGGCGGCGGCGTCCTCGGCCGCCAGGGACGCCCCGCACGAGAGGCACGAGCCCACCTCGGTCTCGTTGTAGGCGCCGCACTTCGGGCAGTCCATGTGGCCGGTTGTAGTCCCCGCCCCGAAGAAGGGTCAAGGCGCCGCACCCCCTCGGAAAGCCCCGCGTTCCTACATTGGAAGAAGCGCTGCACCTGTGCCAACGTACCTGGCCATCCAGGGGCACTGCCCGGCCCTGGAGAGGGAGCAGTGCCGAAGTCCTGCCCACGCTGCCAGCGCGCGCTTCCGCCCGCCGCCACGCGCCTGTGCGTCTACTGCGGAGCTCCGCTGGTCCGCGGCACGACCGACCCAGGGTTCAGGCCACCGATGTTGTCGGCCACCGACCCGCTGGTGGGAACGGTGATCTCAGGGCGGTTCCGCGTCGACGATCTGATCGGCCAGGGTGGCATGGGAAAGGTGTACCGCGCGCGCCACCTCGCGCTGGACCGGACCATCGTCCTCAAGATGCTCAAGCCGCAGCTGCTCGAGGATCCCACCCTGGTGGGCCGCTTCGAGCGGGAAGCCAAGGCGGCCAGCCGGCTGAACCACCCGAACGTGATCCAGGTGCTGGACTTCGGACGCCTGGAAAACGACGGCACGCTGTACATCGTGATGGAGCACGTGCAGGGCAAGGATCTGCGACTGGTGCTGCGCGACGACTGGCCCCTGGCCGAGGAGCGCCTCTGCAACATCATGGCGCAGGTCTGCTCCGCGCTGGGCGAGGCGCACGTCAACGACGTGATCCACCGCGATCTGAAGCCCGAGAATGTCATGGTCGAGGCCCGCCGCGACCAGCCCGATCACGTGAAGGTGCTCGACTTCGGCATCGCGAAGATCCTCGGCCCGGACGTCCCGGCCTTGCCCCGGCAGGGCGCCGTCCGTGTCGCGGAGGGCGATCAGCCCGGTCTGACCAGGCACGACGTGGTCTGCGGGACTCCGCAGTACATGGCGCCCGAGCAGGCAACCGGGTCCGCACTGGACGAGCGCTGCGACCTGTACGCGGTGGGCGTGATCCTCTACCAGATGACCACCGGGCACTTGCCGTTCGACGGTGCGGGCGCGATGGAAGTGCTCACCCGGCACGTGAACGAGGCGCCGGTGCCGCCGCGGCAGAGGCAGCCCGACGCGCCCATCAGCGAGGCCATGGAGCGCCTCATCCTCCGCGCCCTGGAGAAGGACCCGGCGAAGCGGCCGCAGACGGCGGAGCAGTTCCGGGACGAGCTGCTGGCCGTTCCCGACCAGGCGCGCTCGGCGGCGCGGGCGACGACTCCCAGCCGGAGCACCACCCCCGTGCCAGGTGGGGGCGGGCCGCTCCAGGCGCCGCGCCGGACCTGGCGCGGGCTCTGGATCGCGGGGATCGCGACGGTCGTGCTGGCCATCCTGGCCGTGACGGCGGCGATACGGCGCCAGCCGCCGCGCGGTCCCGCTGCGCCCGCCGGGCCCACGGCATCGCGCGATGCAGCGCTCGCGCGGACCCTGATGTTGCAGTCAGGCGAGCGCGAGCAGGCAGGGAACCTGGCCGCCGCGCGCGATCTGCTCGAGGCCGCCCTGACGGCCGATCCGGACAACGCGGAGGCGCATTACCGGCTGGCGACGCTGCTCCTCGACAAGAATCCGGTCCGGGCGCGCGCCGAGTACGAGACCAGCCGCAGGCTCGACCCCGTCCACTACGGCGAAAGCGTCGCGCGCATCCTCGACAACTGGGAGGGGCGCACCCGGTAGTCTCAACCGACGTCGAGCCGCAGCACCTGATCGCCGACCTGGAGAACGTCGCCCGCTTGCAGCTCGAGCCACTGCTGCGGTCGCAGGCGCAGGAAGACCCCGCCTGGCGCTGCCTCGAGGTCGACCAGGGTGGCCGATCCGTCGGGCGCGATCCGCACCTCCGCGTGGCGCGGGGCGAGCTGCGCGTCGGAAGCGAAGTTCAGGTCGCAGCCCGTGCGTCCCACCGCGATCGCCGGTCCGGCGCGAAAGCAGGTCCGCCCTGTCTTCCCGCCGCGGAGGACCTCGGTCACCTGCACCACCGTTCCTTGCGGGCGGGGCGAGCCGAGGTAGGGCGTGTCTCCCGGCTCGCCGACGGGGAGCTCGCAGGGGCCGTCGAAGCGCAGCAAGCGCTCGCCGGCGAGGAAGTAGTCGCCGGGCTCGATCGCGGCCGATTGGCGCACCTTGACGTAGACCCCGTTGGCGGAGCCCTCGTCGCGGACCAGCAGGCGTTGCTCGTCGAAGACGATGGCGGCATGGCGCGGCGCCAGGTGCGGGTCGGCCAGCTCGACCGCCGCGCCGTCGGTGCCCACCACGTTCTCGATCTGCCCCAGCACGTAGGTGGTGCCGGTCGCGCTGCCCCGCTCCACGACCAGCGAGGCCTGGTAGGGCGGCGCGGGCTCGCCGGCGGGCGGCGCCTCTTCCGCCAAGGGATCGGTGATCGCGACGGCCGCGCCGTCGGCCACCTCCGCGACCACGTCCACCGGAACCGCCGCCGGCGCGTTCTCCGCACCCGGCTCCTCCCAGCCGAGCGGCTCGGGGGAGGGATCCTGAAGGTTGATCGGCGAGGTCTCCGGAACGGCGCCGTAGGGACGGGCGGTGGGATCGGTGCTCGCCGCCCAGGCCTCGGGCGCGTCGTCGGCGGGCGGCTCCTCGGCGGTCACCGCCGGGGCCTGCGCCTCCTCCGGGCCAGGCTCCTCGATCCCCATCTCGTCCATCTGGACCGAGACCGTCGGAGGTGGCTCCGCTTTCGCCTTCCGCGCAGAGGACTGCGGCGCATTCGCGAACGGAGTGCCGCACTCGTAGCAGAATTTCGCGGCCGGCGGGTTTTCCGCCGCACAGCTCTGGCAGGTCTTGAGGGCCGCGAGCGCCTCGCGCATCTGGCGTGCCTTGTCCGCCACGGGATCGCGCAGGCTCACGCTGCCGCCCAATGCCGCGTCGACGGCTGCCCAGCCGCGGCGAACGCCCGCCGGACCAGGTGCGGCGGGAGTGGCTTCAGAAGACGGAGGTGCCGCGCCTGCGCCGTTCGTCACCTCCAGCCCGGCATCAGCCGCTTCTTCCGCGCTGATCGCCAGCGCGCTCAATTCCTCCGAGAGGGTCGTCTCGGAGGTCGCGACCGGTGTGAGGGATGGCGCCGGCGCGTGCGCCGCGGCCGGCTGCGGCGCCTCATCCAGTTTGTAGCCGCAGGTGGTGCAGCGGGCGACGCCCGGCGCGTTGTAGGCCTCGCACCTCTGACAGATCACCCCGAGCGAGGCGGAGAGGTCCTCCGCCGGGGCCTCCGCGAACGGCGCCCTGCAGCGACGGCACTCGGTGGCCGCGTCCGAGTTGTCCATGCCGCAGCTGGGGCACGTGATCGCCATGATGAGGAATCCCCGGGGCAAAACCAGCGTCGATCGAGTCTAAAGGGCAGCCCGGCGAGGGGTCAATCGCAGGCTTGTCAAGGGGTTGAATCATTTGTCGCCACGACGCGTCAAATCCACTCAGAGGAGGTTTGCCGCCTGCCCGTCCGTGGGCTAGGCTTGATTTTTTGAAGAGAATGATCCGGCTCAACGACATCCTCGAGCGGGTCAATACCTACAGGCCGGAAGCGGATCTGGACCTGATCAAGAAGGCCTACGTCTACAGCGCCAAGGTCCACCAGGGGCAGATCCGGAAGTCGGGGGAGCCCTACCTCGTCCACCCCCTGGAGGTCGCCGGCCTGCTCGCGGAGCTGAAGCTGGACGAGGCCAGCATCATCGCCGGCCTGCTCCACGACACGATCGAGGACACCCTCGCCAAGCCCGAGGAGATCCACGACTTGTTCGGGCCCGAGGTGCTGGCGCTGGTCGAAGGGGTGACCAAGCTGGGCACCTTCTCCCACGGCCCCACCACCCAGGAAGAGAAGCAGGCGGAGAATTTCCGCAAGATGCTGGTGGCGATGGCCAAGGACATCCGGGTCATCCTGGTCAAGCTCGCCGACCGCACCCACAACATGCGCACCCTGGCATACATGAAGCCGGAGGCGCAGCAGCGCATCGCGCAGGAGACGCTCGACATCTACGCGCCCCTGGCGCATCGGCTCGGGATCCAGTGGATCAAGATCGAGCTGGAAGACCTCGCCTTCCGCTACCTCAAGGCGGCCGAGTACGCCGACGTCGAGCAGCAGGTCGCGCAGACGCAGAAGGACCGGGCGAAGTTCATCGCCGACGTCGTGCAGCTCCTCCAGAGCAAGCTGAAGGAGGCGGGGCTCGACGCGGAAGTGCAGGGCCGCCCCAAGCACCTCTATTCGATCTGGAAGAAGATGCGGAAGAACGGGCTCAATTCGGTGTCGCAGCTGCACGACATCGTCGCCTTCCGCTTGCTCTTGAAGTCGGTGCCCGCCTGCTACGAGGCGCTGGGCCTCATCCACTCGCTGTGGAAACCGGTGCCGGGGCGCTTCAAGGACTACATCGCGATCCCCAAGCCCAACATGTACCAGTCGCTGCACACCACGGTGATCGGGCCCACCGGGGAGCGCATCGAAATCCAGATGCGCACGGAGGAGATGCACCGCATCGCCGAGGAAGGCATCGCGGCCCACTGGGTCTACAAGGAGGGCAAGTCGGGCGGGCGCGACGAGCAGAAGTTCGCCTGGCTGCGCCAGCTGATGGAGTGGCAGCAGGACCTCAAGGACCCGCGCGAGTTCCTGGAGACGGTGAAGGTCGACCTCTTCACCGACGAGGTGTTCGTCTTCACCCCGAAGGGCGACGTGCGCAGCCTGCCCCAGGGGAGCTGCCCGATCGACTTCGCCTACGCCATCCACTCCGAGGTGGGCGCGCACTGCGCCGGCGCCAAGGTGAACGGGAAGATGGTGCCGCTGCGGTCCAAGCTGAAGAACGGCGACTCGGTGGAGATCCTGACCAACGCGAACGTCCGGCCCAACAAGGACTGGCTGGGGTTCGTGAAGACCTCCCGCGCGCAGGCGAAGATCCGGCAGTTCATCAAGCAGCAGCAGCGGGACAGGTCGCTGGAGATCGGCCGCGATCTGCTCGAGCGCGAGTTCCGCCGCTTCGACCTGGCCTTCACCAAGATGGTCAAGACGCCCGAGTTCGTGAAGCTCGCCAACGACTACGGGCACTCGCGCGCCGACGACCTGGTCAGCGCGGTGGGGTACGGGAAGCTCTCGCCGGCCAACGTCCTGCAGCGGCTCCTGCCGCCCGAGCGGCTGGCGCAGAAGAAGGGGGACGGAGCGGACGGCGACAGCGTCGAGCACCAGAGCCGGCTGACGCAGCTCTTCCGCAAGGTCGCGCAGCGATCGCGCACTGCAGGCGGCGTGCGCATCGGTGGAATTGACGACGTGCTGGTCCGCTACGCCCGCTGTTGCAGCCCGGTGCCGGGCGACCAGATCGTCGGGTTCATCACCCGCGGGCGTGGTGTCACCGTGCACACCCGCGCGTGCACCAAGGCCCTGGAGACGGACCCGGAGCGCCGCGTCGAGGTGACCTGGGACGTCCACGGCGAGTTCAAGCGGGCCGTAAATCTCAGAGTCCGGTCCGACGACCGCAAGGGCCTGCTCGCCAAGATGAGCGAGACCTTCGCCGACGTGGGGGTGAACATCTTGCAGGCCAACGCGCGCTCCAACGGCGAGCAGGGAGCGGTCTCCACGTTCGAGATCGAGATCGTCGACGTGAAGCAGCTCAACGACGTGGTGCGCGCCATCGGCCGGATCCCGGGCGTGCACTCGGTCGAGCGGGTCTAGCCGCCCCATGAAGCTCTCGCTTGCCGAGGCGCGCCGCATCGCGCTCGCGGCGCAGGGATTCGACCGGCCGCGGCCGCAACACGTCACCATCCGCGACCTGGCGCGGACCATCCGGCGGATCGCGCTGGTGCAGCTCGACTACGTGAACGTGCTGGTGCCGTCGCACTACCAGGTGCCGTTTTCACGGCTGGGTCCCTACCGCCGCGCGCTGCTCGACAAGCTCGTCTACGGCAGCGGCGAGTTCACCGAGCACTGGGCGCACGAGGCGTCCATCGTGCCCACCGAGACGTGGCCGCTCCTCCGCTATCGGCGCGACGAGCACCGCGTGCGGCCGTGGGGATTCGAGAGGTTCCTCCGCAAGAACCCGGCGTACGTGGCGCGGGTGCTGGAGGAGGTGCGCTCGCGCGGGCCGCTTCGCGCGGACGAGCTGCCGCTCTTTTCTGGAGCGTCGAACGAGCTGGAGCACGCCTGGTTCCGTTCGGTGCCTCGTGCGGTGCTGGAATCGCACTTTGGTCGGGGGGCCCTTGCCATCGCCGCGCGGGAAGCCGATTTCGCCAGGCGGTACGATCTGGCCGAGCGCGTCGTCCCCGCCGAGCACCACCGGCGGGAGGTGGAGCGCGAGGAATCGCAGCGGCAGCTCCTGCTGCAGGCGGCGCGCGCCCATGGAGTGGGCACGGCGGCCGACCTCGCTGACTACTTCCGGATGCCGGTGCGCAATGCCCGGCCCAGGCTGGTGGAGCTTCTCGCCTCAGGCGCGCTGCGCGAGGCGCGCGTCGAAGGGTGGCGCGAGCCGGCGTACTTGCATCCGGAGGCGCAACCGGCGCGGATCGAGGCGCGCAGCCTGCTGTCGCCGTTCGACCCGGTCGTCTGGTTCCGCCCGCGGACGCGGCGGCTGTTCGGGTTCGACTACCGGTTCGAGATCTTCGTGCCTGCCGGGAAGCGCCGGTGGGGAGCGTACGTCCTGCCCTTTTTGCTCGGCGATCGGCTGGTCGCGCGGGTCGACCTGAAGTCCGATCGGGCGGCGCGCCGGCTGCTGGTGCCCGGCGCCTGGCTCGAGGCTCGTGCGGACCGCGCCGCAGTCGCGCCGGCACTGGCGGCCGAGCTGCGGGAGTGGGCCGCCTGGTTGGGGCTTGCGAGCGTGGCCGTCGGCTCCCGAGGAAATCTCGCCCGCGACCTGCGTCGGTCAGCCGGTCGGCGACCTCCTCATGTCGTCAATAGAGCGGACATCGGCGCGTGACTTGACCGGCGCGGCCGGAGTCCGCAGTGTGGCGCGCCCACTTTCGCAGGAGGATCTCGCGGATGCCCAACCAGGTCCTGTCCACCGACAACGCGCCGAAGGCGATCGGTCCGTACTCGCAGGGGATCGTGGCCGGCGGGTTGGTCTTCTTGAGCGGCCAGATCCCCCTCGACCCGAAGACGCAGCAAATGGTGCAGGGCGACGTGCGCGCCCAGGCCGAGCGGGTGATGGACAACCTCGCCGCCGTCCTGTCTGTGGCGGGCGTCGGTTTCGGCGACGTGGTGAAGGCGAGCATTTTCCTCGTCGATTTGAACGAATTCGCGACGGTCAACGAGGTCTACGGGAAGCGGTTCCCGTCCGCGCCTCCAGCGCGGTCGACCGTGCAGGTCGCGGCCCTGCCGAAAGGCGCACGCGTCGAGATCGATTTGATCGCGGTTCGCAAGTAGCGCCGCGGTCGGGCCGCCGATCGGCTACGAGCGGTAGCTTGCTCGTTCAGCAGCGCCGGTGTTATTGGCGGGCGGGGGAGGTCTTCATGCACCGGCTCCTGGCCGCGCTCGTCGTGTTCTCGATGGCCTCGATGCCGGCCGTCGCCCAGTCGTCGCGCAAGAAGTCGAAGCCCAAGCAGCAACAGCAGCTCGAGCCGCCTCCGCCCCCGGCGCCGGTGCCGGCGACTCCCGCCGCGCCGACCGCGCAGCCGGCGCCGCCGCTGCCCAGCACGCAGCCCGCGCTGCCGGCGTCGAAGCCGAAGGGTGCGGGAACGACGCTCGGGTTGTACCGGCTGGTTCGCAAGGGCGAGACCGACCCGCTGCTGAAGGCGGTCGACGATGCGTTCCGCCTGGTCGCGGACGCCTCGAGGCGTTACCAGTCGGTCGTCCCGCTGCCCGAGCCGGCCGAGAAGCAGGGCTGCGGCCTCAACGTGCCCTGCCTGGCCAGCCTGGGCGGCCTGCAGGGAGTGGACGAGGTCTTCGCAGGCGATCTGACCAAGACGGAGAACGGCCTCATCCTGCGCGTGAAGCTGGTCGACACGCGCGGCGAGAGGGTGCTGGGCGACAAGGACCAGGTGATCGCCTCGCAGACCGCGTCCGAAGTGCAGGTCTGGGCCGAGTCGCTGGGCTGCAAGCTGCTGATGGGTCAGGAGTGCATCGGCGAAGTGCTGGTCGACGCCGACCTGCCGGAGATCAAGATCCTGGTCGACGGCGAGCCGATCTCGCGCACTTCCAGCCGGCCGGAGCGCCTGCGGCTTCCGGTCGGGGTGCACCGGGTGCGGATCGCGGTGGACAAGCGCACCTCGCTGGAGCGGCCGCTGCTGGTCTCGCGGCAGCCCTCGCCGGGCGTGACGCTGTATGCGCGCGAGCACGAAGAGGCGCTGGCTCTCATGTCTCCCGCGGAGGCGCCGCGCGGCATCGACGGGAAACCCAGCGTCGCGCCCAGCGTGCGGCCCACCCCGACCAAGTGGACCAGGAACGTCGGCATGACCATGGCCGCCGTCGGGGTCGTCGCGGCCGGCATCGCCACCTACGAGGGGCTGCACAGCAAGAGCCTCGCCAACGACGCCAACAGCCGTTACGCCGCCAACGGCGCTTACACCCAGCAGGACCTGGCGACGATTTCGTCCGCGCACAGCGCCGCGAACGCGGCGAACATACTGTTCATCGTCGGCGGTGCCCTGGCGGCCTCGGGCCTTGTCCTCACGTTCGCGTTCTGATCCCGGAGAATCGATGAAGCGCCTGTTCGCTGCGTTGCTCGTCGTGTGTGGCACGTCGGCCTGCAAGGTCGACCTGAACGGGACCTGCTCGCAGAATTCGGACTGCAAGACGGGCCTCACCTGCGACCAGACGGTGGATCCGCACGTCTGCCTCTCGGCGTGCGACCCGGTCTGCGGGGCGAACCAGACGTGCGCGAACTCGCAGTGCGTCTCGACCGGGCCGGTGATCCAGGCGGTGCGGGTCACCGACAACCCGGCGCCCGGGCTCAACGGCTTCTACGCGCGCACGGGGGGCAACTTGATCCCTGTCAGCGTGGACGTCGGCGCCGGCTTCGGCGGTCAGATCGCGTCGGTCTTCCTGACGGTCAACGGCACCCGGATCGACGCCACCACCACCAGCACCGCCGGGGCCATCACCACGTACAACTTCTCCGTGCCGACGCTCGATACGCCCGCGGGGACGGACGGCCCCTATCTCTTCCAGGTCACCGCTACCGACGCGTCCAGCAACCAGACCCAGATCACGCCCACCGCCGGCTTGAAGGTCGACGACGCGGGGCCGGTGGTCCGCAGCGTCGCCGTGGACGCCACCATATCGGCGCCGCAGGCGACGGTCTCGACCGTCCCCTGGTTCAACCAGACGGCGGCTGGGGACATCGACGTGAAGGCCACCATCGTGGACCCCGGGACCGGAGTGAACATCACGACGGTCATGCTCATGCAGGGCGCTACCCGGATCGATAAGGGGACCGTCACGCGCGATGCGGGGACGGACAATTACCACTTCAAGGTCGCGCGCATCGGCGTGCCTGTCCTTGGCGGCGCGCAAGCGCTAATCGCATTCTCCGTATCGGCCTCAGACGTGCTGGGCCACCCACGCCAGGCAGATTCCGGCTCGAACAGCGGCTCCGGCTCGGTTGGGATCGACGGACAGGCGCCGACTGTCTCGTTCACCCCGACGTATCCTACGGCCGGCGCTGGCTGTGCAGCAGGCCCAGGCATCGTGTGTGGACACGATGGCGGTCACTTCTGGCGCGCGGGCGACGACGGGGCCGCACTCGCGTTCACCGCAGACGACGGGGCCGGCGGTAGCGGCGCGAACGCGCTGAACGGCATGTCGTGCAACATTCCCGGGAACACTTGCACGCCAGCCGCTGGAGTTCTCGTGAGCGGAACAGCCCTCAGCTACGCATTCAACATCATGCCCTCAACCGCCACCCTGACTAGCGGCTCTTCGATCACTCCTAATAACACTGACGACAACGGCGAAGGGGTCGTATCGGTGACTGTTTCGGCTAGAGATAATGTTGGCAATCAAGCGACTTCTGCCGCTGTTCCAATAAAGATCACGCGAGTAAAATGGGTCCGGCAATTCTCCGCCATAACAAACATTCGGGGTAGCCCTATCCTTACCCCTCCGGTAGGCGGAAAGAGACTCATCTTGATCGCCGGCACGAACGGTGCAAGCGATCCAATTGTTGCTCTTGACGGACTCGGCACCATTATCGGGTCCACGGGACACTCCGTTTCGCCCGCCATCACGAGCGTAACTGCAAATATGGCTTACAGCGCTCTGACAAACCGTTTATTTGTTGTCCAGCAGAGCGCCGGAAATGCTTATGGGTTCTCAATTTCGCTCACCGGGTTCGCTTCCGAGTTCGTTTGTGCGGTCGGCGGCCAAACAAATGGGGCGCCGGCAGTCATTGGAACAGCCGCTGCGAGCGAGCGAATGCTGGTCGCGAACTCCGGAAACGACAAAATGTGGGCTGTTGGTGGCAGTGGCGGGGCGTGCGATCTAAACCAAGTCACGTCCTTGCTTGTCGGCGCCGCCGGCCCAGCAACCGTCGGACCGCCAGTGAGTGACGGTGGTACGGTATACTTTGCATACGGCGATACCGGACTCGCAAAGGTTTCGTTCGATTCGAATGCTGGATTCGGTATGCCGACGAAGCACGACTTAACTCAAGTCGTCTTTGGTTCAGTGGCCCTCGTAGGTAACGTGTTTTACGGCGAGAACAAGACCTACCACTCCATTAGCCCCGTCGATCTCGCTTCCCAGTCTTGGACAGGGGCGGGAGCTGGCGCTATGGCGACCGCCGTTACGGCGCCGCCAGTTGTAGCAGATGCATTGGTATTCGGGGCTGCCACCTTGAGCGACGGGCACCTTCGGGGTTTTGATCTCGGAACCGGTGCGCTGGCGGTGGACTATGCGGGAACGAGCAGCATCGGAGCGCCATCACCAGTTGCAATGGGACTCGACAAGGTCATCTATTTTTCGGACAGCGGACTGAATGAACTGGCTGCGGTTCGGTACACCAAGCCGCCGTCCCCTTCGACGACCTTGGTTTGGCGATTCATTGGAACAAGCGTAGGAGCTGGTGCGTCGAATCTGACGTTTGCGGGCCCGGGGTCCGAACCCACGATTGACACCAACGGTGTTCTCTATTTCGGCGCAGACAACGGGAACGTGTATGCCTTGATAACCGACTCTGGTGGCGCCGCTGTGCCGACCGTCAGTACGAACTGGCCGCGGGTTGGGTTCGACAACTGCAACTCCGGCAACAACTCGTATACGAATTGTCGCTAGTGCAGCAGGTCGCCGATGAAGTCGCCGTCGTCCGGTAGGGGCCGCCGGCTGGCGAAGCCGGTCTCGAGTTCGTGGTAGTGGGTGATGCGCTCCTCGCCGTAGCGCCAGCAGAGCAAGACGGTGCGGCCGTGGAGGCGGGTGCGGAAGTCGACCAGGCCGTCGGCGGCCTTCACTTCGACGCCCAGCTCGGCGACGCCGCGGAGGACGCCGCGCAGCTCGTCCAGGATGCGGGAGGCGGCGCGCTGGAGCCGCTGCACCGGGGGCGGCGCGGTCTTGTCCACCTCCACGTCGGGCTCGGTGAGCGGGTGCCCCGCGTCGGCCAGCTGGGACTGGACCGCCGAGAGCTCGTCGCGCAGCTCGCGTGCCTGCTCGAACTGGTCTTGCAAAGTGGCGACCAGCGCGTTCGCCTCGCGCAGAGAGAAGAAGCGGACTTGCGGCAGGCCTTCCACGGCGGCAAACGTACACGACGCGACGGCGAGATCAAGCTGCCCCGGAGACGACGAAAGCGTCCGCGTGAGAGGGCCGGCCGCCCGGCGACGTGCTAAGAAGCGCGGCGTGTTCCGCCTGCTCAACGAACACGAGCGCGACGACTACTTCCGCGGGGTCCAGCCCATCTGGGGCGGCGGGCTGAACCCGGAGAGGTTCATCGCCTTCCAGCGCCGGCTCGCCGACTCGCGCGAAGCGGGAGAACGGTACCACCTGCTCGGGCTGTTCGACGGGGACCGGCTCCTCTCCGCGATGAAGGGCTACGAACTGCGCGGCAGCTACGCGGGCGCGCCGCTCCGCATGTTCGGCATCGGCGCCGTCTTCACCCCGCCCGCCCTCCGCCGCCGCGGCCACGCCCGCCGGATGCTCGAGCTCGCCCTCTCCGAGCATCGCTCGCGCGGCTACGACGCGGCGGTGCTCTTCAGCGACATCGGCGGCGAGTACTACGAGCGGCTGGGGTTCCGCGCGTTGGAAAGCGAGGAATGCACCGCCGAGGCGGACGAGCTGCCGCGCGGCGGCACCGCGCACGTCGTCGCCCGCGACGAGGAGGTGCTGGTGCGCGTCTTCGCCCGCGCCCGCACCGCCGCCGACGAGCTGGCGCTGGCCCGCGACGGCTGGGTCCTCTCCTTCCAGCTCCGCCGGCTGCGCGAGCTGGCCAAGGCGCGGGGGATGGGCGAGCCGGAGTGGGGAATCCACATCGGCCGGGACGGCGCAGAGGCGGCCGCCATGCTGCGCCTGTCGCGCGAGGCGGTGGAGGTCCTGGACGCTGGCTGGACCGCCGCCTCGTTGCGCGAGCCGCTGTTCGCCGCGCTGCGCGACTTCCTGCTGCGCAGCGGCCGCTCGCGCCTGCGCCTGTGGCCGGCGCACCAGCTCCGCGGCGTTTTCCGCTCACAGCCGCGGACGACCGCGCTGGCCATGGTCGCGGCCCTGCGGCCCGAGGTGAAGCTCCCCCGCGCCGGCTCTTCCGCCGGGTTCGCGCTGCTCGACCACATCTGACCCGGCGCGCTTCGGGCGCACGATCAGTTTGAGGCCGCGCGTGCGCCCCGCTTGTGTAATCACCGGCGCAGCGGGGGAGAGGTCCGGTCCGCGGCCCTGTACAGCTGGTACATGTCAGGTCTGGGGGTATCTTCCCCCGTTCCAGGCGTTCTCGGGGCTGCTACGATCGCTTCGTGGAAGTAGCTCTCCTGAACGTGCCGGTCCCCTGGGATGCGCTCGCGGGCGTGGTCGCGCTCCTTCCTCGGCGCGTGCCGCGCGAGCGGGATGAAGCCGTCTGCCACCAATGGGCACGTATCGTCGAGGCGCTGCTCGTCAGGCGCATCACGAACCGATCGTGGACGTGATCGTTCCGGAGGAGGTGGATTCCGGCTAAGCCGCGCGGGCCTGCTCGCGCCACCAGCGCTGGCCCGACTCCGGAAGGAGGTAGATCGGGTCGTAGTACTCGTAGCGCCGCTCGAGCGCGTCCGGGTCGTTCACCTCGATGCCGGTCCGGTAGTTCTTGGTCCAGTAGGAGATGCCCTTCTCCCGGTCGTACTCGGCCACCTGGTGCACCCAGCGCTTCCCCACGAAAGGAACGTCGCAGACGATCCGCGGGGTGGCGAATCCGGGCAGGTACCCCATGATGTCGTGCTGCAGCGCCTGCGCCTCGGCCACGCTGGTGCGCCAGTGCTCCGAGTTGGGGATCATGTCGCACATGTAGAAGTAGTACGGCAGGATGTTGGCATGGTCCTGGAGCATGAAGCACAGCTCCAGGAGCGACTTTTGCGAGTCGTTGACCCCCCGCAGCAGCACGCCCTGGTTGCGGACGTCGCGGAAGCCCAGCTCCAGCAGCTTCTTCGCCGCGCGGCCCAGCAGCGGCGTCACCTGGTTGGCGTGGTTCACGTGCGTATGCAGCGCGAGCGACACGCCGCGCTCGAACGCCTTGCGCGCCAGCCGGTCCAGCGCCTGAAGGATCTTGTCCTGCAGGAAGTGCTGCGGGATCCCCATCAGGCCCTTCGAGGCCAGCCGGACGTCACGGATGTTGGGGATGTCGAGCAGCGCCGAGACGAACTGCTCCAGCTGCTCGATGGGCAGGTTGGCCACGTCCCCGCCCGAGACCACCACGTCGCGCACCGACGGATTGCTTCGCAAATACTCCAACATTTGCGAATACCGATCCTTCGGCGCCAGCGCAAAACGCAGCTTTTGCACTTGCGGCACCGAGTTGCCCACCAGGTCCATCCGCGTGCAGTGGCCGCAGTACTGGGGGCAGGTGGAGAGCATCTCCGCCAGAACCTTGGTCGGGTAGCGGTGCGTGAGCCCCTCCACCACCCACATCTCCGCCTCGTGCAGCGAGTCGCGGGAAGCGCGCGGGTGGCTGGGCCAGTCGGTCCGTCGGTCGTCGAACGCGGGCAGCATGTAGCGCCGGAGCGGGTCCGCCCACAGATCGCGCTCGTCGAGCGTGTTGATCATGTGCGGGGTGATCAAGAGCGACATGGTGGCGCGCTCGCGCTGGTCCCGCTCGATGCTCTCCACCAGCTCGTCGGGCAGGAGGCGCCCCAGCACTTCCTTCAGCTCGGCCAGGTTCTTGACAGTGTTCTTCCGCTGCCAGAGCGCGCTCTCCCACTCCGCCGGCGTGACCTTGCGGTACCCCGGCAGCCGGGTCCAGTCGGGCTCGGCGTAGGCCCGCTCGAGCGGGTACTGGAAAGGCTGGTCGGCGCTCTCCCTGCGCGAGGCTGGTTTTCTCTTCATGTCGGGCGCCTGGACCTCCAGCGAAGTTCCTACAGGCGGCGGGAGGCCGGGGTCAAGGCGAAGTCGCCTGCGTTCCATCGTGCGGCAAGCCACGCAATGCGCTGTAGACTACGCCGGCGTGCTCCGGTTCCGGCTCGGCTCACTCCCCGTCGCCGTCTACCCGTCCTTCCTGGTCGCGGCGGCGCTGCTCGGCTACGTCTCGATGGACGACTGGGCGACGCTCCTCCTCTGGATCGGAGTCGTCTTCGTCAGCGTGCTCGTGCACGAGCTGGGGCACGCCGCGGTGGCGCTCGCCTATGGCGGGCGGCCGGAGATCCGCCTCGAGGGATTCGGCGGAGTGACCTTTCCTCGCCTTCCGCAGCGCCCCTCGGTGGGGAAACAGATCGTGCTCTCGGTAGCGGGTCCCTTGGCCGGCCTGGGCCTGGGCGCCGCCGCTTGGGGGCTGGGCAGCCTGCTGCCGCCCGACCCTGGCTCGCCCGCCGCCGTGATCGTGTCGCTGTTCAAGTGGACCAGCATCTACTGGGCCGTGCTGAACCTCCTGCCGGTGATCCCGCTCGACGGCGGGCATGTGCTGCAGGCGGTGATCGAGGGCGTGAGGCGCAAGCCGAGCGCGGCGCTGGCGAGTTGGATCTCGGCCGTCCTGGCCGGGTGCATCGCGCTCGCCGCCTGGCGTCTGTTTGGCCAGCCGTACATCGCCATCTGGTTCGGGCTCTTCGCCTTCCAGAACGTCACTCGCGCCAGGCTGGCGAAGCAGGAAAGCGCGGTGCCCCCGCCCGCCGCTGGGCAGGTGCGCGACGCCGAGCGGGAGGACGTCGACCGCGAGCTGTCCCGCGCCCGCGCCGCGCTCCTCACCTCCGACGTGGATACGGCGCTCGCCTCCGCGCGGGCGCTCGAGGACGGAGAAGGCCCGTACCGGCAGGCGGCCGGCCTGCGCATCCGCGCCGGAGTCGAGCTTTCGCGCGGCGACTACCAGGCCGCGGGGCTGCACGCGGGCCACAGCTACACGCTCTGGCAGACTCCCGACGCGGCGGTGGTGGCCGCGCGCGCCAACCTGCGCGCGGGCGAGCGCGAGCGCGCGCTGAACTGGCTGAAGCGGGCGCTCGAGGCCGGCGCCCCGACCGGGGCCGTCTCCGACGATCCCGAACTGGGACCCCTGACTCGGTAATCGCCGCCGCGTTCCGCACATTCGCGCGGCGCGACTTACATCTGGATTTGCGAAAGTTTGGC
Organism: Myxococcales bacterium; assembly: GCA_035261845.1. Taxonomy (GTDB): domain Bacteria; phylum Myxococcota; class Myxococcia; order Myxococcales; family 40CM-4-68-19; genus VBKO01. The sequence goes on along the minus strand of DATFTN010000197.1, from coordinate 66,003 downwards.
AAAACTTTTGACCCCCCGCGGGAGCGCTTGCCAATGTGCCCACACCACGTCTCCCGCGCGACTTGCCCGGGTTGGAGGACCAGTGACCTCGTTTCGTGCCTCAGCTCGCATCCTCGTTGCCGCCGCGGTGGCAGGGCTCTACGCCTGCTCCGGTTCGAGCGCGGGAAGCGGCCCCACCGCTTCCTTGACGCTCCTGCCCTCGGCCACATCGGTGCGCAACGACGGCACTCCGGTGTCGATCCTCGCAAGGGCCGTGAACGCGGCCGGCACTCCCGGCTCGGGCACCGTCACCTTCGTCGCCCCCTTCGGCACCCTGACCGACTCGGGCGGCGCGCCGGCCAATACGGTGACCCTCGCGACCGACGGCACCGGGACGATCAACTACTCCTGCAACGTCGCGGTCGACTCGCGCTGCGTCGCGGGGAACGTGTTCGTCTCCGGCAGCTGGTCGTCGGCCGGCAAGACCTTGACGCTGACCGTGAGCAACGTCGCGCCGGGCGGCGGCACCCCGCCTCCTCCTCCAGGCGGCGGCGGCACGCCTCCCCCACCCGTTGGGACGCCTCCCGGGCCGCCGACCAACATCGCCGTGACCGCCTCGAACCCGCCCGTGCTCGGGCTCAAGGGTTCCGGTATCCAGGAGCGCGGCACGATCGCGTACCTGGTCACCGACTCGCTGGGAGTTCCCGCTCCGGGCATCACCGTGAACTTCGCCCTCCAGGCGCCGACGCTCGGCATCACGCTGCTCAAGACGAGCGCGGTGAGCGACCTGAACGGCGTGGTGACGGAGGGCTACACGTCGGGCGCGGAGGTCGGCGTCACCGCCATTACCGCCACCATCCCGACCACGGGCGCCTTCGTGTTGCAACCCGTCGCGGTGCGCGGGGCGAAGCCGTCGGCGAACGGCTTCTATTTCCGCTGCGCGAACGCCTCGCTGCCCGTCTACACCACGGTGATGGAGTACGAGAAGACGGCCTGCACGGTCCGGCTGACCGACCGTTTCGGAAACCGCGTCGGAATCCCGACGGTGGTGAACTTCGCGACCGAGGCGGGCGCGATCGCCGCCAGCGTGACTACGAAGGGATTCGATCCCAAGACCCCCGACAACCCCACCGAGGGCACCGCGACCGTGACTTTCACCACCGACATGGGCAACGGGAGCTCGCCGGCCGACGTCGCGCCGCTGGCCGTGACCGCCGGACAGTTCCCGTGGGACCTGGCCAATCCCGAACCGTCGACGACGGACGGGCAGCTGACTCTGAACCCGCGCGACCAGCTGGTGACGATCATCGCGATGACCCGTGGCGAGGAGGCGTTCGAGGACGCCAACCACAACGGCCTTCTCGATCCTGGCGAGGTCTTCATCGACCAGGGCGACCCCTTCGTCGACGCGAACGACAACAACGCCTATGACGCGACGCTCAGCGGCGGCCTCGCAGAGGTGCGGTTCTGCGGGCTGAACGCGGACTGCTCTACGTACCACGGCCCCAACGGCGTGTGGGACGCGGACACGGTCATCTGGAAGCCCACCTGGGTGGTCTTCACCGGGCCCGGCTCGGCCAGGACGGCGCCGGCCGGCGTGGCGGAACCGGCCAGCGACTTCACAGGGGCCGCGGCGCCGGCCTGCGCGGACTACAAGGATGCCTTCGTGGCGAACCACAGCTCGACCGTCACGGCACCCATCTTCGTCTCCGATCGCTGGTTGAACACGCCGTCTGCCGGATTCTCGACCTCCATCGGGAACCCTTCGTCGAGTGCGCTGACCACGACCGGCCTGAGCCTTCCCGGAACGCCCCTCGAGACCTTCGGGTCGATGGACTTCGACTGGGTGCGCGTCTCGGCCCTGGTGAACACGAAAGCGTGCGACATCGCCAATGGCGCGGCGTGCGTCGAGAGGCTCGCCTTCCACTTCTTCAGCGCGGGCGGCGGGGGCATCCTGGTGGTCCAGAACACGACGGCCAAGCCCACCGCACCAGCGAGCACCACGGGAACCGGTTGCGCTCCGGGCCCTGACCAGTTCGGGTCGAAATCCTTCCAGGTGCCCGTGACGGTCACCAACGCCAACGGCGTCAGCAGCACGCGTGCGTTCAAGGGTTTGTTCGCGCCGGGAACGACGGGCTAGGTGTAAAGCCTCAGGGCCGAGGACGCGCCCGCTTCCCTCCCGGGTCGCGGACGTGCTCGCTCGCTTCCTGGCTTGACGCCGGCCCGGGCGGGCGGCATCTTCCCGCGCCCCCGCGGGTTCCCCTCCGGACGCATGCAGAGCACTTCGCCGAGCTGGAAGCGCCTTTTTCCCGAGGCGACCGATGCGCAGTGGCGCGACTGGCGCTGGCAGCTGCGCCATTCCGTGCGCTCTCTCGACGAGCTGGAGCGCTGCGTTCCGCTCACCGAGGACGAGCGGCGCGGCTGCGTCGACACGCGCGGCATCTTCCGGCTGGGCATCTCGCCCTACTACCTGTCGCTCATCGACCCGGCCCACCCCTTCTGCCCGGTGCGCATGCAAGCGATCCCCGTGCGCGCGGAAGCCGCCAAGCACGAAGGCGAGCTCCGCGACCCGCTCGGCGAGGACCTGCACCGCCCGGTGCGCGCCATCGTCCACAAGTACCCCGACCGCGTCCTCCTGCTCGCCCTCGACCACTGCAGCGTCTACTGCCGGCACTGCACCCGGCGGCGGATCACCAGCGGCGACGAGGGCGGGATCACCCGCGAGGAGCTTCAGGAGGCCCTCGGGTACCTGCGCGCGCATCCCGAGGTGCGGGACGTGCTCGTCTCCGGAGGCGATCCGCTGCTCCTCTCCACGGAGCGGCTGGCCGATCTGCTCGACGGGATCCGCGCGGTCCCCCACGTAGAGATCGTCCGCATCGGCACTCGCATTCCGGTCTGCCTGCCCATGCGCGTCGACGGCGAGCTGTGCCGCGCGCTGCGCCGCTTCGCCCCGCTGTACGTCGTCACGCACTTCAACCACGCCAAGGAGATCACCCCCGAGGCACGGGAAGCCTGCGAGCAACTCGTCGACCACGGCATCCCGGTGGAGAACCAGGCGGTGCTGATGCGCCGGCTGAACTCCTCGGTCAGGGCCATCCGCGACCTGATGCAGAAGTGCCTGACGATGCGGGTCCGTCCGTACTACCTCCACCAGATGGACGTCGCCGAGGGGCTGGAGCACCTGCGCACCCCGCTCGCCAAGGGGATCGAGATCCTGCAGGGCCTGCGCGGCTGGACCACCGGTCTGGCGGTGCCGCACCTGGCGGTCGATCTGCCGGGCGGCGGCGGGAAGGTGACGCTGCAGCCGGACTACGTGGTGGAGCGGTCGGCCTCGGAGACGGTCCTGCGCAACTACCGGGGCGAGCAGTACCGTTATCCCGAGCCGGCCGAGACGGATTGCTCGGTCCCCTATGACGAGGTCTTCTACCCCGGCGCGGCCGCCGCCGCGCCGCGGCTGCGCGTGCTGCGAGGGACCCCCGGATGATCACCCGCTTTCTCGAAGCCCTCTTCACCTGGATCTCGGGGGTCATCTCGGCGATGGGCTATCCCGGCGTCGCCCTGCTGATGGCCATCGAGAGCTGCTGCATCCCGCTCCCCAGCGAGATGATCATGCCGTTCGCCGGCTGGCTGGTGGCGACCGGGCGCTTCACCCTGTGGGGCATCGCGCTGGCGGGAGCCATCGGCTGCGTCCTGGGCTCCATCCCCGCTTACTACGCCGGCATGTACGGCGGGCGCGCGCTGGTGCTCCGCTACGGAAAGTACTTCCTGATGAACGCCGAGCACCTCGACTGGGGAGAGCGGTTCTTCGTCCGCCGGGGGCACATCACCGTCTTGATCGCCCGGCTCCTGCCCGTGGTCAGGACCTTCATCGCCTTTCCCGCCGGCGTCGCCCGGATGCCGATGGGCAAGTTCATCGTCTACACCTTCGTCGGTTCGTTCCCCTGGTGCCTGGGCCTCGGCTGGGTCGGCATGAAGGTGGGCGAGAACCGCGAGCTGCTCACGGCCTGGTTCCACCGCGCGGACATCGTCATCGGGGTCCTCATCGTCGCGGGCATCGCGTACTTCGTCTGGAAGCAGACCTCGCGCCGCCAGACGACGCGGGCCACCGGCGGACCGTAGCGGGACACGCCCCCGGCCTGGATGGGAACGCGCTTTCCCATCCGGAAACCAAGGATCCGGGCGGCAAGCTGGCAAGCCTCGTGCAAAACCCGGAGGGGGCGGTCGCGCCGCGCTGGAGCGGCGCCGGGCACGGGGCGGGAAAGGCCATGGCGAGCGGGTCGAGGGTGGCGGTCCTGGCGGCGGTGGCCTTGGGCGTCGCCTGCGCGCACGGCTCCGGGGCGGGACGGTCGGATCGGCCGATGCTCGCGGCCGGCCAGTACCAGGTCGAGTCGATCCGCTCGCGCGCCACGCTCGACGGCGTGGAGCGCCTGGTCGAGATCACCGAGTCCGGCACGCGGCTCCTCGACGCCTCGGGCGCCGAGCACGTGCTCACCGAGCGCGGCGCGCTCACCCTCTCGGCGGGCGGCGCCTGCAGGCTGGCGCTGGCCGTCTCCGTCGACGGCGAGGAGCCGGGCATCTCCGACCGCTCGTGCAGCTGGGAGCTGAAGGAGGACGTCTTCTTGCTCGGCGACGGCCGCAGCGACGGCGCGCGCACCGCCTACAGGGTGCGCAGGATCGGCGACCGGCTGGTGCTGGAGGGCCTGCGCGATCTGGGTCCGGGCGGCGACGACGTGGGTGACGCGAGCGGCGAGCGCATCGTGCTGATGCAACGCGGCCCCGTCCGCGGCCCGCAGCCCCTCGATCCCGCCATCGAGCAGTCCCGCCCCAGCGACGGCCCCACCCTCACCCAGGATCTCTAGCCACGAATCTCCGCGCTCTCTCCTTTTCCTCCGCGCTCTCCGCGTGAAACGCTTGAAGCCGCTACAATGGCAGGATGGGCGAGCGGCTCTTTCTCACCTCGCGGCTCCTGTCGGCGGAAGGCGTCGTGCACGGGTTTTCGGTGCGGACCGGCGGGGTGTCCCGCGGACCATACGAGTCGCTGAATCTGGGACGCGGCGTGGGAGACGATCCGGCGGCCGTGCAAGAGAACCTGCGCCGGCTGGCGGAGGCCGCCGGGCTCGAGGGGCCGCAAGCCTTCGCCTCCGCGCACCAGGTGCACGGGGATCGGGTGGTCGGCGCGACGCGCGGGGCGCCCCTGACCGAGATCTTCCCGCCGAGCTCCGGAAGCGAGGCCGAAGCCGGCCCGGAGACGGATGGAGCGGTGCGCGCCGACGCCGTGATCGCGCTGGGGCCCGGCGTGGCTGCCGCGGTGCGCGTCGCCGACTGCGTCCCGGTGCTGCTCTACGCGCCGGACCGTGGTCTCGCGGCTGCCGTCCACTCCGGATGGCGCGGAGCGCGCGCCGCGATCGCCGGGCGCGGGGTGCGGGCCATGCAGCACGTCTCGCGCGCGGAGCCCGCGCGGATGCTCGCCGCGGTGGGCCCGTGCATCGAGCGCTGCTGCTACGAAGTCGGCAAGGACCTGGCCGCGCTCTTCCGCTCGCTCTTCGGGCCCCAGGCCGCCGACGACCCGCAGACCACCGCGAAGCCGCACCTCGATCTGCGCTTTTGCGTAGAATCCGCGCTGCGGTCGGCGGGTGTACGACAAGAGCGGATCGAGCACGCCGGCGGGTGCACATCGTGCGACATCTCCGCCTGTTTCAGCCACCGGCGCGATCGCGGAACTACCGGAAGACACTTGGCTTTCATCGCCTCGCGCGCCCTCTGAAATCCCTTCGCGATTCTTTGACACTCCCTGGAGCGGCCGCCATCATGCTGAGCAGATCCGCCTGCTTAACGGAGGAATCCCTTGCGTTTTTGGCAGCCGATCCTCGCCCTCGCGTCGTGCGCTGCTTGCGCGGGCGCACAGGTGCGCGAGGACGCGCTGCTCGAGCTGAAGGGGCAGCTCGCCGCGCAATCCGCGCAGGTCGCCGCGCAGCAGCGCCGGATCGAGGACCTGGAAGTGAAGCTCGCCGCCCTGGCGGCTCGCGCCGACGCGAAGCAGGCGGCCGCGGCCCGTGCCGAAAAGCCGGCGCCTGCTTCCGCGCCGGTCGCCGCTCCCGCGCACGACCCGCGGCCGAAGCTGAAGACGGTCAAGCTCGGCGAGGGCCGCCGCCGGCGCCGCGACTACAACCCGGTCGACCGCGCGCCGAACATCCCCAACTCCATCTCGATCAAGGAGCCCGACCAGGAGACGCTCGAGCGCCTCGAAGCGGCGGCAGTCGATCCGGGCATCCGGGCCGAGCTGGACGCCGATCACGCCTTCGCGCAAGCCGTCGGCAAGCTCAACCGGGGCGAGCTGGAGGCCGCCGAGACCGAGCTGCTCGCCTTCGCCGGCGAGCACCCGCGCCACACGGCCGCCGACAACGCGCTCTACCTGGCCGGGCTCATCCGCGAGCACAACGGCGACTGCGCCGGCGCCGTGGCGCTGTTCGAGCGGGTGCCGCTGACGTACCCGGCCGGCGACGCCGTGCTGGCCTCGATGGTGGAGAAGGGCCGCTGCCTGACCAGGATGCAGCGCAAGGACGAGGCGCGCGAGCTGTTCGCGAAGATCGTGCGGGAGCACCCGGAGGGCGTGGAAGGGGGCGCTGCCCGCCAGCTCCTGATGAGTCTCGACATCGACTCGGGGAGGCACTGATGCGGACCAAGACCATCTCTCGGTTGCGCAGGGCGGCGCTCGCCGCCGCCGCCGCGGCCGCGTTCGTCTGGCCGTCCCGCGCGGAGGAGCTGGAGGGCCCCAGCCGCCTGGCCGCTCCGCCCCCCGCGCCTGCTCCCGCGGCCGCGCCCGACTCCGCCGGCGCTGCCAACCCCGCGGCCGCACCCAACGACCTCGAAGGGCCCAGCCGGGTCGAGGCGCCGCCGGCGCTGGAAGGTCCGGCCCGGGCGGAAGCCCTGGCCAAGCCGAAGCGCCGGCGCAAGGGGAAGGGTCCCGCGAAAACCGATGCGGCGCCGGCGACGGTCCCGTCGCCCTCCAGCGAGGCCGCGCAGCAGGACGAGGCCGTCGCGCACGGCGAGACGCGCCCGCAGCGCGTGATGCAGCCCGAGCCTCCGCTGACGAGCGAGGGTCCGGAGGGCAGGCTGGTGATGCCCAAATCCGCCGAGGAGAAGGGCATGCAGATCCAGCCCGACACTCCCGAGATCTACGTCATCGTGAAGGGCGACACGCTGTGGGACCTGTCGCAGAAGTTCCTCAACAACCCCTGGTACTGGCCGAAGATCTGGAGCCTCAACGCGTACATCGAGAACCCGCACTGGATCTATCCGGGCAACAAGCTGAAGCTCATCCCCGGCCAGGGTCCGCAGGCCCCGACGCAGGTCGAGCCGGAGGACGAGCGCCCGCAGTCGGAGATCGCCAACCAGGTGGACACCTCGCCGCCCGAGGCGGCTGACCTCGCGGTGGTGCGCAAGGGCAGCCGCGAATTCGACCAGTCGGGCAACACGGTTTCGGTCAGTGGCAAGCTCGCATTCAAGCCGCCTCCCGTGCTGACCGTGCACGACAGCGGCCTGGTCACTCCCGAGGAGATGCGGCAGGCCGGCTCGCTGGACGCGTCCTTCGAGGAGAAGGACATGCTCTCGACCTTCGACACCGCCTACGTGCGGTTCCCCCGCGGAGCGGAGGTGAACATCGGCGACCGGATCATCCTCTTCCGGCCCGAAGGCGACATCGTGCAGCCGGTGACCGGCCGGCGGCTCGGCACGCAGACCCGCAGCATGGGCGAGGCCAAGGTGATCTCGGTCGACGGCCGGCTGGCCACCGTGCAGATCACCCGCACCTGGGAGGAGATCGAGCGCGGCGACCTGGCCCGGCCGTGGACGGATCAGGACCTCAGGGTGGCGCCCAAGCCGAACTCGAAGGAGATGCGGGGCGTCATCGTCTCGGCGGTGCGCCGGGGGCTGACCACCTTGGGCGAGTCCAACGAGGTGTTCATCGACAAGGGCGAGAGGGACGGCGTGGAGGTGGGCAACACCTTCGCGGTGGTCCGCAAGGGCGACGGCCTGCACGATTTGGCCGTGTACGGCGAGGCCTACAACATGGGCGCGACCGGCTCGCGGGCGGCCGGCGTCGCCGTGCCTTACGAGAGCGTGGGCCTGCTGCTGGTGGTGGACGTGAAGGACCGGCTCAGCACCGCGGTGGTGGTGAGGAGCGTGAAGGAGCTTCGGAAGGGCGATGTGGTCGAAATGCGCCTCCAGGGATCGGGCGGTCCGTAAGAAGGCCGCTTGACCCTCCGGCCGGGATGTGGCTTGACGCAGCACCTCGCGGGAGGGCGTCGGCGGTGACGGAAACAATCCAGACGGCGGCGGGAGGCGCGCACGACCCTGAGCGGGAGGTCGTCGCCGTCTGCGCGCTCGCCTGTGTTCCCGGGATGGGCGCGGGATCGGTGGAGCGCCTGGCGCAGGCCTTCGGATCGCCGGCCGGAGCTCTCCAGGCAGGGCCGGGCGCCCTCGCATCGAAGGCGGCGGAGCTGCGGCTGGGGCGCAGGACGCGCGAGTTTCTCGCGCAGCGGCCAGATCTGCAGGCGCTGGGCGCCTGGGCGATCTCCGCGGCCAAGGCTGTCGGGGCCCGGGTGATCACGCCGCGGGACGAGTCGTATCCCGAGCTGCTCCGATGCATCGGAAAGCCGCCGCCGGTGCTCTTCGTGCGCGGCGAGCTGCCGGCCGTCGCCCGGCGCGTCGCCCTGGTCGGCGCGCGCGCCGCCGACGAACCGGCGCTTCGTCTCTCGCGAGAGCTCGCCGAAGGTCTTGCCACCGCGGGCGTCGAGGTGGTCTCGGGCGGGGCGCGCGGCGTGGACGCGGAGGCGCACGCGGGTGCCCTGTGGGGCGCGGGCCGCACCGTCGCCGTGCTGGGGAGCGGCATCGACATGCCGTACCCGCCGGAGAACGAAGCCCTGTTCGAGCGCATCGCCTCCGCCGGCGGAGCAGTGGTGAGCGAGCTGCCACCGGGGACTCCCGCGGCGCCCCCGAACTTTCCCCGCCGCAACCGGACGATCGCGGGTCTATCCCACGCCACGGTGGTCGTCCGAGCCGCGGCCGCTTCCGGCGCGCTCATCACCGCGAAGCATGCGGCAGCGTTGGGCAGGCCGATCTTTGCCGTGCCGGGAGAAGGAGCGGATCCCCTCGCGGCCGGCCCGCATCGCCTGCTGGCCGCCGGCGCCGCCTCGCCCGTCAGCTGCGCCGGGGAGATCGTGGAGCTGCTCGGCTGGTCGCAGCGCGGTCCCCACGCTGCTCGCGAGAGCGCCGTCCTTCCTTCCGGGAAGCCGGCCGGTCGCGCTCCTGCGCCGAGGCCGATCGAGCAGCCGCTCGACGGGCCGGCCCGGCGGGTCTGGGAGCTTTTCGACGGAGGGCGGCCCTTGCACGTGGACGCCCTGGCCGCGCGGGCGCAGCTTCCTGCCCACGAGGCGCTCCGCTGGCTGACGGAGCTGGAGATAAAGGGACTCATCCACCAGAAACCCGGGAAGGTTTTCGTCCGCTGCCCAGGTTTGGTCGTGAACCGAAACGGGAGTGCCGGCATCTAGAGCCGCCCCAGGGAGATCATGGCAAGCGCCAAGACAGCACCCAAGACAGCACCCAAGACAGCACCCAAGAAGGCCACCCTCAAGGCCGACGGACGCAAGGGGAAGGGCCCCTCGTCCGGCGCGCCGAAGGTCTTCCGCAACACGCTGGTGGTCGTGGAGTCGCCGGCCAAGGCGAAGACCATCAAGAAGTACCTGGGCTCCGGATACACGGTGAAGGCCTCGGTGGGCCACATCCTGGATCTGCCGAAGTCGAAGATCGGGGTGGACGTCGAGAACGGATTCGAGCCGGTCTACGAGGTGATCAAGGGCAAGCAGAAGGTGGTCACCGAGCTGCGGGCCGCCGCCAAGAACGCCGACCGCGTGCTGCTCGCCACCGACCCGGACCGCGAAGGCGAGGCCATCGCCTGGCACGTGAAGCAGCAGGTCGCCCGCCGGCTGCCCGCCCAGCGGGTGCTCTTCAACGAGATCACCAAGAAGGCCATCCAGGAGGCGATCAAGAACCCGCTGGAGCTGAACCGGGACATGTACGACGCGCAGCAGGCGCGGCGCGTGCTGGATCGGCTGGTGGGCTACAAGATCTCGCCCATCCTCTGGAAGAAGGTGCGCCGCGGGCTCTCCGCCGGGCGGGTGCAGAGCGTGGCGGTCCGCCTGATCGTCGAGCGCGAGAACGAGATCGCGGCCTTCGTCCCGGTCGAGTACTGGTCCATCGAGGCGGACCTCAAGGCCGCGCTTCCTCCGCAGTTCCGCGCCAAGCTGATCAAGCTGGACGGCGAGAAGATCGAGCTCCCCTCGCGGGAGGTGACCCAACCCCTCGTCGACGAGCTGGAGAAGCTCCCCTTCACCGTGCAGTCGGTGCAGAAGAAGGAGCGCCGGCGCAACGCGCCCGCTCCCTTCATCACCAGCAAGCTGCAGCAGGAGGCGGCCAACCGGCTGGGCTTCTCGGCGAAGAAGACGATGACCCTCGCCCAGCGGCTCTACGAAGGCGTGGAGCTGGGCGACGAGGGCCAGGTCGCGCTCATCACTTATATGCGCACCGACTCCGTCCGGCTCTCACCCGACGCGATCGGCGCCGCGCGCGAGTACGTGGCGGCCAAGTTCGGCAAGGACTACCTGCCGCCGGAGCCCGTCCAGTTCAAGACCAAGAAGAGCGCGCAGGACGCCCACGAGGCGATCCGGCCGACCAGCATGGAGTACGAGCCGAGCTCGGTGCAGAAGCACCTCGAGCGGGACATCTTCCGGCTCTACGAGCTGATCTGGAATCGGTTCATCGCCTGCCAGATGGTGCCGGCCGTGTTCGATCAGACCACCGCCGACATCGAGGCCAAGCGCCCGGCGCCCGACTTGCCGAAGCATCCGGCCGAGCGCGCTGCGGCGCTGCGCGTCGCGAGCAAGGAGCCGCGGTCGTTCCTCTTCCGCGCCACGGGGCAGACCTTGAAGTTCCCCGGCTACCTCGCGGTGTACGGCGCGGTGGTGCCCGAGGAGCCGGAGGCGGGCGCCGAGAAGATGGAGGGGGAGGACGAGGAGAAGGGCGACGTCGCGCGCCAGCTCCCGCCGCTCGAGGAGGGCCAGCGCCTGGAGCTGGTGCAGCTCATCCCGGAGCAACACTTCACCCAGCCGCCGCCCCGCTTCACGGAAGCGTCGCTGGTGAAGGAGCTGGAAGAGAAGGGCATCGGGCGCCCCTCCACCTACGCGTCCATCCTCTCCACCATCCAAGACAAGGAGTACGTGGAGAAGAAGGAGAACCGCTTCTTCCCCACCGACCTGGGCAAGATCGTCAACGAGCTCCTGGTCGATGCATTTCCGCGCATCCTCGACGTCGAGTTCACCGCGCACATGGAGGACGAGCTCGACGAGGTCGAGGAAGGCAAGATGCAATGGGTGAAGGTCCTCGAGGAGTTCTACGGGCCGTTCAAGAAGAGCCTCAACGCAGCGGAAAAGACCATGCGCGACGTGAAGCGCGAAGAGCAGCCCACCGACCTGATCTGCGAGAAGTGCGGCTCGCCCATGGTCATCAAGTGGGGACGGATGGGGCGCTTCCTGGCGTGCTCCGGGTATCCCGACTGCAAGAACACCAAGGACTTCGTCGAGAAGAATGGCAAGATCGAGGTGGTCGAGGACATACCCACGGAGGAGACCTGCCCCACCTGCGGCAAGCCCATGGTGAACAAGCGGGGCCGGTTCGGCCGCTTCCTCGCCTGCAGCGACTACCCGAACTGCAAGACCACCCGGCCCATCACCCTGAAGGACGTCGTCTGCCCGGACGACGGCGGCGGCCTGGCCGAACGGCGGACCCGGTTCGGCAAGTCGTTCTACGGCTGCGTGAACTACCCGAACTGCAAGTTCGCCGCGTGGGACCGGCCCATCCCGGGACCGTGCCCGCAGTGCGGCAAGCCCTACCTCCTCTCGAAGTACTCCAAGCGCGAGGGGCCCTACATCGCCTGCCCCGACAAACAGTGCGGCTACCGGCGCGAGGCTCCGGAGCCGGGCGGCGAGCAGGCCACTCCACAGTCGGCCGCGCAGAGCTGAAACCGCAGGGCCTCGAAATTCACCTCCGTGGGGCCGCGTAGATCCGCGGCTGGCGGGAGGTGCGCATGCGAACGCAGGTGGCCGTTCTTTCAGGGGTTCTCTTCGCAGCGTGCGGGGCGCTGGCGGCCTCCGAGGACCGCGAGGTGCCGGCGTTCGACTCGGTGCACGTCGCCTCGGGCATCCGCGCGACGGTGAAGGTGGGGGCGCGCAAGCCGGTGCACCTGGAAGCCGACAAGGACGTCCTGGAGACGATCGAGACGCGGGTCGAAGACGGGACGCTGCACGTGGGCTTCAAGCCGCGGTCGCACCTGTGGAACACGGGCGAGGTGACGGTGTCGATCCAGACGCCGGAGCTGCATGCGGTCGCCGGCAGCGGCGGCGCGGTCGTGCGCGCCGAATTCACCCGCGGAACGGAAAGCGCGATCTCGGGGAGCGGTGGCAGCGAGGTGCACGTCCGCGGAGTGGACGCGCAGACGCTCGCGGTGGAGGGCTCGGGCGGGGCCGTTCTCGACGTGTCGGGTCGCGCGGATCGCCTCGCGCTGCAGCTCTCGGGCGGTTCGCACTTCGACGCGCAGCAGTTCGAGGCGAAGGACGTCGCCGTGCAGGGCAGCGGCGGGTCCGTGGCCGAGCTGCGCGCGAGCGGGAAGGTGCGCGGGTCCCTGTCCGGCGGCTCGGAGATGCACGTCCGGGGCGGAGCCCGGACCAGGGTGGCCACTTCGGGCGGCTCGGAAATCAGCGTCGACGACTGATCAAAATTCCGCGCCGGCCGGTCTAAGGTTGCGGGTGGGCGGAGTCGCGTGTAGGCAGGGGGCGTGCAGCAGGTGATCGTCATCGGAGGCGGGCTGGCCGGCTCGGAGGCCTCGCTCCTCGTCGCCGGGGCGGGCGTGCGCGTCTTGCTGGTCGAGCAGAAGCCGGTGCGGCGATCTCCCGCGCACAAGTCGGACGCGCTGGCCGAGCTGGTCTGCTCGAACTCGCTGCGCTCCGACAATCCCGAGAACGCCATCGGGCTCTTGCACGAAGAGCTGCGACGGCTCGGGTCGGCTGTCCTGGAAGAGGCGGATCGTGCCCGCGTTCCCGCGGGCGACGCGCTGGCGGTGGACCGCGTGGCCTTCAGCGAGGCGCTCACCCGGCGCATCGCGGGTCATCCGAACATCGAGCTGCGCAAGGAAGAGGCGACGGCGCTGCCCGACCAGATCTGCATCGTCGCCACCGGGCCGCTCACGGGCGAGGGGCTGGCCAGGTCGCTCGCCCAGGCCGTCGGCGACTCCGCGCTGGCCTTCTACGACGCCATCGCGCCCATCGTGGCGGGCGACTCGGTCGATCAGTCGGTCGCCTTCCGCCAGTCGCGCTACGGAAAGGGCGGAGGCGACGACTACCTGAACCTGCCGCTCTCGCGGGAGGAGTACGAGCGGTTCGTCGACGAGCTGCTGGCGGGCGGCAAGGTCGAGCCGCACGCCTTCGAGGAGCCGCGCTATTTCGAGGGGTGCCTGCCCATCGAGGTGATGGCGGCGCGGGGGCGCGAGTCGCTCGCCTTCGGGCCCATGAAGCCGGTCGGGCTGGTCGACCCGCGGACGGGGCGCAGGCCGCACGCCGTGGTGCAGCTGCGCCGCGAGGACCGCGCCGGGACGGCCTGGAACCTGGTCGGTTTCCAGACCAGGCTGACCTGGCCCGAGCAGAAGCGGATCTTCTCCGGTTGCATCCCGGGGCTCCGCTCGGCGGAGTGGATTCGCCTGGGGCAGGTGCACCGCAACACGTTCCTCGACGCGCCTCGCTCGCTGGCGCCGGACGGGAGCTTGCGCGCCCGGCCGCACGTCTTCTGCGCGGGGCAGATCACCGGGGTGGAGGGCTACGTGGAGAGCGCCGCCTCGGGCCACATCGCGGCCCGCCGCGTGCTGGCGAGGCTGCGCGGAGAGCAGTTCGCGCCGCCGCCGGGCACCACCGCGCTCGGCGCGCTCTTGCGCCACGTGACCGGCGAGGCCCATCCTCCCGGGTACGAATATCAACCGACGAACGTGGTGTTCGCCCTGTTCCCTCCCCTCGAGGAGCCGCACCGCAAGCACGAGCGGAAGGCGCGCCTGCTCGCCCGCGCGCGCCGCGATCTCGCGGAGTGGGCGCGCGCGGGCGGCATCCTCCTCTCCCCGGAGCCGCCACTCCCGACTCGCACGGCCGGGGTGCCATCTCCACCAGCTCGCACTCTACTGCCCCCCTCCGACACCCCGCGGCCAGCGCCGTCCAGCGAGACCCCGCGGTGAGGAGCCCCGGAGGGGGCGGCGCCTCCGCCTGGCAAAAAAAAAATTATTTTTTTTCGTTCCGGGGAGCCGCGCTCCGCGCCGGCGCCGCGCTCGCCGCCGTAGCGCTCGCGGCCGTAGCGCTCGCCGCTTGCACCAAGGGGCCGCCGCAGGGAAGGAGGCTCGCCTCCGGCCTCGCACGCGATCTGATCGTCGCCCCGGGCGGCGGGATGGTCGCCTTCCTCCAGGGGGCATACCATCCCGACGACCGCGGGGTGCCCGAGGACCTTCTGCTCGGCGAGCTGATGCTTGCCTCCACCTCCGGCGATTCGGCCGCGCAGCCCGTCCGTGGCGGCGTAGCCACGATCCCCGCAGCGCGGGCGTTCTCGCCCGGCGGGGAGTGGCTCGCTTTCCTCGCCGGGTGGCGGTTTCGCGTAGGCGACGGGGAACTGTGGCTGGCAGGGCCGCCCGGCGCCGCGCGAAAGGTGGCGAACGGCGTCTCGGCGATGGGCTGGGCTCCGTCGGGGTCGCTGGTCGCGTTCGTTGCGCACGGCAGGCTGATGGTGCTCGACGCATCGAAGGAGCCGGCGTCGCCGTCGCTGGCGCTCGATCAGGTCCAGAGCTTCGCATGGTCGCCGGGCGCTGACCGTCTCGCGGGCAGGGCGCCGGGCGCGATCGGCGGCCGCGTGCAGCTGATGGAGGTCCGGACCGCCCGCCGGCGCGAGGTGACGAGAGCCAGCTCCGATTTCGCCTTCGGCGCCGATGGGTCCCTGTACGTGCTCGGTCTCCCGGGAGCGAAGGGCGGCGACCGCCCGCTCAGCGTCCTGGCGACGTTCGACGGCAAGCCGCGCGAGATCGGCCGCGCCACTTCCTTCGCGGTCTCCGATCGGTACGTGGCGCTGCTCTCGACCGACCGGCAGCCTGGAGAAGCGTTCGGCGCGCTCTCGCGCGTGCCGCGGGCCGGAGGCGCCGCCGAGCCTCTCGGCGAGCGCGTCAACGAGTTCCGCTTCGCGCCGGGCGGAGATCTAGTGTTCCTCGCCCGCTACGACGCCCTGGCCCGAGCCGGAGCGCTGACGGCAGCCGCGCCGGGGAAGCCTCCTCGCGAAATCGCCCAGCGGACCCAGAGCTTCACGGCCCAAGGAGACCGCCTCCTGTACCTGGCGCAGGCGCCGCAGAAGGGCGACTTCAAGATCGAGCTGTGGACGGCGCCCCTGGACGGCTCCGCTCCCGCGCGCAAGGTGGACGACGGGGTCTACGGATACCAGCTCACTCCGGACGGCAAGCAGCTCTTCTGGAAGGCGCGCTGCGCGGGGGGTGCGCGGAGCTGCTCGCTCTTTCGGGCGCCCGCGGACGGCTCGGGCGCTGCGCAGCTGCTCGCCGCGGACGTCGCCGGGTTCGAGCTGTCCGCGGATGCCGGTCGCGTGTTGGTACAGAAGCCCCATCGCGGCGCGGCGCGTGCGGTGGACCTGGCCGTGCTGGACGCAGGCGCGATGCCGCCCTCCGGCGCGGCGGTGAAGCTGCTCGCAACCGAGGTCGACCCGAGCTCCGGATTCGTCGACGCGCGCGGCCGGCGCATGGTGTACGCCGCGATGGCGGGCGCGGGCCAGGCGGGAGTGTACTTGCTCGACCTTCCGTGAAGTTGATCGGGGCGCGAGCTGCGGCAGGATGCGCGCGGTGGATCCGCCGGAGCTGACCGATTTCGCCGAGCACCTGGCGCGCATCGCTCGCGCGTCGCCGCACACGCGCCGCGCGTACCTGTCCGATCTGCGGCAGCTGGCGGCCTGGCTGGGCGAGTCGGGGAAGTCGCTGGACGGCGCAGGCCGCGACGACCTCCGCGCCTTCCTCGCGGCGAGATTCGGCGCGAATCAGCCGGCGACGCTCGCGCGCAAGCAAGCCAGCCTGCGCGCCTACTACGAGCACCGCGTCCGGATGGGTCACCTGGCGGACAGCCCGGCGCGCAGGCTGATCTCGCCGCGGCGCCGGCGGACCCTCCCCAACGTCGTCTCGGTGGACGACATGTTCGCGCTGCTGGAAACACCCAGCGCGCGCACCGCCTCGGGCCTGCGGGATCGCTGCGCGCTGGAGCTGCTCTACGGCGCCGGATTGCGCGTCTCCGAGCTGGTGGGGCTGGACCTTTCGGACCTGCTGGACGGGGCGACGGCGGTGCGCGTCCGAGGAAAGGGCGGCAAGGAGCGGGTGGTGCCGCTGGTGGCGAAGGCGCAGGCGGCGCTGCAGGCCTGGCTGGCACGGCGGGGCGAGCTGGGTGCGGGGCCGGCGCTGTTCCTCAACCGCCGCGGCGGGCGGCTCACCACCCGCAGCGTGGCCCGGCACCTCGCCCGGTACGCGCTCATCTGCGGAACGCAGCGGCACGTGCACCCGCACGCGCTGCGCCACAGCTTCGCCACCCACCTGCTCGACATGGGCGCCGACCTCCGCGGCATCCAGGAGCTGCTCGGCCACGCCTCATTGTCGACGACGCAGCGCTACACCCACGTCTCTTCGGAGCACCTGGTCCAGATCTACGAAGACGCCCACCCCCGCGCCAAGCGGCAGGGCTGAGTCAGGTCCTCTTCTTGCCCGAGATCCGGACCGCCACCTTCATCTTGGGCGCAGCTTCCTCCTCGACTTCGGGCGCGATCGTCTGCGCCTGGGGACGGTCGCGCCGGCGGCGGGCGAGCGCGATCTGGCCTTCGAGGAAGGATTTCATGGAGGTGCCTTCGGCGGCGAGCTGCTGCGGCACGAAGGACATGCGGGTGAGGCCCGGGAGGGTGTTGATCTCGAGGAACACGGGGCCGTTCGCGCTGCAGATGATGTCGGTGCGTGAGTACCCCTCGCAGCCGAGCGCCTTGTGCACCGCGAGAGCGACCCGCTGCGCTGCCTTCGAGACCTTGGGCGGCACCTCGGCGGGCGTGATCTCCCGAATGCCCCTGCCCAGGTACTTGCCGTCGTAATCGAATGCTCGTCCCTTCTCGACGCGCACCTCGCTGGCCGGCAGCGCGCGCACACCGCGCTCGTCGTCGACCACGGCCACCGTCAGCTCGGTGCCGCTCACGAACGCCTCGACCAGGTACTCTTCGTGAGAGGTGGCGATCGCGGCGGATGCGCGCTGCGCATCGGCCACGCTGCCGATGATGTGCAGGCCGACGCTGGAGCCGCTGGCGACCGGCTTGGCCACGATGCGCTCGTGTCGACCGAGAAAGCCGAGCAGGGCGCTACCGATCGTCGCTTGGTCGCCGCGGGGAAGATGCATCGACTCGGCCACCGGGACGCCCGCGGCAGTCGCGAGCTGCTTGGCCCATTCCTTGTCGAATGCCTTCGCCGAGGCGTCCGAGCCAGGGCCGGTGAAGGCGATGCGGCGGTCCTCGAAGAGCTTCTGCGCGGCGCCATCCTCGCCACCCGTGCCGTGCAGGGCGAGAAAGAAGGTGAGCTCAAGCGACCTCGGATCGTCGAGCGCTTCCGTCAACGAGCGGTAAGCGGGGTCTCCGGCAGGCGTGAATTCCTTCTCGAACGCCCGCTCATGCCCGAGCAGGGCGGCGCGCTCCACCCGGTGGATGGCGCCATCCGGTGCCCAGAACCAGGCCTCCGCCTGCTCGAGCACCGAGGCGACGTTCTGCGCCGAAGCCACCGAAACTTTGCGTTCGCTGGAGGGACCGCCGAAGAGGATCACCACGTCGCGCATGTCCGCTGCAGGATAGCAGACGAGCGCAACGTCCCGCGGCGCGTTAGCATGTGCGCCTTTCGGAGGTAGATGTGCGCGTCCGCTCCACCACGGTCGTCTGCGTCCGCCGCGACGGCAAGGTCGCGATGGGCGCCGACGGTCAGGTCACGATGGACAAGGTGGTCTTGAAGCACGGCGCCAGGAAGCTGCGGCGCCTGGGCGACGGCCAGGTGCTGGCGGGCTTCGCGGGGGCCACCGCCGACGCCTTCACCTTGTTCGAGAAGTTCGAGGGCAAGCTGAAGGAGTACGCGAAGAACCTGCAGCGGGCGGCGGTCGAGCTGGCCAAGGACTGGCGGACCGATCGATATCTGCGGCGGCTGGAGGCGCTCCTGGTGGTGGCCGACGCGGAGCGCACGCTGATCCTCTCCGGCACCGGCGACGTGGTGGAGCCCGACGAAGGCGTCGCGGCCATCGGGTCGGGCGGGCCGTTCGCGCAGGCCGCGGCCAGCGCGCTGCTCAAGCACTCCCCGCTCTCGGCCCGGCAGATCTGCGAAGAGGCGCTGCGCACCGCGGCGCGCATCTGCATCTACACCAACGATCAGCTCACGTTCGAGGAGCTCTGACCGATGGCGGAGCCGCGGAGCCTGACCCCCAGCGAGATCGTCTCGGAGCTCGACCGGTACATCGTCGGGCAGAACGCGGCCAAGCGCGCGGTGGCCATCGCGCTGCGCAACCGCTGGCGAAGGTTCCGCGTCACGCCCGAGCTGCGCGACGAGGTGATGCCGAAGAACATCATCCTGGTCGGACCGACGGGCGTGGGAAAGACGGAGATCGCCCGCCGCCTGGCGCGCCTCGCGCAGGCGCCCTTCGTCAAGGTGGAGGCGTCCAAGTTCACCGAGGTGGGCTACGTCGGCCGCGACGTCGACTCGATGGTGCGGGACCTGATGGAGCAGGGAGTGCAGCTGGTGCGCGAGGAGCAGCAGCGCGCCGTGCAGGGGCGGGCGGAGGAGATGGTGGAGGATCGCCTGCTCGACCTGCTGCTTCCGCAGAGCGCGCAGCAAGGCACCGCGGGGTTCGCTACCAACGACCGCAGCGGCACCCGGGAGAAGCTGCGCGGGATGCTGCGCGCCGGCGGACTGGACGACCGGATGGTGGAGGTGGACGTCCAGGAGCGGCCCCAAGGCAACATGCAGATCTTCGGCGCCCAAGGCATGGAGGAGATGGGCATCAACCTGCAGGAGATGCTGGGCAACCTGCCGTTCGGGAAGAAGACGAAGAAGCGCAAGCTGCGGGTCCCGGAGGCGCGCCGGCTGCTCGAGCAGCAGGAAGCGGAGAAGCTGGTCGACAACGACGCGGTGGTGCGCGAGGCGCTCGAGCGGGTGCAGTCGAGCGGCATCGTGTTCATCGACGAGATCGACAAGGTCGCCGGGCCCGGCGGGATCGGCGGCCAGCACGGCCCGGACGTGTCCCGGGGCGGCGTCCAGCGCGACCTGTTGCCGCTGGTCGAGGGCTCGACCGTGAACACCAAGTACGGGCCGGTGAAGACCGACCACGTGCTGTTCATCGCGGCGGGCGCGTTCCACGTCGCGAAGGTGAGCGACCTGTTGCCCGAGCTGCAGGGGCGCTTTCCCATCCGCGTCGAGCTGGAGCCGCTCACCCAGGCCGACCTGGTGCGGATCCTGACCCAGCCCAAGAACGCCATCACCCGCCAGTACGCTGCGCTCCTCGCCACCGAGGGGGTCGACCTCACCTTCGACGAGAGCGGCGTCCAGGAGCTGGCGCGCGTCGCCCAGGTGATGAACGACCGGGCGCAGAACATCGGCGCCCGCCGCCTGCACACCGTGGTGGAGAAGGTGTTGGAGGACGTCAGCTTCCAGGCCGAATCGCTGCGCGGCCGCGCGATCCGGGTCGACGCGGCGTACGTGCGGGAGAAGCTGGACAAGGTCCTGCAGGACGAAGACCTGTCGCGCTACATCCTGTAGCGGAGCATCTTACGCCGCCGCTATGGAACGCGGGCCCGTCTCCATCCGACCATGAGCAGCCAAGTGCGCGCCGCAGCGACCAGCGGCGGCCCGGTCTCCACGACAATCGCGGAGCTGTACTCGTCAGGTTCCGCGTCGTCGATCCGCTCGCCTCGCCGCATCGTATGTACGAAGAAGTTCCCGAGGACGTACGCGACGGAGCGCGCCACCTCGGACGGCGTCCGCAGCACGTGCCCGTGGTACCGGTCCGCAAACACCTTCCCCTTGCGCCCCATCATCCGGTTCAACCCGCGCGCGATACGCACCGCGAGCCCCTGCAGCCCACGCGCGAGGCTCGACTCGTCCGGCGCTTCGACCACGAGATGAAGATGGTTTCCCTGGACGGAGTAGTGGACGAGCCGGAACCCGTGCCGATCGCATCCGCCGGCGAACGCCCGCGACAGCACGCGGAAGCTCCGCCGGCTTCGCAAATTCCAGACGTGGGGCATCATGCGCCACGTGACGTGCACCGGGTGGTGCGGCGAGAGGCGCGGTCGCGATCCGTGGGACACCCCCGCCCGCGTACCCGTCGGTTTGCGGCCAGCGCGCTTCCGCTTCCCTCCGTGGGTGGGCAATTTCATTTCGAGCTGGCGCGCAGCACTCATCTTGAATCGGCACAGTTTCACGATCGCGGAGCGGATCACATCGGTCAGTTGCAGAACTCGTCGATCTCAAGGACCGCGACTGCGAGCTCGTCCCCGTGGGCCGTCACAAAGTGATCGCGGATCGGGTACACCTGAGCCGCAGCCTTGTGCGCGATCGCGACCACGGTGCTGGCCTGTCCCGATTCGGCCATTTTCGAGAGTGCTTGCGCCAGCGCGTCCACGCTGGGTTGGAGTTTCTCCCGCGCGGCGGCGTCCGCCTGCTTGCGGCGCGCCATCGGGTCCGCAATGCCGCTCGCCACTCCGACACCCTGCAGCTTGCCGCTGCGCTCGCCGCGAAACGCACCCGTGCCCTCGGAGAGCCAACCTGGCGGATCGCCGGCTCATCCGCGCGGTGAGGCGCGCTTGGCCTTGGCTGCCTTGCCTTCCACCGACACCACGCCCTCCTCCAGGAGCTGCGAGAGGATTCGGGCGGTGTCGAGGCGGTGCAGGCCGCAGATCGCGTAGAGATCTTCGAAGGTGACCGCGCCGTCGATCTGCGCCAGGACGAAGCCGGCGCGGGGATCGAGGTTCAGCCAGATGATCTCGTCCGGTGGCAGGACGACGCGGGGAATGCGGTCCATCGCGCCCATCTTGCTCTCGTACATCTGGGTGAGGTTCTCCTCGCACGTCGCGTGGAGCTTCTGCGCCTCTTCGTCCTGGGGCTTGCGGGCGAGGATCTTCCCCAAGAGCTCCAGCGCGCCGGAGAAGTCGTTCAGCGCCACCAGCTCGCGCGCTCCGGCGGTCCAGGCCGACAGCTCCTCGTCCTCCGCGGGAGGCAGCGGCATCGGGTCCTGGTGGATGGTCCACGCGCCGCCCGCCTCGGCCTCCGCGCCGGGAGGCGGCGTGTCCTGCTGGATGGCCATGGAGGGACCGTCGTCCCACGGGCTGTCCTGCGGCGGCGCCTTGGCCTTCCTCTTCGACGGAGGGGGATCGGAAGGGATCTTTGCGCCCGCCTTGCGGGCGGAGTCCGTCGGGATCTGTTGCTGCGTGGCGGGTAGGGGGAGCCAGGGATGCGCCGCCTGCTGCGGGGCCGCCGGCGGAGCCATGTGTGCATGGATCCGCTCCAGCGCGCTGCGCAGGAATTCGCGCGCGCGCAGGTTGGAAGGCTCCAGCATGTACGCCTCTTCCCAGGCGCGCACGGCCTCCATCATGCGGCCCTTGCGGTAGTGGTCGAGCCCCTCCAGCAAGAGGGCGGAGAACTTCTCCTTGGGCGGCGCGGCGCTCACGATTTGCCCCCGCGGGGCGAGACCAGTCCGCGCTCCACCGCGCCGCGCAGCGCGCCGAGCATGCGCTCGAGCCGATCGAGGCTTCCGGCGAGCCCGGCCGACTCCTTCTGCTGGACTTGCAGCCTGGCGACGCTGAGCGCCGCTTCCGCCCGCTCCACCGGCTCGTTGCCGAGCCCGTTCGCCGCGGCCTGCTTGAGGCGCGGCCACAGCTCGGCGAACTGCTTGAACAGCTCCTCCGCCCGCGCCTTCTGCTTCTGGAACTCGGGAGCTTCCTTCTGCCCGAGCGTCCACTCTTCGTTGGCCTTGGCGGCGGTCTTGATCTCCTCCTCGGTGAGGCCCGAGCTGGAGGTGACGGTGATGCTCTGGCGCAGCCCGGTCTGCACGTCGAGCGCCGAGACGGAGACGATGCCGTCCGCGCTGATGTCGAAGATGACGTCGATGTCCACCTCGCCGCGCTTGGCCTTGCGCAGCCCCGTCATCATGAACTCGCCCAACAGCTCGTTCTGGCCGGCGATCTCGCTCTCCCCCTGCAGCACGGTGATTTTCGCCGAGGTCTGGTCGTCCTTCACCGTGGTGAAGACGTGGTGGGCGCTGGTCGGCACCGTGGTGTTCTTCGGGATGATGCTCTGGAAGAAGCCGCCCGCGATGGCGATGCCCAGCGAGTGGGGCGTCACGTCGAGGAGCAGCATCGCCTGCTCCGGGTTGAGCAGCATCGCGCCCTGGATGGCCGCCCCCAGGGCCACCGCCTCGTCGGGGTTCACGGCCTTGGAGGGCTCGCGGCCGAACATCTGCCGCACCCGTGCCTGGATCAGCGGCATGCGCGTCTGGCCGCCGACCAGCAGCACGTCTCCCAGCTCGGTGGGCTTCACCTTCGCCTCGGCCATCACCCGCTCGCACACGCTCAGGCAGCGGTCGACGAGGTCGCGGGTGAGCACCTCCAGCTGGGGCCGGGTCAAGGTGCCCTGCAGGTGCAGCGGCCCCGCAGGCTGCTTGCTGGCGATGAAGGGCAGGTTGATCTCCACCTGCTTGGTGCTGGAGAGCTCGCACTTGGCCTTCTCGGCCGCATCGCGCAACCGCTGCAGCGACATCTTCTCCTTGCGCAGGTCGATGCCGTTCTTCTCCAGGAAGGGCTGCGCCAGCCAGTCGACGACCCGGTTGTCGAAGTCGTCCCCGCCCAGGAGCGAGTCGCCGCCGGTGGCCTCGACCTCGAACACGCCCTTGTACATGTGGAGGACGGTGAAATCGAAGGTGCCGCCGCCCAGGTCGAAGACGCAGATCTGCTTCTCGCCGATCTGCTTGCCGAAGCCGTACGCGAGCGACGCGCTGGTCGGCTCGTTGATGATGCGGATCACGTCCAGCCCGGCGATCCGCCCCGCGTCCTTGGTGGCGTTGCGCTGGGAGTCGTTGAAGTAGGCGGGGACGGTGATCACCGCCTTGGTGACCGGCTGCCCCAGGAACGCCTCGGCGTCGAGGCGCAGCTCGGCCAGCACCATGGCGCTGACCTCGGGGGGCGAATAGGTCGATTCCCCGAGCTGGATGAGCAGGTCGTCCCGCTCCTTGTCGTGCGGCACCACCGTGTAGGGCAGGCGCGCCAGCGCTTCCTGGGTGGTGCGCGACGACCACTTGCGCCCCATCAGGCGCTTGACGCTGACCACGGTCCGCTCGGCGTTGGTGACGGCTTGCCGCCGGGCGAGCGCGCCCACCAGCCTCTTGCCGTTCTTGGCCACCGCCACCACCGAGGGGGTGAGCCGGTACCCACTGCGATTGGGAATCACCACCGGCGAGCCGGACTGCACCGTGGCCACGACGGAGTTGGTGGTGCCCAGATCGATGCCGATGACCGGTTCCGCCATCGCTTCAGACGCGCTTGAGCAGCGCGCGCGCCTCCTGATGATCGGACTTCGCCTCGAGGACGCGCTTGAGCTCGGCGCGCGCCTTCACCTTGAGCCCGAGCGTCACGAAGGCGCTCGCCAGGAGGAAGCGGGTCTCCACGTCGTCGGGAGCGACCTCGACCGCGCGGGCCGCGAAGATGCTCGCCTGCTTGTGATCGCCCAGCGCGGTGGCGCACCGGGCGGCGGCCGCCGCGGCGGGGGCGTTGGTGGGATCCATCTGGAACGACTGAGCGTAGATCTTCAGGGCCGCCTGGAGGTTCTCCTTCTCGGCCCCCTTCTCCTCCTCCGCGTGCGCCGCCTTGAACGCGAGCTGCGAGCGGGACCGGGTCGCCTCCCGCTCCAGCTCGGCGAGCTTCTGCGCGATCTCCGTGCGGCGCGGGTCCAGCTCGCGCGCGGCCTTGAGCCCGGCGATGGCCTGCGCCCGCTCGCCGTTGAGCGCCAGCTCGAGTGCCTCCTGGTAGAGCCTGTGCGCCGCGCCGATCCGGGCGAATCCCTTGGTTCGGAGCAGCCGCTCGCGGCTCTCCCGCTGGCGCCTCTCCTGCTCCTCGCGGCTGAGCGCCCGCCGCTCCATCGCCTCGCGCTCGCGGTGGGAGAGGCGTTTCTTGAGCTGGCGGTCGTACTCGGCCCGCGCATCCTCGTCGGACAGCACCTGGTAGGCGGCCGACAGCTTCTGGAAGGCACGCGACAGCAACGGGCCGAACTCGCCCACGTTCTTGCGAAACCAGGCGTCGGGATGGTAGCGGCGCGAGCGGTCGAGGTAGGCGCGCCGGACCGTGCCTCCGTCCGAGTCGGGAGCGATCCCCAGCAGATCGTAGAGAGAGATGTCCCGCCCGGTGGCGTCGAACGTGCGGAGCTCGTTCTGCAATTCCTCGGGGAGCTCGGTGCCTCCGCTGGCTGGGGACGGGGTCGCCATGATCCTCCGGCCGAGCGGCCGCGAATCGTCGAAAACAGTATCGTACCGGGGTCACCGGACAAAGCCAGGATCAAGCTTGTGCGACGGCCTGCGCGAGCAGCTTCGCCGCCTCGTGGATCTCGCTTTCCGACACTGTGAGCGGAGGTGCGAGGCGCAGCACCCGATCGCCGATCGCGTTCACCAAGAGGCCCAGCTCGCGCGCCTTGGCGACCACCTGCGGGGCGAGGTCTTCCGCCAGCACGACTCCGCGCAAGAGCCCCAGGCCGCGCTCGGAGGCGACGCGGGGTGAGGCCTGGGGCAGCGCGGCGAGCCGGGCCTGGAGGACTTCCGAAACGCGCCGGACGTGGTCGAGCAGCCCACCTTCGAGCAGATCGACCACCATGCACGCAGCGGCCGTAGCCACGGGATTGCCGCCGAAGGTGCTGGCGTGAGTTCCGGGAGTGAAGACCTTCGCCAGCTCGTCGGTCGCCAGCAGGGCGCCGAGCGGAAGCCCCCCGGCGATGCCCTTGGCGAGGCTCATCGCGTCCGGTTCGACCCCGGAGTGCTGGTGCGCAAACATCTTCCCGGTGCGCCCCATCCCCGTCTGCACCTCGTCGAGCAGCATCAGCGCGCCGCGCCTGGTGCACAGCTCGCGCACCGCCTTGAGGTAGCCGGCCGGCGCGGTGATCACTCCCGCCTCGCCCTGGAGCGGCTCGAGCAGGACCGCGCAGGTGGCGTCCGTGACGGCGTCCTCGAGCTGCTTCAGATCGCCGAATTCCACGAAGCGGAAGCCGGCCGGGAGGGGCCCGAAGCCCTGCTGGTACTTCGGCTGTCCGGTCGCCGCCAAGGAACCCAGCGTGCGCCCGTGGAACGAGTTGTTCATGCAGACGATCTCGATCCGCTCCGGGTGTCCCCTGGAGACGTGCCAGCGGCGGGCCAGTTTGATCATCGCCTCGTTCGCCTCGGTGCCGCTGTTGCAGAAAAAGGCGCGGTCCGCGAAGCAGAGGCGGATCAGCTTCTCGGCCAGCCGGACCTGCGGCTCGGTGAAGTAGAGGTTCGACGCGTGCCAGAGGAGCTGGGTCTGCTCGATCACCGCCTCGCGCACTTGCGGATTCGCGTGGCCGACGGACACGGTGGCGATCCCGCCGATGAAGTCCAGGTACTTCTTTCCGTCGGCGTCCCAGACGGAGGTGCCTTGCCCGCGCACCAGGGCGATCGGCTGCGTCCGGTAGTTCTGGAACAGCACCTTCTGCGCCCGCTCGGCCAGGTCCTCGTTCGCCATGCGGCCGAGTGTAACAGACCGGCTCGCCGGGCCGCTTCAGTGCCGCGCAGCCGGCGGCGCCTTCTGCCGGTATTCCGCGCGGACGTACTCGATCAGGTTGTCCAGGTAGCTCTCGATGGGCGGGCAGCGGATGCCGGTCCCGTCCAGGATCTCCAGGGTGTGCCGGCTGGAATAGAAGCTGAGATGGTTGACGTAGGCGATGGCGGCGCGCTGCTCGCGCGTGAGCCGCTCCAGCCCGGGCAGCTTGAGCAGCACGTCGGTCAGCTTGTACCCGAGCGACAGGCGCGGCAGCTTCTTTCCGCTGCGCTGCGCGATCGTCTCGTACACGCGCCGCGCGCTCGACGGATTCGGGTCGACCAGGTGGAAGGTGCGTCCCACCGCGCGGGGGTCCTTGTGGATCGCCGCGCAGGCGTCCACCACGTAGTCGATGGGCACCGCGTTCAGCGGCGCGACTCCGTCGCCGGGGAGAGGCACGGGGACCTGCAGCGGGCTGGTGACCAGGAGGATGGCGAGCGCATACGGGCCCTCGAAACGGTCGATCTCGCCCGTCTTGGTGTCGCCCACCACGATCGAAGGCCGCAGCACGGTGGTGGGGATCTGCCCCATCGCGCGCCGCACCAGGATCTCGGCCTCGAATTTCGTCTCCTCGTACGGATTGCGGAAGGCTTGCCCGCAGGCCAGCTCGTCCTCGGCGATGATCCCCACCCGGTCGCCGGAGACGAACACGGTGGAGAGGTGCGTGAACCGCCGGAGATTGCGGCAGTCGATGGCCAGCTCCAGGACCGCCTGCGTACCGGTCAGGTTCACCCGCCGCATCTCGTCGCGGGGCGCGCCGAGCGCGCTCAGCTCGTGCGCGTGCAGGACGTCGGTCACGCCGGCGGTCAGCTCCCGGTACTCGGAGGTGGAGAGGCCCAGGTGCATGGCCGAGGCGTCGCCGACCAGCACGTCCATCGCGCCTTGGGCGAACTCGCGCGCCGGCGGACCGTCCTTCTCCTGGACCAGCAGCGAGACCTCCGCGCCTCCCGCATGCAGGCGCAGCGCCATCCGGCGCGCGAGCAGCTTGGGAAAGCCGGTGACCAGGACGTGGTCCATCACCCGCCTCGCTGCCAGCCGCCGCGGATGGCGTCGACCACCCGCGCGACCTGCGCCCGCAAGAGCTCCGGCGCGCCCGTGTTCTCGATCAGGAAGTCGGCCGCCTTCGCCTTGTCGTGCGCGGGCAGCTGGGCGGCGATCCGCGCGCGGGCTTCGGAGTCGGCCATGCCGTCGCGCTCCGCCAGCCTGCGGACCTGCTCCTCGACCGGCGCGTTGACCACGATCAGTCCGTCGAGGCCGTGGTGGAGGCCGTTCTCGACGATGAGAGCAGCTTCGTAGATCGCGAACGGCTGTCCCCGGGCTCCCAGCCGATCCAGGCGGGCCCGCACCTCGCGGCCGATCAGCGGGTGCAGGATGCCGTTCAGCGCGGCCCTCTCCTGCGCGTCGGCGAAGACGCGGGCCGCGAGCGTCTTGCGATCCAGCTCGCCCCGCGGGGTGAGCACGCCGGGGAACCTGGCGGCCACCTCCGCGAGGCCCTTCGTACCCGGCTCCACCACCTCTCGCGCGACCTGGTCGGCGTCGATCACCGGCATGCCGTGTTCCGCGAAGAGCCGGGCGACCGTGCTCTTGCCGGTTCCGATGTTGCCGGTGAGACCGAAGACGCGCACCAGACTCAGTCTAAGCGATTGCACCGCCCGAGGACGCAGAGAGCGCAGAGAGTTGGTTATCGGACTGCCTCGCGCGGCGCAGCGCCGCGTTGCGCCACAGTAGACCCGCTGATACGTTCCGCAACCCTTCGATGCGCCTCGCCTTCGCCGCCACCGCCGCCGTGCTCGCCCTGGCCGGGCCCGCCGCCGCCTCCGATCTGGTGGGCCCGGAGAGCTGCCGCGCCTGCCACGCGGAGGCGTATCGCATCTGGTCGCAAGGGCCGCACGCCCGGGCCGTCGACTCCCTCACCGCCGACCAGCGCCGCTCGGCGCTGTGCCTGTCGTGCCACTCCCGCGACGAGCAGCGGTCGAACCCCGCCGATCCGGTGGCGGGCGTGTCCTGCGAGAGCTGCCATGGCGGCGGCCGCTACTACCAGCCCGCCGTGGTGATGCGCGACCGGGAGCTGGCCAAGCTGTTCGGAATGCAGGAGGCGGCCGCCACCTGCGCTTCCTGCCACGGGCCGGGCTCGCCTTCGGCGCAGCCCTTCGACGTCAAGGCGGCGCTGCAGCGGATCGATCACTGGACGGCCGAGCGCGCGAAGAGGCAGGCGCGCGCGGGGATGGGGACGAAGAGCACGCGGCTGGCCGCATGGCTGCGCGAGCGGCGATGAGCGAGGCGCTGGTCCAGGCCGGCCCGCCTCCCGGAGCGGTAAGCGAGGTCGCGCAGCTCCCGCCAGAGGAGTCGCACGCCGCGGTCGAGCAGGTGTTCCGGTTCTTCTGCTCGCTCCGGCTCACCCTGGCCAATCTGCTGTTGCTGTTCCTCTCGATGATCGCCGGCACCTTCGTCAATCCGCAGAACGATTCGCTGCTGAACATCGAGCGCGCCTTCGCCAACCGGCCGCTGGTCCTGGGGGCGTACCGCTGGTTCGAGCTGTACGACTTGTTCCACAGCTGGTGGTTCACCCTGCTGCTCGTCTCGCTGGCGCTGAACCTCATCGCCTGCTCCGTCGAGCGGCTGCCTCGCATCTGGTACCTGGTGCGCTACCCGGAGACGCGCCTCGACCACGTGGTCGGGCTGCGCTTCCGCACCGACCCGGCCAAGACGCAGCTCACCGCGGAGGGCGTCGCCGCAGAGCTCCGCGCCCGCAAGTATCGCGTCTGCGCGGCGGACGACGGCCTCTTCGCCGAGAAGGGCCGGTACGCGCGATTCGGCGTGTGGGTGGTGCACCTCTCGCTGCTCTTGATCCTGGGCGGCGGCATCGTGGGCCGGCTCACTGCCTTCGAGGGCGTGGCCAACGTCCCGCAGGGCGGAGGCCAGGTGGACGCGTTCGTCGAGCGCCGGCCCGACGGCAGCCAGTTCCGCCACAAGCTGGTCGCCCGGGACGGACGGCCGTTCCTCGTCCAATGCGACGACTTCCGCCTGAAGGAGTTCGAGCCCGGCAGGCCCAAGGCGTTCGAGTCGGACCTGCGCGTCTTCCGCAAGCTGCCCGACGGCACCGCCGGCCAGCTGCTGGCACGGGAGACCATCACCGTCAACCATCCGCTCCGCTACGCGGGCCTCACCTTCTATCAAGCCAGCTACCAGCAGCTTGAGGAGGGCATGCGCGCCCGGGTGAAGGTCCTCGACAAGGCGACCGGCGCGGAGGTGGAACGGGTGGCCGCTCCGGGTGAGCCGATCGAGGCGGCCGAGGGCCTCAGCTACCAGGTCGTCGACTACCAGGAGGACTTCGCCGGCCTGGGCCCGGCGGTGCAAGTGGTGCGCGCCGAGGAGCCGCCCGGGTCGCGTCCCGAGGCGGGCCCGGACGGCAGGATGCGGCCTTCGAAGGGCGCGAAGATCAGCTCCTTCTGGGTGTTCGCCCGGCGGCCCGACTTCGATCGCGACAACCGGGACGACCGGTTCGCCTTCCGCTTCGATCGCCTGACCCAGTTCTACGCGACCGGCTTGCAGATCGCTCGCGATCCCTCCACGCCGGTCGTGTACTCCGGGTGCTTCCTGCTCTTCATCGGGATCGGCATCGCCTTCTACACTTCGCACAAGCGGGTCTGGGCCCAGCTGCGCGACGGCAAGCTCGCCCTGGGCGGCGCGGCCCACCGCAACGCGGAGGCGTTCGGGCGCGAGTTCGACGAGCTGTGCCAGGCGCTGGGCGTCCCGGCTCCCGGCGGGGGCGCGCGGGCGGCGGCGTGATCGTTCTTTCGGCAGGGTTCGTCAAGTCGGCCACGGCCCCGGAGCAGTGGCCGGCGGCCGACCGACCCGAAGTGGCCTTCTGCGGGCGCAGCAACGTGGGCAAGTCGAGCTGCCTGAACGCCCTGGCGAACCGCAGGCAGCTGGCGCGCGTCTCGCGGACGCCCGGCCGGACCCGGCTGATCAACTTCTTCGACCTGAGCGTCGCCCAGCGCACCCGCTCGGGAGGCCGCGGGGCCGAGCACAGGCTCCGGCTGGTGGACCTGCCCGGGTACGGCTTCGCCTCCGGCCCTCGCGAGGAACGGGAGCGCTGGAAGGCGATGATCGAGCGCTACCTCACGGGGCGCGAGACGCTCGCAGGGCTGGTGGTCCTGGTCGACGGCGAGCTGGGCGCGCAGCCCAGCGACGTCGAGATGGTCCGCTGGGGACGATCGCTGGGAAGGCGAATCGCGGCGGTCGCTACGAAAATGGACAAGGTGGGCCGCACCCGCCGCGCGCCGCAGCTGCAGAAGATCGCCGCAACCCTCGAAGTTCCGCCAGACCGCGTGATCGGCTTCTCCGCCAAGGAGAAGTTCGGCGTGGACGAGCTGTGGCGCGCCTTGTTGCTCGATCGACCCGGAGAAGCTTCGACTACGTGATCGGCATCTGCGAACGGTTCGAGCCGCCGAACTCGTTCTGCTGCTGGAGCTCCTGCGCCTTGCGCCGGACCTTATCGCCCAGCTCGCTGCGCAGCTCGTCGCCGGACTTCGGCGCGAACGCCAGGCCGATGCCGGCGCCCACCAGGCAGCCGAGGACGAAGATGCCGAGGCTGCCCAGAGTCGTCGCGAGGGCGCTGCGGCGCTCCTGCAATCCGAGCGACTCCAAGACGTCGTCGCGATCGATGTCCTGCAGGTACCTGAGCGCCTTCAGGCCGCTCTTCTTGATGTCCATGTCGCGCCTCCTTCAACCCAAAAGGGGATGTCCGCTTCCGCACGGAATCTGCGCACGCTCGCCGCACTGTGCCGCGCGGCGCCAATGCGCTCGCTAGACCGCGCCGCTCCCGGACGTACGCTCGCTTTCGCCGTTTCCCCTGAGCGCGCCGATCTGGCTCTTGATGATCGGCACCAGCGCCAGCCGGACGCCGATCTTGAGGAGCCGGGCCGTGGTCGGCGAGAAGAGCCCCCCACCCAGCACGTAGCCGACGCCCATGGCGGCGAACATCATGCCGATGGGATGCCGGTCCACCCGGCCGCACAAATCGAGGGTGCGGCCCAGGTTCTCCACCGAACCGGAGACCGCGGTGCCGAACGCCCGGGCCTCTTCCACCGCCCGCTTGGCGTGCTCGAACACCTCGCCTTGTCCGTCGTGCTCGCTACAGGCCGGGTGCTCCCTGTCGATCGCCACGTCGTCCTCCTTCGCGACTTCAGCGCGAGACGATCTTTCCGATCAAGTACCCGAGCGCCAGCGCGCCCGCGAGGCAGACGATGGGCCGCTCGCGGATGAACTCCGAGGCCTGGTCGACCGCCTGATCCACCGCCGCCTTGGTCTGCTCCACGATCCGCTGGGCGTCCTGCGCGCTGAGGTCGCCGAAGATGCCCGCGCCGAAACCGTTTCCGGACTTCTCCACATCGACCATGGGGGAACCCTCCGAAAGTGCGCGCAAGGGGGTGCCGAACGACCTCCAGCCCGCGCCTGCCGGGCAACCTAGGCACCGCGCCCGGCCACCGCTACTGCGCCGGCACGCTCGCCTGCCGTGCAGAACCGAACGAGGGCTGGCGGGGCACCAGATCGAGCCACAGAGGCAGGTGATCGCTCGCCTCCCGCGCCTCACCCTCGTCCAGGACGCCGCAGGCGAGCACCTCCACCGCGCCGTCCACGTACGCGCGATCGAGGCGCAAGAGGGGCCACCTGGCGGGTCCGCGGCGGCTACGTCGACCGGCGCGCGATCAGGATGCGGAGCAGGGTGGCCGGGGATCAACCCCGGGAAGAGCAACGCGCCGCGTTGCGTCGACGATGGCTGAACGCGGGTTCCGGTGGCAGGGCGCCGCCGTACAGTGCCCCCGGGAGGTTCAGCTATGCTCGCGGGATGCCGCTCGAATTCGCCGGCGCGACCGACGTCGGGCGCAAGCGGGACCACAACGAGGACGCCCTCCTCATCCTCCCGGAATTCGACCTGGCGGTGGTCTGCGACGGGATGGGCGGTCACCAGGCAGGCGAGGTGGCGAGCGGAATCGGGGTGGAGACCGTCCGCCGGTTCTTCGAGCTCGCGCGGGATCCCGAGGCCACCTGGCCCTTCGGGTACGACCGGCTGAAGGACGAGCCCACCAACCTCCTGAACGTGGCGGCGCAGTGGGCCAACCAGCGCATCCGGGAGGCGGGGGAGGCGGGCAGCGGCGCTCGCCGGGGCCTGGGGACCACCTTCGTGGGGCTCCTGGTGCGCGGCGCGCGCGCGTACTTCGGCTGGGTGGGGGACAGCCGCGGCTACTTCTGGCGCCGGGGCGAGCTGCACCCGACCACCAGCGATCACTCCCTGCTGAACGAGATGGTCAAGACCGGGCGGCTCAGCCAGGACGAGATCGACAACTTCCAGCACAAGAACGTCATCACCCGGGCGCTGGGCATGGCCGAGCTGACCGCGATCGACGTGACCCAGGTGGACCTCTCGCCCGGCGACGTCTGCCTGCTCTGCTGCGACGGGCTCACCGGCATGGTCACCGAGGCGCGGATCGCGGAGATCCTCGCGGCTACGAGCGATCTGACCGCGGCGTGCAACCGGCTGATCGGCGAGGCGAACGCGAACGGGGGCATGGACAACATTACCGTGGCGCTGGTCCGGTATACCGCTTGAGTACGCGCCTGACGGCCTCCTGGGGCTGATGTCGGGAGAGCGCGCCTGGCCGCCCGTGGACGGCGACGCCGCCCACGAGGCAGAGTGGTGGCTGCGGAGGCCAGTCATGGGCAAGAACGGCCAGGTCCACTTCGCAGACGAGACGCGCCAGGCGGCGCTCTTCGAGATCATGATCCTCGCCGCCGGGTCGGACGGAGACGTCAGCAAGGTCGAGGTGGAGGAGATCTACCGCCGCGTCTTCGAGCGGCCCGAGTTCCACGGCATCCATGCGAACGATCTGCGCCAGGCGATCTCTCGCGCCGCGCAACACGTCGCCCAGGTGGGAGAGCTGCCGGTCATCCTCCAGTCGATCTCCGAGCGGCTGCCGGACCGGCCGTCGCGAGAGCTGGCGTTCGGGCTGGCGGCTTCGGTGGCCTGGGCGGACCGGCGCACCCATCCCCCCGAGCTGGAGCTGCTCAAGGCGCTGCAGAAAACGTTCGAGCTGGACGATGCCGACGTGGCCCGGCTGTACGAGCTGGCCGGCGAGAACGCGCCGCTGCCTCCCACCGAAGCGCGTTGAGGTACAAGCGCCGTTCATGGCGCTCCACATCCCGTTCTTCATGGCGCCCGGGGACGAGCAGGACGTGCTCCGCCGCCTGGCGCACTTGCGGCTCGAGCTGTGGCCGGAGCTCACCGATCCGCAAGAGAGCCCGCCTCTGTGCGGCGAGGACACCAGCCTCGTCGAGCCTGCCTACTACCTGGCCGCCGGCGACGTGATCGGCTACCCGGTGAAGCGCGGGCAGAACCGGGGCCGCTGGAAGATCGACGAGGTGAAATCGCCCGTCGTCTACTTCTCCCGATCGCAGCTGGACGAAGAGGGCCAGCTGCGCTCGGGGTATTTCTGGGCGGAGACCGAGACCAGTGGCGATCAGTCGCGCATCGGCGGGAAGCCCTCGCGCTTCTTGCGCGCGGTGCGCGAGCTGCAGGAGGCCGTCAAGTCGCGCTTCCGCCGCAGCTCTCCGGTGAAGGGGGTCATCTACCTGGTCGGTCCGGCCGCGGCGCGGATGGCCCAGGCGGGGACGCCTCTGCGCGAAGCGGGCCGCAAGGGGGAGTTGGTGCGCGTGTTCCGATGAGCGCTATTTCGAGGCGCCGACGCGGACCAGCTCGGCGTAGAGGCGGATCGCGCTCCGGGTCGCTTTCACGAAGTCGCCCAGGTGGAGGCTCTCGTTCTCCGAGTGCGCGTTGGTATACGGATCCTCGACGCCGATCAGGAGTGCCGGGGCGCCGCCCAGCTCCTTGCTGAACGGATCGACGAAGGGGATGGATCCACCGCAGCCGACCGTCACCGGCTCGGCGCCGTAGCCGTCGCGCAGGGCCTTGACCGCCGCCTTGAACGCCGGCGCGTCGGTGCTCGTGTACCACCAGCTCCCCGCGCCTTCCTTGTGGACTTCCACCTTCACGCCCCAAGGGGGATCCCTGGTCAGCGACTCGATCAGGCGCTTCTCGACGTCCTTCGGATCCATGTCGGGGACGGTGCGGATCCCGAGCCGGGCCCAGGCGCTGTCGACGATGATGTTTCGCGCGTCCTTGCGTGAGCTCGCCTGGATCGCGTTGACCGCCAGCGAAGGCTGCCGCCAGTTCATCTCCCAAGGTTGGCGGCCGCCGAGGAGCTTCACCCCGTCCAGCATCCCGGCCTGCTTGCGGAAGAGCTTCTCGTCGGAAGGCAGCGAGGCGATGCTCTTGCGCTCCGAGTCGCTGAGCGGCTTCACCTTCTCGTAGATGCCGGGGATGGCGATCGATCCGTCGTCATTCACCAGGCGCGCGAGGATCTTCGCGAGCGCCATTGCGGCGTCGGGCACCGGGCCGCCCCACATGCCGCTGTGCACCGGTTGCTTGAGCGCTTTGACCTCCACGTTCACCACCACGATCCCGCGCAGGGCGGTGGTGATGCTTGGCAGGCCGGTCTCGAAGTTCCCCGTGTCCGTGAGCACGATCGCGTCGGCTTGGAGCATCTTGCGGTGCTTGCGGAGGAAGTCGCCCAACGAGCCTGAGCCGGCCTCCTCCTCCCCCTCGATGATGATCTTCACGTTCACCGGGAGCGAGCCGGCCGTCTTCAGCCAGGACTGGATGGCGGCGACGTGCACCAGGATGCCTGCCTTGTCGTCGGCCGCGCCACGCCCCCAGAGACGGCCGTCCTTCTCCACCGGCTCGAACGGCTTGGTCGCCCACTTCTCCTCGTCTCCGGCGGGCTGGACGTCGTGGTGCGCATAGAGGAGCAGCGTGGGCCGGCCCGGCGCCTTGAGCCACTCGCCGTAGGCGTAGGGGTGCGCGTTCGGCATCTCGAGCAGCTGGACGTTGTCCAGGCCGATCCGGCGGAGCAGATCGCAGGTGGCTTCCCCGCTTCTGCGCACTTGCTGCTTGTCGAATCCTTCGAAGGAGACGCTGGGGATCCGGACCAGCTTCTTCAGCTCCTCCAGATAGGTCCGCTGGTTCTTCTCGTACTCCGCGAGCGCCTTCTGGATCGCGGCGTCGTCCACCGGAGCCGCTTTGTCCTGCTGAGTCGGGTTCGCCATAGGCGGCGAACCCTAGATCGGCGGCGCAGCTGAGGGAAGCGCCTCGGCGGCCAGCCAGCGCAAGAACCAACGCCGGGCCAGCTCGGCAATTTGCTCCAGGGCGCCGGGTTCCTCGAAGAGGTGGGTGGCTCCCGGGACCACGACGAGCGCCTTCTCGCCCGGGAGCTTCTCTAGCGCCTGACGGTTGAGCTCGAGCACCTCCTCGTCCCGGCTGCCCACGATGAGCAGCGTGGGCGCGCGAACGTGCGAGAGCACCGGGCCGGCCAGGTCGGGACGGCCTCCGCGCGACACGACCGCGGCGACCAGCCCGGGGCGGACGGCGGCGGCGACCAGGGCCGCGGCGGCGCCGGTCGACGCGCCGAAGCAGCCGATGCGGAGGTCCGAGGTGCGCGCTCCCCTGGCGAGCCACTCCACGCAGGCGACCAGCCGGACCGCGAGCAGCCGGATGTCGAATCTCAGGTTTCCCGTCCGGGCGTCGGCCCGCTCCTCTTCCCGGGTAAGCAGGTCGACCAGGAGCGTCCCCAGCCCCGCCGCCCGCAACGCCGCGGCCACGGCGCGGTTGCGGGGACTGAACCGGCTCGATCCGCTTCCGTGAGCGAAGACGACGACCCCCCGCGGGCCCGAGGGCAGCGCGAGGTCCCCTTCCAGCTGGACGCCGCCTGCGTCGATGCGGACCAGCACCCCTTCGTTGTTCGCGGCGGCCTGGGCGGCGTCGTCGCGGTCCTGCGCCTGCGAGAGGAGCGCGCCGACTTCCTCGTCGGTCGTCTGCTCGAAATCGTCGTACCAGAGCCCCACGGCGCGGAACGGTTCCGGCGTGCGCCCGCAGACGACCTCGTCCGCGACTTCGGCCAGCTCCTCGCAGCTCGCCCGCGCGGCGACGGGGACCGCCACGATGACGCGGGCCGGCCTCTGCGCCCGGACCGCTTCCACGGCGGCGCGCATGGTGTTCCCCGTGGCCAGGCCGTCGTCGACCAGCACTACCGTCTTTCCGCGCAGGTCAGGCGCGGGCCGGGTGCCCCGGTAGGCCCGCTCGCGCCGGTCCAGCTCGTTCTGCTCGCGGACGGTGGCCTGCTCGATCAGGTGGTCGGGGATGCCCAGCTCGTCGATCAGGTCCTCGTTCAGGACGCGGACCCCTCCCGAGGCGAGCGCGCCCATCGCCAGCTCTTCGTGCCCGGGCACGCCCAGCTTGCGCACGACGAAGACGTCCAGGGGCGCGCCGAGCCGGCGCGCGATCTCGTACGCGACCGGCACGCCGCCCCGCGGCAACGCCAGCACCACCAGGTCCTGCCTCCCCGCCAGCGGCTTGAGCTTCTCGGCGAGCACGCGCCCGGCCTCGGCTCGATCGGCGTAGCGCCCGTCCATGGGGTGACCTCCGCCGGGAAGATAGGCACGAGACCGAGCCGGGGGGGTAGTCTAGAACGCATCTCACAAACCGGGACGAGATCGAGTCGTTCCTCCCATCGGACGCAGCCCCCGACGGGCGGTCAGTCTCTTTTGCTTTTCGGGTGAGAGTCGAACGCGACGTCGGCGTGGTTCTCCACGCCGCAGTTCAACCGGCTGAACCGCCGAGAGGACTGCTCACTCATCTCGCGACGAGTTCAGATGCGACACCACGATCCGCCCCGGGAGACTCGGTCAGACCGGAGACATGGGTAACACCCTCAAGCCGGGATGAGGCCCAGTTCGGGACTGCCGAGTCTCTCATCCCCTCCGCCGCTGCGCCGTCTCAGGGATGGGGAGCCGGCGCTGCCGCCGAAGGCTTGTCCGCGGGCGCAGGTCCTGCCTCGGCGCAGGTGAGCAGCTCCTCCAGAGCGTCGCGCATCGCCTCGCCCAGCGCGGGAAGATCGCGGACGTCCAGATCGGCGAGGAGCCCCACGCAGACCTTCCCGTGGTAGCTGAGCAGCGCCACCCCGACGCTCTGCTGCGCGGCAAGCGGGACCTGCGGATAGCACCCGCGCATCTCCCGTCCGAGGAGATAGAGGGGGAACTGCGGCCCGGGGACGTTGGTGATGAGCAGGTTGAAGAAGCGGGTCACGGCCTGCAGCCGCGCCGCCTGGGCGAGCAGCGTGGGCGGGGCGAAGTCGCCCAGCGACGCCAGCGCGGCCGCGCCTACCGCCTGGCCGCCCTCCTTGATCCCCTTCATCGCCTCGCGGACCTTGCGCAGGCGCTCCACCGGATTCGGCTCTCCCACGGGGAGGGGACAGAACACGGCCGAGATCTGGTTGCCGAACGTGTTGCGGTCGTGCGCGCCGCGCATGCTGACCGGGACCAGGGCGCGCAGATCGGGCCCCGAGAACTCGCCCCGCGCCTGCAGCCATCGCTGCAGCGCCCCGGCCACCACCGACAGGATGATGTCGTTGACCGTGCCCTGGAGCGCCCGGCGGATCTTGCGGATCGACGGGAGGTGCAGGTCCAGCATCTCGAACCGGCGGTGCGGACCGATCGGCCGGTTCAGGGCGGACTCGGGCGCCAGGCCCATGCCTGCGAGGCCGAGGAGCGGCTTCACACCGCCCGCGATCTCGCGCAGCAGCTTGCGAGCGTCGCTGTTGGCGTGCAGCGCCTCCCGCACCACCTGGATCGGATTGGTGAACTGCTCCTTGAGCGAGATGGCCAGCAGCTCGGAGGCCTTCGGCGCCGGCCGGGGCTCCCATTCGGCGGGCGCGGCGGGCGCCTCGGTGGCGGGCTCGGTATCCATCAGCACGGTGGCGAGGTCCACGCCCGAGATGCCGTCCAGCATGCAGTGATGGGTCTTGGAGATGACCGCGAAACGGTCGTTACCGAGTCCCTCGACGAGCCAGAGCTCCCAGAGCGGCTTGTCGCGGTCGAGCGCCTGCGAGAAGAGCCGCCCGGCAAGCCGTTTCAGCTCCTCCTCGCCGCCGGGCGGCGGCAGCGCGGTGTGGCGCACGTGGTACTCGACGTCGAACTGGGATTCGTCGATCCAGACCGGCCGGCCCTGCTTGAACGGCACGAACTGCACGCGCTGCCGGTAGCGGGGAACCTGGCCCAACCGGGCTTCGATGAGCCGCAAGAAGTCCCGGTAGGGCGGGGCCTTGCCCTCGAACACGGCGGCGGCGCCGACGTGCATGTGGGTGGTGCGGTCCTCCAGCTCGAGAAAGAGGGAATCCAGCGAGCTGAGCCGCTCGAACCAGGTACCCATGGCGTGCCCAGTTTGTCACAGATCGGGGCGATGAACAGGCTCCGCCGCCAGGGGTCCGGCGGCAAGCGGTTGCGCGCCGGGGCGAAAGAAAGCACATAGAGCGGCCTCATGGCCCAGACCCCCCGCCCCATGACACTCACCCAGAAGATCCTGGCCGCGCACGCGCGCAACCTGCCGCGGCCGTGGGTGCAGGCGGGCGACGTCTTGCAGGTCTCGGTCGACTGGACCATCGCCAGCGAGCTGGCCTGGAACGGCATGGAGCGGACTTACGGCCTCCTGGGCCGGCCTCGGCTGCACGACAAGGACCGCTTCTTCCTCGCCGTGGACCACACCGTCGATCCCGTCACCCTGGCCAACGACAAGCGGGCGCAGAAGCTGGTCCAGCTCTCGCGCAACTTCGCCCGCGAGAGCGGCATCCGTCACTTCTACGACGCGAACCAGACCATCCTGCACACCAAGTTCTACCGGGACCTGGTGCGGCCCAACGACCTGGTGCTGGGCGCCGATTCGCACACCTCGTCGCACGGCGGCCTGGGGGCGGTGTCCATCGGCCTGGGCGGCGCGGACATCGTGGTGGCGATGGTGCTCGGCACCTCCTGGATCCAGGTGCCGGAGGCGATCAGCGTCGAGTACAGCGGGAAGCTCCCGTTCGGGTTCGGCGGCAAGGAGGTCATCCTGCGCACGCTGGCGCTCCTGGGCCGCAACACGGTCGCCATGGAGCGGTCCGTCGAGTACCGGGGCGAGGGCGTCCGGCAGCTCTCCACCGACTCCCGCTTCGCCATCGCCAACATGACCGCGGAGTTCGGCGGGTTGAACGGCATCTTCGAGGCGGACGAGGTGACCGCGGCGTGGCTCGCTGGGCGGGCCGACCAGGACGATCCGTCCGCGCTCCAGCCGATGCGCGCGTTTCGCGCCGATCCGGAGGCGCCGTACGTGGCGCGCCATCCGATCGCGC
Organism: Myxococcales bacterium; assembly: GCA_035261845.1. Classification (GTDB taxonomy): domain Bacteria; phylum Myxococcota; class Myxococcia; order Myxococcales; family 40CM-4-68-19; genus VBKO01. The sequence continues at coordinate 26,755 of DATFTN010000197.1, read as the reverse complement.
TGGACGAGCTCGAGCCGCAGGTGGCGAAGCCGTTCTCGCCCGACAACGTGGTGGGCGTCAGCGAAGTCGCCGGCATGCCGCTCGAGGGGCTGTTCATCGGCGCCTGCACCACGACGGAGGAGGAGCTGGTCCTGGGCGCGCTGGTGCTCGAGGCGGCGGAGAAGAAGACCTCCGGAAAGTCGCGGCGGCCGCCCCAGCCGAAACAGCTGGTGGTGCCCGGGGACCTGTCCATCCAGGAAGATCTGCGCCGCGCCGGGCTGTGGGAGGTCTACGAGCGCAGCGGCTTCCGCGTCGGGCCGCCCGGCTGCTCGATGTGCCTGGGCGTCGCCTCCGAGAAGGCGGGGCGGGGCGAGAGGTGGCTCAGCTCGCAGAACCGCAACTACGAGAACCGGATGGGGGAGGGCTCGCTGGCCCATCTCGCCTCCGCGGCCACGGTCGCGGCGAGCGCCGCGGAGATGAAGGTGACCGATCCGCGGCCGTTGCTCGCGCTCGTCGACCAGGACCGGTACCGGCGCATCCTCGGGGAGCGGAAGCCGAGGCGCGCTCCCGAGGTGCAGGTGGTCGAGCCGCAGCCCCACCTTGCGCCCGCGGGAGCGGCCGCGCGGCCGGCCCGTTCTGCGAAGGCGGCGCGAGCCGCGGATCGCGCGGCTGCGCCGGGCCGGACGGTGAAGTCGCGCATCCAGCGCTTCGACGACAACGTGGATACCGACGCCATCATCCCCGGCGAATTCTGCCACCTCACTTCGCTGGCCGACCTGGGGGCGAAGGCGTTCCACTACGTCCGGCCGGAGTTCGTCCAGCGCGCGAAGGAAGGCGCCACGGTGATCGTCGCCGGCGAGGGATGGGGCTCGGGCAGCTCGCGGGAGCAGGCGGTGCTGGCGCTCAAGGGCGCCGGCATCGAGGCCATCGTGGCCGAGAGCTACGCCTTCATCCACAAGCGCAACCTGGTGAACGAAGCGCTCCCCTTCCTGGTCGTGCACGACGACGCCTTCTACCAGGCGGCCAGAGAAGGGGCCGGGATCGAGGTGGACCTCGCCCGCGGCCGCGTGCGCGTCGCGGGCCGGGAGTTCCAGGCCGAAGAGCCCTCGCGGATCATCCAGGCCCTGGCCGGCGAGGGCGGCATCGTCCCGGCCATCCAGCACCACGGCACCACCGTATTCGAGAAGCTGACCGGTTAGCCGCCGCCGATAGGGCGGCGCTACGCTTTTTCACAGCGCGGACGTCGCGGGATGCGGGGCCCGGACGGCAGCGGCACTCTAGCATCTGGCGGCGGCGCGCCGGATCGGAGAGCATCGTCCGGCCATGGCACGCAGCGACGATCTCCATCGCTTGCCCGCGGGGCTGCCGGTTCCGGGCGACGACGGCGCGGCGAAGCATCTGCCGCACGCGATGGTGCCGCCCATCGCGCTGCCCTCGACGCGGGGGCGCGAAGTGGTCCTCGCGGAGGAGTCGCAGGAGCGCCGGGTGGTGGTGTACGCGTATCCGCGAACGGGCCGGCCGGACCAGGAATTGCCGCCGGGATGGGATGCGATCCCCGGAGCGCGGGGGTGCACGCCGCAGAGCTGCGGGTTCCGGGACGCGCACGCGGAGCTCGCCCGGCTGGCCGCGGCCGTCTACGGGCTGTCCACGCAGACGACGGAGTACCAGCGCGAGATGGCGGAGCGGCTGCACCTGCCGTTCGAGGTGCTCAGCGACGCGGACCTGCGCTTCGGGCGGGCATTGAAGCTGCCCACCTTCGAGGTCGCGGGCATGACGCTGTTCAAGCGCCTCACGCTGGTGCTGTTCCGGGGCGAGGTGGAGCACGTCTTCTACCCGGTGTTCCCTCCCGACCAGAGCGCGCAGAAGGTGCTCGACTGGCTCCGCGGAAAGGGGCGGTAGGAGTTCCCGCGCGGCGTGCTAGGTTGCGCCGCCATGCCCCAGCGCATCGCCGTCATCCCCGGCGACGGAATCGGCCCCGAGGTGGCGCGCGTCGGCGTGCGGCTTCTCTCGCGGCTGGCCGAGCTGCGGGGGCTCGCGCTGCAGTTCGACTCGTTCGACTTCGGCGCCGAGCGGTACTTGCTCGACGGAACGGTGCTGCCGGACGGGTTCATGGACACGCTCCGGCGCGACTACGCAGCCGTGTACTTCGGCGCGGTGGGAGATCCGCGGGTGCCCGGGAACGAGCACGCCAAGGGGAGCCTGCTGGCGATGCGCTTCGAGCTGGACCTCTACATCAACCTGCGCCCTTGCCAGCTGCTCGACGACCGGCTGAGCCCGCTCAAGGGCAAGGGACGGCGCGAGCTGGACTTCGTGGTGGTGCGCGAGAACACCGAAGGCCTGTACACGGGCGCCGGCGGCACCTTCAAGAAGGGGACGCCCGACGAGATTGCGCAGGAAGTGGAGATCAACACCCGCAAGGGTGTGGAGCGCATCTGCGAGGCGGCCTTCGCGGTGGCCGAGGCGAACGGGAAGAAGCGCGTGTGCATGGCGGACAAGTCCAACGTCCTGCTGCACGGGCACGGACTGTGGCGGCGCGTGTTCGCGGAGGTGGCCGGGCGGCACCCGGCGATCGAGGCGAAGGCGATGTTCGTCGACGCGCTGGCCATGGACCTGGTGCGGGCGCCCGAGGCCTACGACGTGATCGTCACCAACAACCTGTTCGGCGACATCCTGACCGACCTGGGGGCGGCCTTGACCGGCGGCCTGGGCATCGCCGCCAGCGGGAACATCCACCCGGGCCAGGTCTCGCTGTTCGAGCCGGTGCACGGCAGCGCGCCGGACATCGCGGGACAGGGCAAGGCGAATCCGCTGGCGATGGCGCTCTCCGGCGCGCTGATGCTGGAGCACCTCGGCCACCCCGCGGAAGCGCGCCTCTTGGAAGAGGCCGTCCGGCAGCAGATCGCCGAAGGGGCGCACACGCCCGACCTGGTCCCGATGCTCGGCGGCCCGGCTTCGACCACCGAGCAGGTCGGGAACGAGCTGCTCGGCCGGATCGAACGGCTGGTCAGGCAGCCGGCTGCGGCATCGGCATCGACTCCCCGGTCTCCCAGAGCGTCTCGAGGCCGGAGAGGGTAGTGCTACTGCTCACATGTCAAGCCGGGCCGCGCGGGTTATCCTTCGGTCCTCACTGGGAGACCTCATGAAGCCGATCCCGACCGACCTGGTGTTCCTCTCCGCCAAGCGCACTCCGTTCGGCACCTATGGCGGCGCTCTGAAGGACGTTTCCGCCACCGATCTGGCCGTGCACGCGGCCAAGGCGGCGATCGCGCAGAGCCGGGTGAAGCCCGAGCAAATCGACAACGTGGTGTTCGGGAACGTGATGCAGACCAGCCCGGACGCGATCTACCTGGCGCGCCACGTGGGACTGAAGGCAGGCCTGCTGCAGCAGGTCCCGGCGTTGACGGTGAACCGCCTGTGCGGGTCGGGGTTCCAGGCGGTGGTGGACGCCGCGCTCGAGATGCTCGCCGGCCACTCCCAGTGCGCGCTGGTCGGCGGCACCGAGTCGATGTCGCAGGCGCCGCACGTCGCCCGCGGGCTCCGCTTCGGAGTCGGGCTGGGCAAGTCTCCCAAGCTCGAGGACGCTCTCTGGGAGGCGCTGACCGACAGCTACAACGGCCTCCCCATGGCGATGACCGCGGAGAACCTGGCGGTGAAGTACGGCATCTCCCAGCGCGAGGTGGACGAGTACAGCGTGCTCTCCCAGAAGCGGTTCGCCGCGGCGCAGGAGGCAGGACGCCTTTCGGAGGAGATCGCTCCGATGGACCTGCCGGGCAAGAAGGGAGCGGTGGTCCAGTTCGCCCGGGACGAGCACAACCGGCCGGAGACCACCGTGGAAGGGCTGGCGAAGCTGCCCAAGGTGTTCAAGAAGGACGGAGTGATCCACGCCGGCGCGGCGAGCGGCATCTGCGACGGCGCCGGCGCGCTGGTGCTCGCCACCCGGCAGTTCGCGCAAGAGCGGGGCCTGACTCCGATCGGCCGGCTCCTCGGCTGGGGCATCAGCGGATGCGATCCATCGATCATGGGGATCGGCCCGGCGCCCGCCGTCCGCCGCGCGTTCGAGCGGCACGAGGCCAGGCTCTCCGACTTCGACCTGTTCGAGGTGAACGAGGCCTTCGCCCCGCAGTACCTCGCCGTGGAGAAGGAGCTGGGCCTGCCGCGCGAGCGCACCAACGTCGACGGCGGCGCCATCGCGGTGGGGCACCCGCTGGCCGCCTCCGGTGCGCGCATCACCGCGCACCTCTTGTACGAGCTGAAACGGCGGGGCAAGAAGCGCGGGGTGGGCTCGGCCTGCATCGGCGGTGGCCAAGGCATCGCGCTGCTCCTGGAGTCGGCGTAGGATCCGGGGAACCATGGCCGCGGAGCAGGACCTCTTCTTCGACTGGAACTCCGCGCAAGCGGCGCCGGATCGGCTGGGAGAGGCGCTGGTCCTCGACGAGACGCTGCGCGACGGCATCCAGAGCCCCAGCGCGGTCGATCCGCGCATCGAGGAGAAGATCGAGATCCTGCACCTGCTCGACGACCTGGGAGTGGTTCAGCTCGACGTCGGCCTGCCCGGCGCCGGCCCGAACCAGCGCGCGGCGGTGAAGCGGCTGGTGGAGGAGATCCGGGACGCGCGGTTGAAGATCCGCGCCAACGTCGCCTGCCGCACGGTGGTCGGCGACATCGCTCCCGCGGCCGAGGTCCAGCAGGAGACGGGCTTCCCCCTGGAAGTCTACGCGTTCATCGGGTCCTCGCCGATCCGGCAGTACGCGGAGGAATGGGACCTCGCCTTCATCGAGAAGCAGTCGGTGGAGGCCATCCGCTTCGCCGCCCGGCAGAACCTCGCGGTCACCTACGTCACGGAGGACACCACGCGGAGCAAGCCGGACGATCTGCGCCGGCTGTTCCTCGCCGCGATCGAGGCAGGCGCGCGCCGCCTGTGCCTCTGCGACACCGTGGGCCACGCGACTCCCCAGGGCACCGCCGCGCTGGTGAAATTCGCCCAGGAGGTGGTGCGGGAGTCCGGCGTGGAAGTGGGGCTCGACTGGCACGGGCACAACGACCGGGGGCTGGCGCTGGCCAACGCGCTGGCGGCGGGGGCGGCGGGGGCGACGCGCCTGCACGGCTGCGCCGCGGGGATCGGCGAGCGGGTGGGGAACACGGCGGTGGACCAGCTGCTGGTGAACCTCAAGTTGCTCGGCCATCCCGTCTACGGAGGGCGGGACATGACCAGGCTGGTGCGTTTCGTCGAGTTGGCCGCGCGGGTCACCGGGCACTCGCTGCCGGTGAACTATCCGGTGGTCGGGGAGGACGCGTTCCGCACCGCCACCGGAGTGCACGCGGCGGCGATCGTCAAGGCGCAGCGCAAGGGCGATCGCTGGCTGGCGGACCGCATCTACTCGGGCGTGCCGGCCGGCGAGTTCGGCAAGGAGCAGCGGATCGAGATCGGTCCCTTGAGCGGGCTCTCCAACGTGAAGCACTGGCTCGCCCGCCACGAGATCCCCGCCGACGAGCCGCTCGCCAAGGCGATCCTCCAGCGCGCAAAAGCTTCCCCGCGCACGCTCACCGAGGCGGAGCTGCTGCAGCTCGTGCGGGAGCTGCGGCCCGAGGCAAGGTCATGAACCCACCCGTGTTCACCGGCATGAAGATCTTCTCCACCACGCTGGCCCGCGACCGCGAGGTGATGGGAGAGACCATCACCCGCTGGCTGAACGACAACGCTGCGCTCGAGATCGTGGACAAGATCGTCACCCAGAGCTCGGACAAGGAGTTCCACTGCCTGACCATCACGCTCTTCTACCGCGAGCGTCCGCGGACCTGAGGACCTAGGCTCTTCCCATGTCTCCCCGATCCTCCATGCCGATGGGCAACTTCGCCTTGCCGCCCTTCACCCGCGGCGTGAAGTGGCTGCTCATCGCCACGGTTGCGATCTCCATCCTGGTCCCGCTCACCGGCGCGGACAATCTCAAGATCCTGCTCGGCTTCATACCGGCGGCGCTGCGGCGCGGCTACGTCTGGCAGCCGTTCACTTATACCTTCGTCAACCCAGACCCGCTGGGACTGATCTTCGCCGGGCTGGGGTTGTGGTTGATGGGCGGCTCGCTCGAGGCGATGTGGGGGACGCGGCGGTTCGTCACCTTCTACTTCGCCACGTCCGCGCTGGCGGCGCTGGTCACCGCTGTCATCGGAATCTTCTGGCCCGGCGTGGCGGGGTTCCTGTACCTCGGGAACTGGGTGGTGATTGAAGCTCTGGCGGCCGCATTCGCCGTCTCGCTCCCCAGCGCTGGAATCTTCTTGTACTTCCTGCCCATCGAGGCGCGGCTCCTGCTCCCCATCTCGGCAGGGATCACGGTCCTGTTCATGATCTTCTATGGACCGGTGCCCTTTCTGCCGCAGCTCTTCGGCCTGGGCGCGGGCGTCCTCTTCGCGGGTGGCGTGCGCACGCCGAAGCAAGTCCTGCTCCGCCTGCGGGTGTGGTGGATCGATCGCCGGCTGCGCAGCCGCCGGCTACGGGTGGTTCGCGGCGAGGAGGACCTGCCGGGCCGGGGCCGCAGCGGGTCGGACAAGTACCTGCACTGAGCTCAGACCAGATCGACGAGCGAGGCGACCGCGGCCCGGGCCACGTAGATCCGCTTCGTGTTCGTCTTCTGCGCGTCCAGCGGCACCAGGAAGAAGCCCTGCGGGCCGTCGCCTCCTTCGCGGTGGCCTTCGATGCTGCGGCCGTCGGAGAAGGTGACGCGGATCTTGCCGCCGTCCGGCGCGGCCGGCGCGTCGCCGGGCGCCAGCATGAAGAAGATCGCCTTGACCTCGGCGTGCGGCACCAGCTCCGTCGAGCCGCCGCCCTGCGGCTGCAGCGCGAACTGCGGCCTGCCCAGGTCCAGATCGGTGACGCTCCCCCGCCGGGTGCGCCCCCCGCGGGTGTGGATCGCGACCCGGTGCTCGCCGGGGACGACGCTTCCCGCGGGCGCCGGACCTCCCGAGGCCATCGGCGGCGCGTCTTCGTCCACGGGGACGAGCAGGTCGGGGTGGTCGTGCGGGTTGAGCATCACCACCGACTCGCCGTCGGTCACCGGCTGCAGGGTCGGGTCCATGACAGGCTGCAGCGCAGGATCGAGATTGCCCGGTGGATGCAGGATCGAGATGGGCTCGCCGGGCGGCTCGTCGTTCGCCGCCTGATCGACTGGCCGCAAGAGCCTGGCTGCTTCCTCGTCCTCGACCGGCTCGAGGAGCACCGCCGTCTCCTCCTCGGCCAGGGCGCGCGGACCCTCTTCCTCTGCCGGCCATTCCTGGACCGCGGGCGGGTCGGCTGGGGCAGACCACTGCTCTTCGGCGGAAGTGGTCGCCGGTGCGGTCGGGTCCCAGTCCTGGGCAGGCTGCGCGGGCGCCGCCCAGGGAGAAGGATCCTTTTCCTGCCAGGCCTCGGGTTCGCTCCCCTGCGCGGTGAAGTCCTCGGCCGCGGGAGCAGGCACGGCCGAGAACCCGGCGTCGTGAGCTTGGGGAGCCCAGGCCGACTCGGCCGGCGGTTCGGTCGCGGGGGGCGACATCGCCCAGCTGTCCTCGCTCGCATCGCCGATGCGTGTGGGCACCGGCAGCCCGTGGGCGCGGGCCGGTCCCGGCAGGCCCTCCGACCAGTCGCCCGCGAGCGGATCCGGCTTGGGGGCGGCGGGTGGAGAGTCTGACGAGGGAGACGGCTGCTCGGGCAGCGGATCGGCTCGGACGTCGGACATGCGAGTACACAGCTCCCCTCGACTGGAGCATAGCAGAGAGGGCCGGGGCCCCCGCAGAAACCGTCCTGGCTTTGGGCTGTGGGATTTACACACATCTCTCCCGGCGTTAGACCCTCCGCGATGTCTCCACTGGTCCAGATCGGGAAGCGGCCCGGCGCGGATGCCTTCCTGCCCACCAATCTGGCGGAGGCGCGCGCCCGCGGATGGCAAGGGCTCGACGTCGTGCTGGTGAACGGCGACGCGTACGTCGACCACCCCACCTTCGGCGTGCCCCTCCTCGCCCGGGTGCTGGCCGCCCGCGGCTTCAAGGTGGGGATCGTCTCGCAGCCCCGGTGGGACGAGGCGAGCTTCGCGGAGGACTTCGCCGCCTGCGGCCGGCCCCGTCTCTTCTTCGGCGTCTCCAGCGGCAACATGGACTCGATGGTCAACCACTACACGGCCGCGAAGAAGCGGCGCTCGAGCGATGCGTACACGCCGGACGCCGCGCCGGGCCGGCGTCCCGACTACGCCACCGCCGTCTACGCGCGCCGGCTGAAGAAGCTGTTCCCCGAGGTGCCGGTGGTGATCGGAGGGGTCGAGGCTTCGCTCCGGCGCCTGGCGCACTACGACTACTGGAGCGATCGCGTCCGGCGGTCCATCCTCGCCGACTGCCCGGCCGATCTGCTCGTGTACGGGATGGGCGAGGTCCCGCTGCTGGAGATCGCCCGCCGCCTCGCCTCGGGCGAGGACGTCTGCGGGCTGACCGACGTGCGCGGCACCGCGGTGCGCTTCCGCGACGACCCGGAGCAGTCCTGGCGCGCCCTCGCAGGCGAGCGGGATCGCGAGGAGGTGTGGCTCCCCTCGTACGAGGAGATCTGCGCCGACAAGCAGGTGTACGCGGAGTTCTCGCGCCTCTATCACCTCGAGCACAACCCGGACAACGCGCGGATCCTGGTGCAGAAACACGGCGGCGAGCTCGTCTACGTGAACCCGCCCGCGCAGCCGCCCGCGACCGAGATGGTCGACTGGGAATACGAGCTTCCCTTCACCCGCCTGCCGCACCCGATGTACGGGGAGGCGAGGATCCCGGCGTGGGAGCAGATCCGGTTCAGCGTGACCATCATGCGTGGGTGCGCAGCTGGGTGCGCGTTCTGCTGCATCACCGAGCACCAGGGCCGCGACGTGGTCTCGCGCAGCGAGGGCAGCGTGCTGCGGGAGATCGAGTCGCTCGAGGACGTGCCGGGCTGGACGGGCGTGGTCTCGGACATCGGCGGCGCGACCGCCAACATGTGGCACATGGTCTGCACCGACGAGGAATGGCACCAGAAGTGCCGCCGGGCCTCGTGCGTCTACCCCAGCGTGTGCCCCAAGTTCGGCACCGACCACGGGCCGCTGATCGAGCTGATGCGCAAGGCGCGCGCCCTGCCCGGTGTGAAGCGGGCGTTCGTGGCCAGCGGCGTGCGCTACGACCTGGCCTTCGCCGACGCGGAGCGCGGCGACGAGTACATCCGCGAGCTGGTGGCAAATCACGTGGGAGGGCACCTCAAGATCGCGCCGGAGCACATCTCGCCCGGCGTGGTGCGGGTGATGAAGAAGCCGGGCAAGGAGCAGTTCGTCCGGTTCAAGGAGTTGTTCGAGAAGTACTCCGGCGAGGCGGGCAAGGAGCAGTACCTGGTGCCCTACTTCATCTCCGGCCATCCCGGCTGCGAGGTGAAGGACATGGTGGAGCTGTCCGACTACCTGGAGGAGAACGGCTGGCGGCCCCAGCAGGTGCAGGACTTCACGCCCACGCCGATGACGCTGGCGACCGACATGTACTACTCGGGCTACCACCCGAACACGGGCAAGCCGATTCACGTCCCGCGCGGCACGGACGAGAAGGCGATGCAGCGGGCGCTGCTGCAGCCGCACCTGCCGCAGTACCGTGCCGCCGCCGCCCGGGCGCGGCGCATCTCTGGTGCCGGCCCGCGCCCGAAGCGCAAGCGCGCCTCCGGCGCGCCGGCGAAGGTCGAGCCGAGCGACTCGTTCGAATCGTAGCTGGCGCCCCCGACGCTACGTCCCCCACAAGGAAAAAAATTTATTTTTCGTCCAGTTTCTGAACAGGCTGGGCGCGGTCGACCAGCGCGGCGAGATCGGCGCCTCGCGGGAGGGTGCCCAGAGTGCGGCCCCAATCGCCCGAGAGGCGGGAGGCGCAAAACGCGTCCGCCACCTCCTTCGGCCCGTGCAGCGCCAGCAGCGTTCCCTGCAGCGCCAGCGCCAGCGCCTCGACCAGGCGACGGGCCTGGCCCTCCTCGGCGCCCGCGAGCAGCGCCTCGGTGGACTCGAGGTGCGCGTCCAGGCGCCGGTCGGCGCCGCGGGCCTTTCGCAGCTCGGCGAACAGCGCTTCCACGGCCGCGGGTTCCTTCGACACCGCGCGCAGCACGTCGAGACAGATCACGTTGCCGGATCCCTCCCAGATCGAGTTCAGCGGCGCCTCTCGGTAGAGGCGCGGCAGGCCGCTCTCCTCGACGTATCCGTTTCCGCCCAGGCACTCCAGCGCCTCGCCCACTCCCGCGGGGGCCCGCTTGCAGACCCAGTACTTGCTGACCGCGGTGGCGATGCGGCGGAACGCGGACTCCTCCGGCCTGTCGTACGCGCGCGCCAGGCGGATGGCGAGGAGCAGCGCGGCCTCAGACTCGACGCACAGGTCGGCGAGCACGTTGCGCATGAGAGGCTGCTCGACCAGGCGCTTCCCGAAGGCCCGGCGGTACGCGCAGTGGTGCGCCGCCTGCCACTGCGCCTGGCGCAGCACGGCGGCCGCGCCGAGCACGCAGTCGAGCCGGGTATGGTTCACCATCTCCAGGATGGTCGGCACGCCGCGGCCTTCTTCACCGACCAGCCGGGCCCAGGCGCCGTCGAGCTCGACTTCGCTGGAGGCGTTGGAGCGGTTGCCCAGCTTGTCCTTGAGGCGCTGCAGGAAGAAGCGGTTGCGGGCGCCGTCGGGCGTCCAGCGCGGCAAGAGGAAACAGGAGAGGCCGCCCGGCGCCTGGGCCAGCACCAGGAACGCGTCGCTCATCGGCGCCGAGCAGAACCACTTGTGACCGGTGAGCCGCCACGCCTCGCCGTCGCGCGCCGCCCGGGTGGTGTTGGCGCGGACGTCGGAGCCGCCCTGTTTCTCGGTCATCGCCATGCCGATCAGCGCGCCCGACTTCTGCGCCGCGGGCACGAAGCGCGGGTCGTAGGTCCGGGTCGCGATGCGCGGCTCCCACTCGTCCGCCAGCTCGGGCTGGCGCCGCAGCGCCGGGACGGAGGAGTAGGTCATCGAGATGGGGCAGCCGTGTCCCTGCTCGCACTGCGAATCGAGGAACATCAGCGCGGCCCGGGCCACGTGGGCCCCTTCGCGGTCCTCTTCCCAAGGCAGGCAATGGATGCCGTGCGCCACCGCCACGCGCATCAGCTCGTGCCAGGCGGGATGGAATTCCACCTCGTCGATGCGGCTGCCGTAGCGGTCGTGCGTCCGCAGCCGGGGCGGGTTCTCGTTCGCCTGCGTCGCCCAGACCTGCGCTGCGCGCGACCCGGCGAGCTGCCCCAGCTCGAGGAGCTGCGCTCGCGCCCAGCTGGCGCCCTCCCGGTCCACCGCCTCCCGCAGGACGCGGTCGGCGGCGAACAGGTTCACCTCCAGCGGCGGAGGCTGGTTGAGCGCCTCGTCGGTCGGCATCGTTCCAGTCTATCGCGATCCTGCGCTGGGTTTCGGCGCCCGGGTGGGGAGCTTCTCCTCGAGCTCGTCGATGTTCTTCGGCCAGTCGGACTTGAGCAGCCTCGAGAGGGAACGGTCGGAGAGGATCCGTCCCTCGGTCTGGCAGCGCGGGCAGTAGTTGGTCTCGTTGTCGGCGTACGCGATGCGCTGCACGGCCGTGCTGCAGACCGGGCAGGGCTTGCGGTAGCGGCCGTGCACGGCCATGCCTTCGCGGAACGCGGTGACCTTCTCGGGGAACCCGGCGCGCGCCTCCGCGCGCAGCCGTTCGATCCATTCTCGCAGGACCTCCTGGGTGGCGCGGTGGAGCCGGGCGATCTCCTCCTCCGACAGCTTGTGCGTGGTCTGCACGGGGGAGAGCCGGGCGCGGTGCAGGATCTCGTCCGAGTAGGCATTTCCGATCCCGCTGAACAGGCGGGGGTCGGTCAGCGACCGCTTGAGCGTGTGGTTCTCGCGCAGTAGCGCCTCGCGAAACGCGGCGAGAGGAGCGCCCATCACCTCGATGCCCCCGCGATCCATGGCGCGGACGGCCTCCGCTCCGCGCACGAAGTGCAGGGAAGCGCGCTTCTTGGTGGCCGCCTCGGTAAGGATCAGCGTCCCGTAGGGAAAGTCGATCGCCGCGAGCCCCACCTTGCCGGGCACTTTCGCGCCGCGGTCGAGCCATTTCAGCCGCCCGGCGATCATCAGATGCAGGACCAGGAACAGGTCGCCTTCCAGCTCGAGCGCGATGCGCTTGCCGACCCGCTGGATGCCGATCACTTGCTTGCCGACCGCCTCTGCGATCGGCGGATCGAAGGTGCGCAGGACGAAGGGGGAGGCGAGGCGCACCGCCTGGATGGGCTGGCGCAGGATGCGCGCCTCGAGCGCCTCGATGTAGGCGGAAATGTCCGGCAGCTCAGGCACGCAGCTCGACCAGCTCGAATACGTAGCCGTCCGGGTCCTCGAAGTCCCGCGAACGGCCCCCGGGGATCTCCTGGGTGGCGCCCAGGGCGCGGGCCCCATTTCGCTCGACGAGCGCGCCCATGTCGTCGAGCGACTGGACCCGGATGCCGAGCACTGGCCCGCCGCGGTCGTACCCGCGCCGCTCCAGCGCCGGCGGGTGGAACACGGGGTGCAGGGCCAGGTGCACCCCTGCGCGCAGCTCCAGCTCGACCCAGGTGGGTGTTGCGGATCGCTCGGCCAGGCCGATGATGTCGCGCCAGAACCTGCGGGACTGCTCGACGTCGGGCACCTGCAGCGTCACCCAGGTGAGCTCGTTCACGGCGCGGCAATGTAGCTTGAAGCGGGCCGTGGTTGAATCGGATCCGCAGGCCTGGGCATGGAGGGGCCATGAAGGTGGTCATCGGCGGCGCGAACGGGCTGATCGGATCGGAGCTGGGCCGGGCGCTGCGGGCGCGCGGAGACGAGGTGGTGGCGCTGGTGCGCAAGCCGCGGGAACCGGGGGAGGTGAAGTGGGACGGCCGCAGCCTGCCGGCCGGCGCGCTGGACGGGGCGGAGGCGGCAGTCAACCTCTCGGGCGCGAACATCGGCGCCCGGAGGTGGAGCGAGGCCTACAAGAAGGAGATCGTCGACAGCCGGGTGGAGTCGACCCGGGCGTTCGTCGAGGCGATGCGCGCCGCGCGGGCGCGGCCTCGGGTGTTCGTGAACGCCAGCGCGGTAGGCGCTTACGGTGGCCGCGGCGACGAGGAGCTGACCGAGGAGTCCGCGCGCGGCGCCGATTTCCTGGCGGGAGCCTGCAAGCAGAGCGAGACGGAGGCGCTCCGGGCCGAAGAGCTGGGCGTGCGGACGGTCCTCTTGCGCACAGGGGTGGTCCTGGCGCGGCAAGGAGGGGCGCTCAAGCAGATGCTGCCGCCCTTCAAGGCGTTCGTGGGTGGCCCGATCGGCAAGGGCCGGCAGTGGTTCCCCTGGATCCACATGGCGGACGAGGTGGGGGTCATCCTGTGGGCGCTGGACGGCACCGTGCGCGGTCCCGTGAATTCCGTGGCGCCGAATCCCGTGCGCATGAAGGAGTTCGCCCAGGCGCTGGGGACGGCCCTGCATCGGCCTGCGCTGTTCCCAGTGCCGGCCCTGGTGCTGCGCCTGGGACTGGGCGAGATGGCCGAGGTGCTCCTGGAAGGGCAGCGGGCGGTGCCGCGCAAGGCGCTGAACGGCGGCTACCGGTTCCGGTACGGGGAGCTGCACGCGGCCCTGCACGACTTGCTCGCATCGCGGCCCGACTGAGGATTTCGCGCCGCGGCGGCGTCCGCGACCAGCGCTTGACGGGGGTCCGTGCCATGGTGTTCCTACGCCATGCCCGCGGACTTCACGCATCTTCATCTCCACACGCTCTACAGCCTGCTCGACGGGGCCATCCGGCTGCCCGACCTGATGGAGTCGTGCGCCCGCACGGGCATGAAGTCCGTGGCGGTCACCGACCACGGCAACATGTTCGGAGTGGTGAACTTCTACCAGGAGGCGAAGAAGGCGGGGGTGAAGCCGATCATCGGCTTCGAGGCGTACGTCGCAGGCGAGAAAGGGATGACGGACAAGGGCCAGCGGGTGGGAAACCACCTGGTGCTGCTGGCCATGAACGACGCCGGCTACCGCAATCTCAGGTACCTCAGCACCAAGGCGTTCACCGACGGCTTCTACTACGACCCGCGCGTGGACAAGCCGCTCCTGCGCGCCCACAACGAGGGCATCATCGCGCTCACCGCCTGCATGGCGGGCGCGGTGCCCAAGGCGATCCGCCGGGGCGACATGGACGAGGCCCGGCGCGAGGCGCGCGAGCTGAAGGAGATCTTCGGCGACCGCCTCTACCTCGAGGTGCAGTCCAACGCGCTGAAGGAGCAGTTGCCGGTCAACCACGGGCTTTGCGAGCTGTCGAAGGAACTGCAGATCCCGCTGGTCGCCACCGCGGACAGCCACTACGTCAAGCGCGAGGACGCCAAGGCCCACGAGGTGCTGATGGCCATCGCCTCGGGCCGCACCTTCGACGATCCCCGGCGCCTGCGGCACGAGACGGAGGAGCTGTACATCAAGGGTCCGGAGGAGATGGCCTCGGCCGCCGAGGCGACCACCGGCGTCGGCGCCGAGTGGCGCGAGGCGGTGCACAACTCGTGGCTGATCGGCCAGCGCTGCAACGTCGAGCTGAACCTGACCGACAAGTTCCTCCCCAAGTTCCAGGTGCCCGAAGGGGAGACGCTCGACTCGTACATCCAGCGGCGCTCGCGCGAGGGGCTCGACCGGCGGTTCGCGGAGATCGCCCGGGCGGGGCGGAAGATCGACCCTGACCAATACCGCGAGCGGCTCGAGCGCGAGCTGTCGGTCGTCATCGAGATGAAGTTCTCCGGCTACTTCCTCATCGTCCACGACTTCATCGACTGGGCGAAGCAGCGAGGCGTGCCGGTCGGACCGGGACGGGGCTCGGGCGCGGGATCGCTGGTCGCGTACGCGCTGCGGATCACCGACATCGACCCGTTGCCGTACAACCTCCTCTTCGAGAGGTTCCTGAACCCCGAGCGCGTGTCCATGCCGGACTTCGACGTGGACTTCTGCCAGGACCGCCGGGGCGAGGTGATCGACTACGTCACGCAGAAGTACGGGATCGAGAACGTCGCGCAGATCATCACCTACGGGGCGCTCTCGGCGAAGAGCGCGATCAAGGACGTGGCCCGGGTGATGGGCGTGCCGTTCGCGGAGGTGAACGAGCTGACGCGGAACATCCCCACCCTCATCGAGGGGCATCCCGCCACCATCCAGAAGGCGCTGGAAGTCGAGCCCAAGCTCACGCAGATCCAGGAGCAGAAGCCGATCTTCAGGACGATCATCGAGTATGCGCGCGCCCTGGAGGGCCTGACGCGCTCGACCGGCATGCACGCGGCGGGCGTGGTGATCGGGGAGAAGCCGCTCTGGGAGTACGTGCCGCTCTGCCGGGGGCAGAACGGCGAATTGGTGACGCAGTTCGCGAAGGACGAAGTGGAGCTCGCGGGGCTGATCAAGTTCGACTTCCTCGGCCTGACCACCCTGACGGTGATCAGCAATGCGGTGAAGCTGATCAACCGCGGCCGGCCTCCCGAGGAGCAGCTGGACATCGCGCTCCTGCCGCTCGACGACAAGAAGACCTACCAGCTCATCTCCAGCGGCGACACCGCGGGGATCTTCCAGATGGAGTCGTCGGGCTTCACCGAGATGGTGAAGAAGCTCAAGCCCAACGTGTTCGAGGACGTGATCGCGGCCGGCGCGCTCTACCGGCCGGGTCCGCTCGAGTCGGGCATGGTGGACGTCTTCATCAACCGGAAGCACGGGCGCGAGCGGGTCAGCTATCCGCATCCGCTGCTCGAACCGATCTTGCGCGACACGTACGGAGTGATCGTCTACCAGGAGCAGGTGATGCAGATCGCGCAGGTGCTGGGCGGCTACTCATTGGGCCGCGCAGACCTGCTCCGCCGCGCGATGGGGAAGAAGAAGGCCGACCTGATGGCGAGCGAGCGCAGCGGCTTCGTCGAAGGTTGCGTAAGGAACGGGGTTGATGCAAAACTAGCTACCGAACTTTTCGATACCATGGAGCAGTTCGCTGCCTACTCCTTCAATAAGAGCCACAGTGCCGCTTACGGATTGATTACCTATCAAACGGCGTGGCTCAAGGCGCATTACCCGGTCGAGTTCATGGCGGCGCTGCTCACCTCGGAGAAGGACAACACGGACAAGGTAGTCGCGCACATTGCGGAGGCGCGGGCGGATGGCATCACGGTGCTGCCGCCCGACGTGAACGACTCGGACCTCGCGTTTGGCGTCGGCCACGATGCGCAGAAGGCCGGGAAGAAGGTGATCAGGTTCGGGCTCGGCGCCATCAAGGGTGTGGGGGAAAACTCGATCGAGGGCATCCTCGCCGCGCGGAGCAAGCCGTTCGCCGGGTTGTTCGATTTCTGCGCGCGCATCGATACCAAGAAGATCAACCGCAAGACGCTCGAGGCGCTGGTCGCGGCAGGCGCGTTCGATTTCACGGGCAAGCCGCGCAAGGCGCTGTGGGACGCGATCGAGCCGGCGCTGGCGCAGGGTTCGTCGGCGCAGAAGGACCGCGAGTCGGGACAGTTCGGACTTTTCTCCACTCCAGCGAGGCGCGCCGCGAGTGCCGGCGAGTTGCCAGCTCCCGAGGAGCGCGTCTTCGGCAAGGAGGAGTGGTCCGAGCGCGAGCGCCTCGCCAAGGAGAAGGAGGCGCTCGGCTTCTACATCACGGGTCATCCGCTGGCGCGCTACGCCGATGACGTGAAGCGGTACGCCACGCACACCTGCGCGTCGCTCGCGACCGCGAAGGGGTTCGAGAAGGTCGCGGTCGGCGGCATCGTCACCGGCTACCGCGAGCGCCTCACCAAGATGGGCAAGAAGATCGGCTTCGCGGTGCTAGAGGACCTGACCGGCACGCGCGACCTGGTGCTCTACGAGGACGTGCTGCAGCGCTTCGAGGAGCTCCTCAAGGGCGACGACCCGGTGCTCGTTCGGGGCGTGGTGCGTCTCGCCGAGAAATTCGGCGCCGAAGCGGCGCAGGACCCGGCGGCGGAGCCCACGCCGGAGATCAAGGTAGACGAGGTGTCGCGCCTCTCGGAGGTGCGCGCCGCGAAGGCCACCCGCGTGGAGCTGAAGATGCCCGTGGAAGCGGCCACGCCGGAGCTGCTCACCGAGCTGAAGGCGCTGCTCGCAAAGCACCCCGGCACCTGCAGCGCATCGCTGGTGCTGGTCCAGCCGGGCCTCACCGAGACGCGCATCGCGCTCAAGTCCACGCGGATCGCCCCCGACGACGATCTCTTTGCCGCGGTGGATCGCCTCTTCGGCCAGAAGGTCTGCCAGGTCCGCTGAGGGGGTGTTCCCCAACGGCCTCAGTCTTCCTCGAGCCCCACCGGGTCGCCGGCGCGCAGCTTGACCGGCTCGTCCAGGCCCACCGGCATGTAGTCGTCCGAGTTGATGTACTTCCAGCGGACCGGAAAGGGAGAGTCGAGCGCGTCCTCGGGGCCGTCGAGGTGCACCTTGAATCGGGCTACGTCCAGGGTGAGGCCCGGCATGGCGCGACGGAACCTTTCCATAAGAGCCCGTACGCGATCCGGCTCGGCGCCGGCGGCCGAGAGCTGAGCGGCGGCGATCGAGACCTTCACCGGCAACGTAGCGGCGGAAGCCTTGGCCTGCGTCCAGAGATCGTCGAGCGCGGCCCGGCAGCGCGGGACGGAATCGCGCTTGCGGGCGTCCTCCCAGGCCACGCCCAGGTACTTCGGCCATCGCCCGAAGGCGCGGAAGTCGTCCGCCACCACTCCCAGGCCGAAGTGGGCGCGGATGGACTTGAAGAGCCGCAACAGGGAGCCGTCCGCGTCCTCCGGCACCAGCTCCACGATGCCCATCTCGTGAGGCACGCCGCGGGGGACGCGCTGGGTCGCGCGCGGCGTCTCCTTGCCGCCCCCGGCGGTGCCTTCCAGCGCCTCTCGCAATACCGCCATCACCAGCAGCAGCTTGGCGTTCTGGTAGTGGAAGATGTTCACCTGCCCCCGGATCTCGTCGATCTCGTCGACGTCGTAACCGGCCCACTCCAGCTGCGTCTCGATCAGGGGGCAACCCAGCTCGACCGCCGCGCGCGAGGCGCTGGCCCGCAGCTCGTCCGCGGCCTCCTCGAAAGCGCGCAGCCGCACGGCCGGCCGCAGCGCCTGCCAGCACGGCAGGAGGGCCTTCACCCCCGCCAGCGCGCGGAAGAGGACCGGCACGCGCGGCACGCGCAACTTGCGAGTGATCAGCTCGTAGGCCTCGATGGTGGGGCGGTTTGCCTGGGTCTCGTCGACCAGCACGATGCGTTCGCCTGCCTTCCCGCTCACCGGACGGACTGCCATGCCTTCCCCCGCAACCAAGGGCCGCGGCCCACGCAACGGTAGGTCGCGCGGGCCGGAAGGGCACCCTGCACAGCCGAACCGCGCAGAACGGAGGCCTCTTCCCGCCCTGCCGCTTTTCCGCCAACGGCAAGCCGTCCGCCGCCAGCCGGTCTTGATCCTTTCCCGGTCCTCGGCGACGCTGCGCGGTCCATGGTGACGCTCCAAGACGTGCTCGCCGCCCGCGAGCGCATTCGCGGCGACGTCGACGTCACCCCGTGCCCGCGCTCGTGGACGTTCAGCGATCTGTGCGGGGCGTCCGTCTACTTCAAGCTGGAGAGCCTGCAACGCACCGGGTCGTTCAAGGAGCGCGGCGCTGCCAACAAGCTCGCGCTATTGGGACCGGAGGAGCGGCGCCGTGGGGTTGTGGCGGCGAGCGCCGGCAACCATGCGCAGGGCGTCGCCTATACCGCGCAGCGTCTCGGGGTGAAGGCGGTGATCGTCATGCCCGAGACCGCTCCCCTCATCAAGGTGGCGGCGACCAAGGCGTTCGGCGCCGAGGTCGTCCTGTGCGGGACGGTGTTCGAGGACGCCTACCAGGAAGCGCGCCGGCTGGAGAGCGAAAAAGGTTACGTCTTCATCCACGCCTTCGACGACGACGAGATCATCGCCGGCCAGGGCACGGCGGCGCTGGAAATCCTGGAGCAGGTCCCGGATCTGGACGTCCTGATTGCCTCGGTGGGCGGCGGAGGCTTTCTGGGCGGGATGGCCTTGGTGGTGAAGTCCCTGAAACCATCCGTCCGGGTCGTCGGGGTAGAGTCGGCCGCGCTGGCCAAGATGTCGGCGGCGCGAAAGGCCGGAAAACCCACGCTGATCCCGCCGGCGACCACGCTGGCGGACGGCATCGCGGTGAAGAAGGCAGGGGAACGGACGTTCCCCCTCTTCGAACGGTACGTGGACCTGATCGTGCCCGTCGACGACGAGGAGGTGGCGAACGCCATCCTGGTCCTGATCGAGCGGGAAAAGGTGATCGCCGAGGGTGCCGGGGCGGCGCCGGCCGCGGCGCTGCTGCAGAAAAAAGTTCCGGGTCTCAAGCCCGAATCCAAGGTGGTGTGCGTCATCTCGGGGGGGAACATCGACGTAAATCTCTTGTCCCGGATCATCGATCGGGGCTTGGTGAAGGAAGGGCGCCGCGTGGTGCTCAAGCTGCGCGTCCCCGACCGGCCCGG
The DNA here is from genome assembly GCA_035261845.1 of Myxococcales bacterium. GTDB lineage: Bacteria > Myxococcota > Myxococcia > Myxococcales > 40CM-4-68-19 > VBKO01. The sequence continues at coordinate 7,305 of DATFTN010000197.1, read as the reverse complement.
CGCGCTGGCCGGAGTGTTGCAAACTGTTGCGGCGGAGAAGGCAAACGTGCTGGAGGTGCACCACGATCGGGCGTTCGTCGCGGGCCCGATCGGCGATACCGAGATCGAGCTGACGCTGGAAACCAAAGGGGCTTCGCACGCCGAGCAGCTGGTCGCGGCCCTGAAGGGAAAGGGGTATGCCGTGACCCGGCGTTGAGACGGAATCGCGGGTGCGGCATCATCGTTCAAAGGATCACATGCAGGAAGTTCGGCATTCCTTGTAGGCTTCTTCGACGCTGGATATCCTTCCGCACACTCGCCTCCTCGCTCCCAGGAAATAGCGCCCAATGCGAACGAAGTCCGCGCTCCGTCTCGCCGTTCTGCCGGTTGCAGTGTTCCTGTCGCTCGCCAGCATCCCGAGCGACCGCGCGCCCAGCGCGCTGCGCATCGCGGAGGCCCGGGCGGCGGTCGAGCCGAAGGACGGCTACGACCTTGCGAGCCTCGACATCTTCCGGCGCTCGATCGTCCAGATCAAAGACAACTACGTCGATCCCAGCCGCATCAACCCGAAGGAGATGTTCACCTCCGCGCTGGAGGCGGTGGAGCGGCAGGTGGCCGAAGTGATGGTCGAAGTGGGCGGCCCCGCCTGCTCCGATCAGGGCCTGCGGCGCGAGCCGGGCACGGCCGCCACCGCTTCGGTGCCCGACTGCGGCCACGCGAACTCCAGCCTGGGAGAGGGGAAGGTGCGCGTCACCGTCGGCAGCGCGTCTCGCGAGTTCGAGTACCGCGACATCGACACCATCTGGCAGATCCCGCTCAAGATGCGGGAGGTCTTCTCCTTCATCCGCGACAACCTGGTCACCCAGACCGACCAGCGCGACATCGAGTACGCGGCCATCAACGGCATGCTCTCCACGCTCGACCCGCACAGCTGGCTGCTCAAGCCGGACCTCTACAAGGAGATGAAGGTGCAGACCCGGGGCGAGTTCGGTGGCCTGGGCTTCGTCATCTCCATGATCGACGACCGGCTGACGGTGCGGAAGGTGCTGAAGAACACGCCCGCCTGGAGGGCCGGCATCAAGAAGGGCGACGTGATCACCCAGATCGACGCCGACTCGACGGTCTCCATGGAGTTGCAGGAAGCCGTGGACCGGATGCGCGGCAAGCCGGGCACCCGGGTCTCCATCGTGGTGCAGAAGAAGGGGCAGGAGCCGCGCAAGCTGGACCTGGTCCGCGCCACCGTGACCTACGAGACGGTGGTCTCCAAGCTGCTCGACAACGGCATCGGCTACGTCCGCCTCTCCGGCTTCTCCGGCACCACCACCCGCGACATGCAGTCCGCCATCCGCGCCATGAAGCAGCAGAACGGCGGAACGCTGCGCGGCCTGGTGCTCGACATGCGCGGCAACCCCGGCGGGCTCCTCGAGCAGGCCATCCAGGTGAGCGACACCTTCGTCGAGGAAGGCACCATCGTCACCACCGTGGGGATGAACGGCCAGCTGCGCGAGCCGAAGCTGGCCCGCAACGACGGCGGCGAGCGCGAGTTCCCCATGGCGGTCTTGATCAGCTCCGAGAGCGCGAGCGCCTCCGAGATCGTCGCCGGCGCGCTGAAGAACCTGAACCGCGCCGTGATCGTCGGCCGGCAGAGCTTCGGCAAGGGATCGGTCCAGGTCCTCTACGACTTCCCCAAGAAGGAGTCGGGCGACGAGAGCGCACTGAAGTTGACCATCGCCCAGTATCTGACGCCGGGAGACGTGTCGATCCAGGAAGTCGGCATCACCCCGGACATCGAGCTGGTGCCGGCGCGCCTCCTCAAGGAGCGCATCGACCTGTTCGCCCCTCCCAAGACGTTCCGCGAGGCGGACTACGACAAGCACTTCTTCAACGCCTTCGCCCGCGACGAGGAGCAGGCCAAGGCAGCCCGCGAGCGCGCCGCGCAGAAGCCGCTCGAGTCGGTGCGCTTCGTCAAGGAGGAGAGCGCCAAGGAGCGCAAGGCCCGCGAGGCGATCGAGGCGGGGCAGGCGCCGGAAGAGGACGATTCCGACGACCCGACCGACGACGACGGCGTGACCCTCGACTACCAGATCGAGTTCTGCCGCGACCTGCTGGCGCAGGCCACCAGCACCAACCGGCAGGAGCAGCTCAAGCAGATGAAGCCTTTCGTCGAGCAGCGCCGCGCCCAGGAGCAGGAGAAGGTGCGCAAGACGCTGGAGGCGATGGGCCTCAACTGGGCCAAGGCTCCGGCCCAGCAGCCCGCGCCGGCGGCCGCGCAGTCGTCGCAGCCGGGCCAGCCGGCGCCCGCGCCGGCGCCGGTGCGCGTCACCGCGGAGCTGCGCGCGCCGCGGACCCAGGCGGGCGACACGATGGAGCTGGCGCTGACCGCGCACAACAACGGCACGGTGCCGGTCTACCGGTTGCGCGCCTACACCAAGAGCGACAACAGCATCCTCGACCGGCGCGAGTTCGTCTTCGGGCAGCTGCAGCCGCACGAGAAGCGCACCTGGACGGTGCCGGTGAAGATCCCGCGCTACATGCCCTCGCGCAAAGACGACGTGACGGTGAAGTTCGAGGACGATCAGGGCGACTCGATCGAGGAGGTGCGCGGCGAGAGCGACATCCAGGAGCTGGCGCGGCCCTCCTTCGCCTGGAGCTGGCAGCTGGCCGGCTCGGGCAGCCCCGACGGCCTGCTCCACAAGGGCGAGCAGGTCGAGCTGATCCTCGACGTCAAGAACGTCGGCTCGGGCAAGGCGTACGACGCCTTCGCCGCGCTGAAGAACCTGTCCGAGGAGAAGATCAACGTGAAGAAGGGCCGCACCAAGCTGGGCCCCATCGCCCCGGGCGAGACCCGGACGGCCACCTTCCTCCTCGAGCCGAAGAAGGGCCTCGACGAAGCGCCGGTGAACGTGCGCCTGGAGCTGGGTGACAAGGAGACCTGGGAAATCGAGAAGGAGAAGCTGGTCCTTCCCGTCGGGGCACCGATGGTTTCCTCGCCGAGCGTCGCGGCCGTGCGCGTGCAGGTGGACACCAACGTTCTCTCGGCGGCGGTGGAAGCCGCGGACAAGCTGGCCTCGGTGAAGAAGGGCTCCGTGCTGGCGGCGAAGGGGAAGGTGGGCTCGTTCTACCGGGTCGAGTGGCAGAAAGGCCGATTCGGCTTCCTGCCCGCGGCGGCCGCGAAAGACGCGCCCCGCAGCACGAAGCCCGCGCTGGCCAAGGTGGTGGCGCTCACCCAGCGCGAGCCGCCGTACATCAAGCTGACCAACGTGGATCCCAGCCGCGGCGGCGTGGAGGTCGACTCCGACCGGCTGACGCTGACCGGCATCGCGGGCGATCCCAGCGGCATGCGCGATCTGCAGATCTTCGTGCAGCACGAGAACGACTACCGGAAGGTCTTCTTCCGCACCGCGAAGAAGGCCGGGCAATCGCAGAACGTCTCCGGACCCATCCAGCTGGACTTCTCCGCGGAGCTGCCGCTCAAGCCGGGGAACAGCACCGTCTACCTGATCGCCCGCGAGGACGACGACCTGCAGGCGCAGCGCACCCTGGTGATCCACCGCAAGCAGCCCGCGGTGGCGCAGGCGCAGAAGACGCGCAACACCGGCACGGAGCGTTAGCGCGCCACGCGGTAGATCCCGTCGACGGACCAGTACACGTAGCTCGAATCGAGCGCCACGCCCCAAGGATGCGCGATCGCATCCGCAACGACATCCGCGCGCCCCTGTCCATCGAGACGGAAGAGCCCGCCGAAATAGGTCGGCAACCGTACGACTTCTCCGTCGACCACTCTGGTCGGGCCGTCGGGCAAGAAGCGCGCCTCTGTGGCGATCGCATAGAGGCCCAGGTCATCGGCGACGAACCGGGCGTTGAGGATGGTTCCTGCGATCGTGCGGACGGCTCCGCCTGCCTTGGGCATCGCGGAGGGTCCCCCGCGACCCAGGAAGTACAGCGTGGTCGAGTCGACCGCGAGCGAAGTTGCATTGCCGGGATAGATCGTCTGCGGATGGGCCAGGTCCGACTTGGGCGCGCGCATGATTCCGTTCTCGTTTGCCCAGTAGAGCGCATCGTCGCCCACGGCGACCGACCACCCTTGATTGGTGCTGGTGGCGAGGGTCTCCGGGGTCCCGCCCGAGCGCAGCAGCGTCCGGATCTCTTTGGTCGGGGTCCTGCCGTTCGTCTGCCAGTAGAGACGATCCGGATCGGCGAGGAGGCCGAATGGCTGTGTTTCGTTGAGGGCGACGGCGGAGGCCGTCCCGCCGCCCTTGGGGACGACGAGGACTGCGTCATAGGCTGCCAGGTTGGAGGAGTAGCCGAGATACATTGAGTCGCCGACCAACGCGATGCCGACGACGCCGCCGGCCGGTAGCGTCGCTCCGAGATCGACCACGGTGGTGACGGCTCGCGACGCGAGGTCGATCCGCTGCACCGTGGCATCGCCCGAGCTGCCATAGATCGCGGCGCCGTCCGCGGCCATGTACACGAAAGTGCGGGGCGCCAACAGCTCGCCGGGGTGCGGGCCTCCCCCTCCGCACGCCGAACAGGCCAGACACGCGACGAGCACCCGGCGCATGATTCTCGAGCTCAGGCAAGCGCCGTGCCCACCCGCAACCGCGCAGAATGTCGAGGCACCCCACCGGCGCACCCTGACGCGATCGCGACAGCCGTGTCTCATCACTCCAACTCGATCAGAGTGAAGCGGTCCTTTCCGGGCTCGTCCTTTTTTGCCGGCTGGCCGGGCTGAGAAGGCTGCGCCGGCTGCTGCGGAGGACGCTGCTGCGCAGGCGGCAGAGGAGTGGGTTGAGCGCCGCGAGACTGCGGGGCCTGCTCAGGCTGGTAGAGCGCGCGGTTGTAGATGCTCGCGGCTGCCCCCGGGACGCTTTCCCGGCGTGGTTGCGTGAGCGCACCCGGAGGCGCGGTGGGCCGGCGGTACTCGGTGATGGGCAGGACGCCGTAGCCGTCGATGCGGACCGAGATGTTCTCCCCGTCGATGAGGAACCGCTCCAGCACCGGGTCCTTGCGCGATGCCTTGAGCCGCTTGAGCATCTGCGCGAACGACTCCTCGCCCGCGCTGTCGGGTGCGAGGTCTCCCGATTCGCCCGCCCGCGAGAGCGGCAGGACGCCCTCGACCACGTACGTGTTGAGCAGCTGCGCGCAGAGGTCGACGAGCTGGTCCGGCGGCAGGGTGCGCAGGCGCGCGCGCAGCTCTTGCGCCACCTGCGCGGCGGGGTCGAGGTCGTTGCGGGGCTTCGCGTCCTCGCTCATGGCGAGAACCCCGCCGGAAAGCGGCAGCCGATGGCCACGGCGCCGCGGAAATCGGCGCCGTCCAGCGCCGCGTCGGTGAAGTCCACGCCGACCAGCGTGGCGCCCGCGAACGTCGCGCCCTGGAGGTTCGCGGACCGCAGCGAGACGTCTACCAGCCGCGCGCCGCCGAAGTCGGCCTTCTCCAAAGACGCTCCGCCCAGGCGCGAATCCAGGAACACCACCCGCACGAGCAGGGCCTGGTCGAACCGCGCGCGGTACAGCTTGGTGTCCTCGAACCTCGCCACCGCCAGCTGCGCGCCGCTGAACACGGCGTTCATCGCTTCCGATCCGTGCACCTTCGTCCGGCGCGCGGAGACCTCGCTCGCGTCGATCTCGTTCAGGTCGCAGAAGTAGAGCTCGACGCGCTCCATGCGCGCGCCGCGCAGCCGCGCCTTGCGCAAGGCGGTGTGCGCGAAGGTCGCTTCGCGGATGCGCGTGCCGGCCAGGTTGGACTGCGAGAGGTCGGTCTTCTCCACCACCACCTTGAGCCAGTCGCTGCCGCTCGCATAGACCGTGGACAGCGCGCAGTCCGCGATCCGGTCGCCGTTGAAGCCCCCTTGGTCGCGGAGGCGCTGCAGCGCCATCTGGTCCTGGTGCGCGGTGAACTCCACGCTCTCGACGGTAGCGCACGTGCCAGGGGGCGGCAAGGCGGCCCACGGACGCCGTTTGATCGACCTTCCGGCCGGATGGTACCATCCCCGTCCCCATGACTCCTTTCGAGGCCGATCCTTTCGGCTCCAAGAAGCCGGCCCCCGTGTCGCTGGCGGGGGTCCCGGCCATGGCGCTGTCCAGCCAGCCGAAGGAGGTCGCCGAGGAGGTCGCGCGTGCCGCCCAGCTCCGCCGGGTGGACAAGGACCTCGAGCACCTGATGCGGGCGCGCTACCCGCTCATCTACATCCTGAGCTCGGAGGAGAAGCGGGTCGAGGAGTCGAACCGGCGGGTGCTGCAGAGCCGCGAGCGCGACAAGGGCGTCAAGACCAAGGTGTACACCTGGAGCGTGACCGAGGGCGTGCGCCTCGGCGCGGAGGCGCAGGGCGACTCGAAGGACCCGCTCAAGGCCCTGCGCTTCGTGCTGGAAGCGAAGAAGGACGAGCGCGCCGTCTTCATCCTGCGCGACCTGCACGCCTTCACCAAGAACCCCGAGGTGGTGCGCCTCTTGCGCGACCTGGGGCGCAACCTGAAGGAGACGCTGAAGACCGCCTTCCTGATCTCGCCGGTGTTGGTCATCCCGCCGGAATGCGACAAGGAGATCGCGGTCGTCGAGTACCCTCTCCCCGAGCTGGCCGAGATCGGCACCATCCTCGACCGGGTGATGAGCATGGTGCCGAACAAGGCGCCTCCGGCGGGGCAGGAGCGCGAGCACGTGATCGAGGCGGCGCTGGGCCTCACCGCCGACGAGGCCGAGAACGTCTTCGCCAAGTCGCTGGTCCAGACCGGCACCTTCGACATCGACGTGATCCTGAGCGAGAAGGAGCGGATCGTCCGCAAGAGCGGCGTGCTGGAGTTCTTCCGCGCGCACGAGAAGATGGACGACATCGGCGGGCTCGACCAGCTCAAGACCTGGCTGAAGAAGCGCCAGGCCGCGTTCAGCGAGGAGGCGCGCAAGTTCGGGCTGCCGCGCCCCAAAGGCATCCTCATGATCGGCATCCCCGGCGGGGGGAAGTCGCTCACCGCCAAGGCCGTGGGCGCCTCCTGGCGGCTGCCTCTCTTGCGCCTCGACGTGGGCAAGGTGTTCGCCGGCATCGTCGGGTCGTCCGAGGAGAACATGCGCCGCGCCATCCAGATGGCCGAGGCGGTGGCGCCGTCGATCCTCTGGGTGGACGAGCTGGAGAAGGGCTTCTCCGGCACCGGCTCCTCGAATCAGTCCGACGCCGGCACCGCCGCGCGGGTGTTCGGCAGCTTCATCACCTGGCTGCAGGAGAAGACCAGCCCGGTGTTCGTCATCGCCACCGCCAACAACGTGGACGAGCTGCCGCCCGAGATGATGCGCAAGGGCCGCTTCGACGAGATCTTCTTCGTCGACTTGCCCAC
>DATFTN010000196.1:0-1676 GCA_035261845.1 Myxococcales bacterium | reverse complement strand
TGCCCAGGGGCGACCGGCCCTCTAGGAGATCTGATCGGTACTCGCGTCGCCCTCAGAGAGTCTAGACATTGAGCGCCATCAGCGATACACGGGGCGTCGTCCACATTGTTCGTCCAGATCGCCTTGGAGGTAACGTCATTGGGTGTGTAAACGAAGAGAAGGCGGTGTAGCCTTTCGGTTCGCAACCAACGAACCACGGGCGCTGAGAACGCCCGGGAAGGAGACACCGCCCATGAAGGAGAAGAGCACTGCGGAGGCTGCGGAGTCAAGGCCGATGTGGGAGACGCTGGAGACGTTCGCCCGGCAGGGGATCCAGCGGCTGTTGCAGCAGGTGTTGGAGGACGAGGTCGAGCAGGGCCTGGGCCGGCGCCGGTACGAGCGGAGCGCCGGGATCGATGCGGTCGGTGGCTATCGCAACGGCCACGGCAAGCCGCGGCGGCTGAGTTTGAGTAGCGGGACGGTCACGGTGCGGCGCCCGCGGGTCCGAGGGCTGGACGCGCGATTCGAGAGTCGGCTGCTGCCGTTGTTCAAGCGGCGCACGGAGGAGGTCGGCCAGCTCCTGCCCGAGCTGTACCTGCACGGCTTGGCCCAGGGCGACTTCGAGCTGGCGCTGCGCGGGCTGCTGGGCGCGGGCGCGCCGCTGTCGGCGTCGTCGGTCGCCCGGCTGAAGGCGAGCTGGCAAACCGAGTATGAGACCTGGACGCGCCGGCGGCTCGACGACCTCGAGCCGGTCTACCTGTGGGCGGACGGGATCTACGTGAAGGCCGGGCTGGAGAAGGACAGGGCGGCGATCCTCGTGCTGATCGCCGCCCTGCGGGACGGGCGCAAGGTGGTGCTGGCCGTGGAGAGCGGCTATCGCGAGTCCACCGAGAGCTGGGCGGCGCTGCTCCGTGATCTCAAAGCGCGGGGCCTGCGCGCGCCGCGGCTGCTGATCGCCGATGGGCATCTCGGGATCTGGGGCGCCGCGGGCGCTGTGTTTCCGGTGGTGGGCGAGCAGCGCTGCTGGAACCATCGGCTGCTGAATGTGCTCGACAAGCTGCCTAAGAAGCTCCAGGCGGAGGGCCGGGCCCTCCTGGTGAAGATCCCGTACGCCGAGACCCGAGAGGACGCGGACCGGCACAAGCGCGCGTTCCAGGCGTGGGCCACGAAAAAGGGCGCCGCGGCGGCGGGCCGGCTGCTCGATCATGACTGGGAGCGGCTGGTGACGTTCTACCAGTTCCCGAAGGAACACTGGAAGCACCTGCGCACGACGAACGTCGTGGAGTCGCCGTTCGCCGCGGTGCGGCTGCGCACGGCCGCGGCGAAGCGGTTCAAGAAGGTCGAGAACGCGACGGCGATCATCTGGAAGACGCTGCTCGTCGCGGAGCAGAGCTTCCGGCGGCTCGATGCTCCCGAACTCCTGGCCGAGGTCGCGGAGGGCGTCGTGTACGCCAACGGAGTGCGAGCGAAGCGGAGCAACGAGAAGGCTGCCGCCTGATCTCGTTTACACACTTCTTGACAAGACCTCGGAGGACAGCGCGGCCAGGGTATGCCGCGCAATCATCAGGTCCTCGTCGGTCGGGATGACGCGGACCATGCACCGACTATCCGGCCGGCTCACCGTGTCGGCATGGGCCGTGTTGCTCTCAGGGTCGAGCCGGAGCCCGAGGTGCTCGAGCCCCTGGCAAGCCTCCCAA
>DATFTN010000195.1:0-11636 GCA_035261845.1 Myxococcales bacterium | reverse complement strand
AGCCCACGGCAACTGTCCGGCACGACGCCTGTGTAGAGCACGTCGAGCCCGCAGGTCCTGGTCAGCTGGAGGTCGAGAGCGCGGTCCGCCTGGTAATTGCGCAGATCATCGCCCGGCCCGGTGTTGAGGGTGTCCGATCCTACGGCGATCGCCTGGCCGTACTTGAGAGCCACCTCCGGGTGCGCGCCGTTGAACGAAATCACGTCCGAGAGCGTGTTCACCGTCCGCACGGGGATCTGCGCGTTGGAAGCGCTCACGCCGGGCCCGAAGTCCTTGTCGGCGAGATACGAGTTCAGATCGCGTCGGAAGCCGAACATCAGCACGGTCGAGCACGGCGGGATCGTTCCCGCAGGAGTGGCCCTGCGGGCGGCGACGTCAGCCGAAGTGACGCAGGTGCCGTAGTTGTTCAATACGTCCTGGGAGGGGATCTCGCAGGTCTCCACCGTCGCGCCGAGCGAGGTCATCGTGGCAATGGCGTCGTTCATCAACGCGGTCCGCGCCGCGCCCAGGCCGAATTCGATCCAGTACGGATGCTTCGGTACCGCGATGTGCGCTCCCTGCAGCGCGTTGGGGTTGAGGAACTTCGTGTAGTTGCGGAAGCACTTGCCCGGCGTGCGGCAGGCGTCGGTCGCCGGGTCCTTCGGGTCGAAGCCGGCGAGGACGCCGAGCAGCTTGGCCGCGTCGGTCACCGTCCGCGCCATCGGGCCCGCGGTGTCCTGATCGGCGGTGATCGGAACGATGCCGTGCCGGCTGACCAGGCCGAGCGTCGGCTTGATGCCGGCGAGGCTGTTCTGGCCGGAGGGGCTGAGGATCGATCCGGAAGTCTCCGTTCCCACGCCCACCGTGGCGAGGTTCGCGCCCACCGCGATGCCGGGGCCTGAGCTGGAGCCTCCCGTCGCTAGTATCGGACGGCCGTCGTTCTTGATGTTGACCGGAATGATCGGCCTCGGGTCGAGGCGCGGATCGTACGAGTTGAAGCCGAAGCCGACCTTGGACAGATCGCCGCCGCCCTGGAAGAGCTGGAAGCGCAGCTGCGAGCTGAAGCCCGTCGGCATGCCCAGCGCGATGAAGTTGGCGAACTCCGTCAGCGTCCCCTTGCCGAGGATGATGGCGCCGGCGCGGCGCAGCTTGCGGGCGATGGTCGCGTCCTTCTTGGGCCTGGAGTTGCCCAGCGCGACCGAGCCTGCCGTGGTCGGCATGTCCTTGGTGGCGATGTTGTCCTTGAGGATGACCGGGATGCCGGAGAGCGACCGTCCGCCGCCGTCGTCGTCGCCCTCCTCATCGTCGCCGTCGTCGCGCCCCGCGCTCTGGTTGACATGCATGAAGGCGTTGAATGGCTGGGTTCCGACGCCACCGTTGAGCGGCTGATCGTTGGCTCGATCGAACGCGGCGATCCGCGCCAGGTAGATCTTCACCAGATCCTCGGGGGTCAGATCGCCCGATCGGAACGCAGCCTGGATGTCGGCGATGGTGGCCTCGACGACCTTGAACTGGCCGTGGTCGTCGTCGTCCGCGGTCGCAGGCAAGGCAAGGGCCGCAAGAGCGAAGAGTACCGAGACAAGCAGGTACCGGCGATTCATATTGTTGCTCCTCCCGCGGCAATGCCGCCCGCGCACGTGGCCCGAGCCGCCGCTCATGGATTTCCATCTGTAGTGCGGTTTTCCCCGACTCCGTTTGCCGCACCTATACCGCTCTCGTCTAGTAGGACTCCGGTCGGAGCCCACCAAGATCATGCGATTTGAAACACTTATCGGGTGATCCACGTACGGGTGCGCGGGCGCGAAGCGCCGCAGGGTTGGAACAGCGCCGGTCTTTGGACATCATGGCGCGCCTTTTTCCCGGAGGGAGAGATGCGCAAGCGGATCGAGCTTCTTCTCGCAAGCGTGGTCCTGCAGGCGGGCGCCGCGCGCGCCCTGACGGCCGAGGAGCTGGTCGCGCGCAACCTGGAGGCGCGCGGCGGGGCGGCGAAGATCGCCGCCATCCGATCGCTCCGCTCGACCGGCACCGCCTCGTTCAGCTTCGGCGACGCGAAGATCGACGCGCAGTACGCCCAGCTGCAGAAGCGGCCGGGGATGGTGCGGACCGAAGTCTCGCTGCAGGGGCTCACGGCCGTGGACGCCTATGACGGGCGCGACGGCTGGGAAGTGCAGCCCTTCTTCGGGCGGCGCGATCCGCACCGCACCTCCGTAGACGAGGCCAAGGAGCTGCAGCGCCTCGCGGAGATCGGCGGGCCGCTGGCGGCCGCCGCCACCAGCGGCCACCGCGTCGAGTACCTGGGCACTGACGATCTCGACGGCACGCCCGCGCACAAGCTGCGGGTCACGCGCAAGGACGGCGACGTCCAGTACGTCTTCCGCGATCCCGACTACTTCCTCGAGATCCGCGTCGTCACCGAGAGCAAGGTGCGCGGCGTCGACCGGATCACCGAGACGGACCTGGGCGGATACGAGCAGGTCGCCGGGGTCTGGTTCCCGTTCTCCATCGAGTCGGGCGAGAAGGGCAGGCCGCGGAGCTTCCGCTTGACCATCGAGCGCGCCGAGCCCGACGTCCAGGTGGACGATGCCCTCTTCCGCTTCCCCACGGGTCCGGTCGGCCGCGCCGTCCTGGCAGGCCCCCCACAGGCGCAGAAGACGGTGTCCGCGGCGCCGCCGGCGCCCGCGGCGCGGAAGGCGGAGGCGCTGGACTCGGGCGTCATATCGGGGGTGGGCTCGCGCAACATCGGCTCGGCGGCGATGAGCGGCCGCATCGCGGCCCTCGCCGCGCGCAACCAGGACGGCAAGACCACGCTGTACGTCGGCGCCGCCAGCGGCGGGGTGTGGAAATCGGCCGACGGAGGGACGACGTTCAGGCCGGTCTTCGACAAGGCGCCCGTGCAGTCCATCGGGGCCATCGTCATCGATCCCACCAATCCACAGACGGTCTGGGTGGGCACCGGAGAATCCTGGACCCGCAACTCCGTCTCGGTCGGCGACGGCATCTACAAGTCGACCGACGGCGGCGAGACCTGGACCAACATGGGCCTGCGCAACTCGGAGCGGATCGACCGCATCCTGGTGCACCCGAAGAACGGGAACGTGGTCTACGCCTGCGTCCCCGGGAAGCTCTGGAGCGACAGTTCCGATCGCGGGCTGTACAAGACCACCGACGGCGGCCGCACCTGGGACCTGGTCCTCACCGGGCAGAACTACTCCACCGGCTGTGCTGGCCTGTCGATGGATCCCAAGGATCCGAACGTCCTCTTCGCCGGGCTGTGGGACTTCCGGCGCAAGGGCTGGACGTTCCGCTCCGGCGGAGAGGGCCCCGACGCGCCCAGCGGAAGCGGCTTGTACCGCTCCGCGGACGGCGGAGCGAGTTGGACCGAGCTCTCCAAGGGCGGGCTCCCGCCCAAGCCGTGGGGACGCGTCGAGGTCGCGGTGGCCCCTTCGAACGGCAGCGTGGTCTACGCGTTCGTCGAATCGAAGGACTCCGCCCTGTACCGCTCCGCGGACGGCGGAAAGACCTGGGAGGCGCGCGACAAGAGCCAGCTCATGGTCTGGCGCCCGTTCTATTTCGCGCGCCTGGTGGTCGACCCGACCAACGCCGACCGCGTCTTCAAGCCCGACCTGAACCTGATCGTCAGCGACGACGGCGGGCGCAGCTTCGCCCAGAGCGGCGGCCGGTCGCACGGGGACTGGCATGACGTCTGGGTCGATCCGGACAACCCCAAGCACGTGGTGGGCGGCGACGACGGCGGCCTGTGGATCTCGTACGACGGCGGCAGCCGCTGGTGGAAGGCCGCCAACCTGCCCGTCTCGCAGTTCTATCACGTGAGCGTCGACGACAAGGACCCGTACCAGGTGTACGGCGGGCTGCAGGACAACTCTTCCTGGGTGGGCGATTCCGCGTACCCGGGAGGCATCTCCAACAGCCGTTGGGAGAACGTCTACAACGGGGACGGTTTCTGGACCTGGCAGGACCCGTCCGATCCCGACGCGGTCTATGCGGAGTTCCAGGGCGGCTACATCGGCCGCGTCGACCGGCGCACGCTCGCCACCCGGGACATCCAGCCGAAGGCCGGCTACAAGGAGAAGCTGCGCTTCAACTGGAACACGCCCATCGCGGTGAGCCCCACGCAGAAGGGCACCCTCTACATCGGGGCGCAGTTCCTCTTCCGCTCGCGCGACAAGGGCGACAGCTGGGAGCGGATCTCGCCCGACCTGACCAGCAACGACCCGCAGCAGCAGAAGCAGGAGCAGTCGGGCGGCGTCACGGTGGACAACTCCGCCGCCGAGATGCACACCACCATCTACTCGATCAGCGAGTCCCGCTTCGATCCCAACGTCATCTGGGTAGGGACCGACGACGGGAACGTCCAGCTCACGCGCAACGGCGGCAAGTCGTGGGCGAACCTGACCCGGAACGTGCAGGGGCTGCCGCCCAGCTCTTGGGTGAGCTGGATCGAGGCCAGCCGCCACCAGGCGGGCACGGCCTACGCCGCCTTCGACCGGCACACGTTCGGGGACATGACGCCTTGGGTCTATCGAACGGGAGACTACGGGAAGACGTGGACGCGCATCGTGACCCCCCAGCAAGGCGTGCGCGGACATGCGCACGTGATCAAGGAGGATCCCGTCCGGCCGCAGCTGCTCTTCGTGGGCACCGAGATGGGCCTGTGGATCTCGCTCGACGGCGGCAAGCAGTGGGCCGAGTTCAAGGGGGGCGGGTTCCCCGCCGTGGCGGTTCGCGACCTCGCTTTCCAGCAGCGCGATGCCGACCTGGCGATCGCCACGCACGGCCGCGGAATCTGGGTGATCGACGACCTCACGCCGCTGCGGGCGCTGACGCCGGACCTCCTGGCGCGCGACGCAGCGTTCCTTCCAGGGCGGCAGCCGCAGCAGCGGATGCCGGCGCAGGGCGGCGGGCCGGAGGGTGACGCGAGCTTCACGGGGGAGAACCCCGCAAGCGGCGCGGTGATCACCTGGTACCAGCGCACCCGCCATCTCTTCGGTCCCATCCGCCTGGAAGTTCTCGATGCGCAGGGAAAGCCGGTGGACACGATCCCGGCCACCAAGCGGCGCGGCCTCAACCGGGTCTCCTGGACGATGCGCATGCCGGCCCCCCGGGTCCCGCGCGCCGCGCAGCTCGCGTTCAACGCCTCGCAAGGGCCGCGCGTGCCGCCCGGCACCTACACGATCAGGCTCACCAAGGGCGCGCAGGTGCTGGAGACGAAGCTCGAGGTCGTGGTCGACCGCCGCGCGCCGTACGGCGTGGCGGAGCGGCGGGCGAACTTCGAGGCCGGGATGCGGGTGCACGCGCTCTTCGGCGACATGAGCGCGCTGGTGGACCGGATCGACGGCGCCCGCGCCGCCATCGAAGCAAGGACGGGGGCGCTGCCCCAAGGAGACGAGCTGGGCGCGCGGCTGCGCGGCGTTTCCGGGCGCCTGGAGGAGGTGAAGAAGAAGGTCGTGGCCACCAAGGAGGGCGGCGCCATCACCGGCGAGGAGCGCATCCGCGAGCACGCCGACCTGCTCTACGGCGCCTTCATCCAGTGGGAGGGGTCGCCCGCGAAGTACCAGCTGGACCGGATCGACGTGCTCCGCCGCGAGCTGTCCGAGGTGCGGGCGGAGTTCGACAGGCTGGCCAGCACCGAGGTTCGCGCCCTCGACGATGCGCTCCGCCAGCGGAACCTGGCTCCCATTCCCGCCACCCAAGCCTCCCTGGACCTCCCCGCGGATGGCGCCACCGCTGTGCTCCGCTGCGACACTCTCCGGCTGATCGACTGCGTCCCGGTGCAGTCAGCCGGCGCTGTCGCCGCCGAGCGCGACTAGAGCCTGACGGCTGGAGGGTGCGTCGTGAATCTGGACGGTTTGTCCAGTTCATGTTCAGTTCACAGCCCGGATCATTGCGGGGACCGAGATGGTGTCCACAAGTCTCCCACATCCGTATCCTTGAGAATCACAGGCCGTCCACAGGTCGCCGTTTAGCGGCGGGACAGTACTCAAACATCGCACATCTGTGATTTCAAATAGTTACGTTTCGAACGGTGTGGCACGGTGCGTGCTCCTAGGTGCTGCGTGTCCGGCGGCCAGGTGGGTCGCCCGGCGCGAGGCCTCGGATCCGTCTTGCGAAAGGAGGGCGGGGGTTCAGGCCAGGAACCTCGTGCGGGTCGGTAGCCTGGTTCCAGGCAAACCGAGCCTCACATTGGCGATACGCCGAGGACCGGCCGTAACGGGCTCGTTGCGGTTCAAGGTCGCGGGCGGAGGGGGCGTGAAGGCGCTCCCACGGTGCGAGGAAGGAAGACCCGGAGGAGGCGAAGCCCAGGAGGGGCGCGGATCGACAGGGGCTCTAACCGGTTCCGTCGACACCGCACTTTCCGCGGGGAGCAAGGCCCTGAAGACGGGGATGGGGTCGCCGGCGCGGGTCAAACCGCAGGCGCCTCCATCCAACGCCAGGAGGGCATGAATCGGCCGGCGAAAGCCGGCACGGCTCCGCGGAGAGGGACAAACCCCTGAAGGGCAAACCCTGGACGCGGCTGCGGGGCGAAACAAACCCGCAAGGCAGGTGGCGGAGCAAACCGTCGAGGACGTGCGAAACGTCGAGGGCGGACCGTCAGTTCGGGGCGTGGGAGCTCCGGGCAATAGTGGACGTCGCCTGCTGATGTCGCGATGAGGGAATGGGAACCCCACGGGAGGCGCTCTCTGGCCTCCGGGCGGTCGAAAGGTCGTCCGGGGTACGGAGAGCAGGTCGTCGGTCGCAGCACTCTGAAGGAGGCGGGAAGCTCGAGGGAGGATGAAGCTGCGTGCGAAAGTTCGCGGCGGATGGCGGTTGGACGATACCGCTGGACCCGGTCGAAATGCCGAGGTTCTGGCGGGAGCGGGGAACCCGATACCCCCGCGCTCCGGCCGCAGACAACACTCCGAGGAGCACCGAACCTCCATGAGAGGCAGTGCCGGGCAGGGTGACCTGAACGGTGCAGTGACCGGCGGTCCTTGATCCTCCGAAGGGGAATGCGCGCAAGGCGGGCCTTCGGGCCGCCGGGCACGTTGATTCCACGAGGCCTGCGCGCCCTGCGTCCTGGGCCGCGGGCCTCGTCCTTTTGTCGTCCCGTGCTCGTGCTCGTGCGCGTCCTCGTGCTCGTCCCCCCCAACCTGAGCACGAGCTCGACTGCCGAGCACGAGCACGAACCCGCGTCTACCGCTCCGCGCCGAGGAACGAAACCGCCTGCGCGATCACGTCCGCGTCGCGGAGGATACGGTTGTGTCCCACGCGAGGAACATCCACGAGACGGGCATCTGGCCAGGCCTGGACGATCGCCGCCGCGTCGTGCCAGGGCACTTCGCGATCCTGCGGATCGTGGAATACCAGGAGCGGCGTGCGCGCGTCTCGCGCCAGCGCCGGCACGTCCAGCGCGGACATCGGCACGCCCAGCCTCGACTCGAAGCGGCTGCGCATGGCGTCCGCGATCCAGGGCGGGATGTGCAACTGCCAGGCGAAGCGGACCACGACGTCGGTCAGGCTGGCGACGGGCGCCAGGAAGACGGCCCGGCGCACCGGAACGCCGCGGTGGATCGCGAGCGCGCCGGCCGCCGCGCCTCCCGAATGGCCGACGAACGCGTGCACGGGTCCGACTCGCGCGGCGACGGCCTCGAGCGCGTCGGCAAAGGCGAGGACGGAGGAGCCGCTTCCGGTCGACGCTCCGTGTCCGGGGGCGTCCGGCGCCACCACGCTGAAGCCTTGCGCCAGGAGCGGCTCGACGAACGCCGTGAGCTGCTCGGAGCGTCCCGCCCAGCCGTGCAAGAGCACCGCGGTAGGGCCATCGCCCCAGGACCACACCGCCAGCCGCTCGCCGCCGGCGTCCAGGTAGAAGCGGTGCCCCGCATCGAGCACCGCCGATGGGCGCGCCTCGAGGCGCGGCGGCGTGCCGAACGCGCGCTCGGCCCAGCGCACGGCGAGCGGAGGCGCGATCGTCCCAGCGGCGCGGAAGGCGGCGCGCAGCCAGGGGGACGGTCCCCGGCGGGACAAGCGCAGCGGCGCGGGGAGTGGACCCGCCGGTACGCCGGCCCGATCCGCGGCAGGCAGGACCTCCGGAGCCTCCACGGCTGAGACAGACCGAACGTTCGTGCTGTTTTGTACCGAAGAAAGAATGGCGGGCATGGCGGCCTCCGTGATGGACCTCGAGTCAGTCGCGGTGCGCGGCCGGCTTGCGGCGCGCGGAATCGGATCGGTGCGTCGGGTGGACGGCGGCCCCGTCCAGGAGCGCCTTCGCGGCGCGCCGGGCGCGCTCGAAAGCGCCGGCGTCGCCGAAGAGCTGGTAGGCCCAGTTCGCTCCCATCGAGTAAGACTCCAGCTCGAAGGCGAGCTGGGCCGCGTCGACCTCGGGGCGGAGGTGGCCTTCTCGCTGGGCCCGCTGCACGGCGCCGGCCACCACTTCCATCCAGCTCTTCATGTGGCCGGCGATGCGCTCCCGAACCGGGCCGGGCCGCCCATCGAACTCCGCCGATGCGGCGGCGAAGAAGCAGCCGCCCTGGAACACTTCCTTTTGCAAATAGCCCAGCCTCGAGTCGCACAGGGCCCAGAGGCGAGGCAGCCCGCGCGGCGCGGCCATGGCCGGGCGGACCACCTTTTCGACGAAGATCTGGGCGGCGTGATCGACGGTCGCGACCTGCAGATCCTTCTTCGAGCCGAAGGCCGCGAACAGCCCGCTCTTGCTCATCTCGAGCTTCAGAGCGAGCCCGCCGATCGAAAGCCCTTCCAGGCCCTCGACCGAGGCGATGTGCACGGCCGCATCGAGGATCTGCCGCCGCGTGCGCTCGCCGCGCTCCGTCCGTCCATCCACCTTGGTCGCGGTATCCACGCCCAGACAAATAGCACGACCGTTCGTTCATTGCAACCGGCGCCTTTGTCCGCCTCCGCGGCCGGCCCGCCCGGCAGGCCATAACTCTCCGAAGTGCTTGGAAGAATTGCGGGCGCCACCCTTGTTGGGCTGGGCGAGGACCTGCCGTGCCTGGGTGCTCCTCGACCTGCTCATGCCCCGCGTGGGCGGGGTCGCCGTGCTGCGCTGGATGCGCACCCAGCCGCGCCTGGCGAAGGTCCCCGTCGCGGTCATCTCGGCGCGCCCGCAGGCGAGCGGCACGCAAGTGGCTTCGGCGTTCCGCGATCAGGTGATCGGCGTGCTGCAGAAGCCGTTCGACATCGACCGCGTGCTGGCGCTGCTCGAGGACCACTGTGGCGTCCCCGAGCAGCCCGCCGCCTGACGCAGTACCATTGGCCGCATGGTCCACCCACTCGCCGGGAAGCCTGCCCCGCGCGAGCTGCTCGTCGATCTCGAGCTGCTCCGGCGGCGCTACTTCGAGAAGCCCGATCCCGCGGACCCTCAGCAGGCCATCGTGAACGAGGCGCGGCAGATCGTGGCGGACGCTCTACGGGGAGCGTAGCCCCAAGTGGCCCTGCCGTTCCGCCCGCCCGTCGAGCCGATGCTGGCGAAGCTCGCGGCCTCGTTGCCGGAGGGAGAAGGCTGGCTCTACGAGCCGAAGTGGGACGGCTTCCGGGCCCTTGCCTTTCGCGACGGTGCCGAGCTGTACCTGCAGTCGCGCGAGCTGAAGCCGCTCAACCGCTACTTCCCCGAGCTACTGGACCCGCTCCTGCGGGAGCTGCCGGAGCAGTCCGTGGTGGACGGCGAGATCGTCATCACGGGACGGCGCGGGCTCGACTTCGAGGCGCTGCTCTTGCGCATCCACCCGGCTGCGTCCCGGGTGAAGCTCTTGGCGGAAGAGAGCCCGGCCT
The DNA here is from genome assembly GCA_035261845.1 of Myxococcales bacterium. Lineage (GTDB taxonomy): Bacteria > Myxococcota > Myxococcia > Myxococcales > 40CM-4-68-19 > VBKO01. The sequence goes on along the minus strand of DATFTN010000195.1, from coordinate 1,874 downwards.
CGTACGTCGCCTTCGACCTGCTCGCGCTCGGGACCGACGATCTGCGCGGGCGGCCGCTGGCGGAGCGGCGGGAGAAGCTCGAGCGCGCCCTGGGGAAGGCGCGAGCGCCGGTCCACCTGACACCTTCCAGCGCCGACCGCTCGGTGGCGGCCGACTGGTTCTCCCGCTTCGAGGGCGCGGGCCTGGACGGCGTGGTCGCCAAGCAGCTCGATTCGACGTACGAGCCCGGCAAGCGGGCGATGGTGAAAGTGAAGCACGCGCGCACCGCGGACTGCGTGGTGGCCGGCTTCCGCTGGCACAAGAACGGGCCGGGCACGATGATCGGCTCGCTCTTGCTGGGGCTCTACGACGACGGGGGCAAGCTGCACCACGTCGGCATCGCGGCGAGCTTCACCACCGCGAAGCGGCGCGAGCTGGTTGGCGAGCTGGCGCCGCTTCGCGACAACGCGCTCGCGGATCACCCATGGCGCGACTGGGCCGGGATGGAGGAGGGCGACCAGCGGATGCCCGGCGCCTCCAGCCGATGGAACCGGGGCAAGGACCTGAGCTGGGAACCGCTGCGCCCGGAGCGGGTCTGCGAGGTCGCCTACGACCATCTCCAAGGCGACCGCTTCCGCCACGCCACCCACTTCCAGCGCTGGCGGCCGGACAAGGATCCCCGCTCCTGCCGTTACGATCAGCTGGAGGAAGTCCCGGCGGTGGAGCTGTCACGGATCTTCGCCGCGCGATAGCGCGGAATCACGCCATCAGGTGGCCGGGCACGGGCAGGTTGTCGCCCATCACCACGGGCCCCACCGGGACGAAGGGAGGCGCGAAGGTCGGGATCTGCCCCTTGCCCATCACGAGCATCACCTGCTGCATGGGGAGCCACATCAGGAAGGCGAGCGCCAGCACCGTCGCGATGGCGTCGTGCAGCGCCTCGTACTGCTTGGTCTTGTCCTTCTTCTTGAGGTCGCCGTCCAGCGCGTCGTCCATGGCCTTCGCCATGGGGTTCGGCATGCAGATCTCGGTCATCATCGCCGACGGGCAGCAGATGAGCGGCATGGGGATGTTCGGCATCGGCGGCGCCATCGGGCCCGGGAAGGCGACGAAGGCGGGGTACCAGGGCAGGCCGGGTACCATCACCTTGTCTTGCCACTTCTTGAAGCACTGAGAGACGCCTTTGGCGACCGCGTCGCGGTGCTTGGCCTTGTTGCCGGCCCAGGCGGCGACCTGGGGAGCCTGCTTGATGAGGCTCTCCAGCTCCGGCCCGTCCAGGCAGCCCGGAGTGCCCAGCGCGGTCAGCGCGTTGACCTTCAGGTCCTTGAACTTGGCCTGCAGCTTCCACATGTTGTGCGCGAACCCGATGGCATCGAGCATCGTGTCGTGGAAGTCCCTGTACTCCTTCCCGATCTTGTCGCAGGTCTCCTGGTGGTACTTGTTCGGGATCTCCGACGGCACGAACCACGGAGGGAAGAGCTGAGGGGTCGCCTGGCGGTCCCCGGAATGGAACTGCGCCTCGTCCTTGATCGAGAACGAGCTCTTCCACTCGGTCCCCAACTTCAGGCCGTGCGAGAAGAACTTCAGGTTCCCGAGGATCTTGATGAACGTGAGCCCCGGCATCGCGCCCCCTATTAAATATACCACGTTGGAGCGAGCCCTTCGAGCTCTGCCAGTGACCCACGCTCTTCGATCCGGCGCCTCCGGCGCCCCTACAAGGGGGGAGCTCGCCCTCACGATTCGTCACATTCCACGTGTCGGCTCTCACTACCTATGGACCACCGATTCTCAAAACCATTCCCCCACCCCGGTCCACGTCCGCGACGCGAATGTGATGTGCCCTACGCCGCTCCCTTTTGTCCAGCCTTCAGCGCCGGCTTGAGACGCTTGCGGTA
>DATFTN010000194.1:0-21534 GCA_035261845.1 Myxococcales bacterium | reverse complement strand
GCCGCCGTCCAGCTCCTCGAGCCGGGCGCAGATCCGGTCCCGCAGTCCCCGGAAGAATTCCTGCGCCTCGGTGCGGAGCGTCGTCATGCCTTCCGAAACATCATCGCAGACCACGTGTCGTCGAGCGAGACCAGGCGGACGCCCTCGAGCCCTTGCGGCTCCATCAGCTTCCAGAGGGAGTCGCGGTCCAGGTCCGTGCCCAGTTTCTTCGCCTTGGGGTAGGCGACCCACAGGCGCCCATCGGCGAGGAGCCTCCTGGCGGCTGCCGGGAGGAGTTTCGCGAGTTGTGCCTTGTCCTGGACGTACAGCAACACATTTGGCAATTCCCCAGGCCAGTCGACGAGCTCGACGTCGCTGAACAGCTCGCGATGGCCCGGGGGCGGGTCGACGAGCAAGAGCCAGTCCCAGGACTTGAGCAGCAGCTTCTTGCCCAGCCCGGACAAGGCTACTTCGGTCCGCCCGCCGCGGCGTATACCTCACCAGCGAAGTCCTTCGGCGGTTCCTTGTTCAGTCCTTCGCCGAGCGCGTACCGTATGAACCGGCGCACTTGGATGTTCTCGCCGATCACGGCGATCGCCGCGCTCACCTCGTCCTGCACGGTGCGCTTGCCCTCGGTGTCCTTGAAGAAAGGCTGATCGAGCAGGACTTCCTGCGCGTAGAACTTCTCCAGCTTGCCCGGGATGATCTTGTCGAGCATCGCCTCCGGCTTGCCCTGCTCGAGGAGCTGGGCGCGGTTCACGGCCTTCTCCCGCTCCAGCACTTCGGGCGGGACTTCCTCGCGGCGGACGTACTTCGGATTGCCCCAGGCGATGTGCATGGCCAGGTCCTTCACCAACCCCTGGAACCTGTCGTTGCGCGCGGTGAAGTCGGTCTCGCAGTTCACCTCCACCAGCACGCCGACCTTGCCGCCCATGTGGATGTACGACCCGACGGCGCCCTCGGTGGCGGAGCGGCCGGCCTTCTTCTGTGCCGTCGCGAGCCCCTTCTTCCGGAGCCAGTCGATCGCCTTCTCCATGTCGCCATCGGCCTCCTGGAGGGCCTTCTTGCAGTCCATCATCCCTGCGCCGGTCTTCTCGCGCAGCTCCTTCACCATCGCCGACGTGATCTCTCCCATCTTGCTTACGCCTCCGGTTTTTCATCGGCAGGCGGCGCCGCTTCGCCGTCCCCAGCGCCGCCCAGCTGCGGCTTGCGCACCACCTCGACCTCCGGCCCGCCCTCGCGCGAAACCACGGGCCGGCCGCCGCGAGGCCCGCCGCGACCGCCGCCCCGGCCGCCGCCGCGCTTGCCGCGACGCTCGCTCGCCGAGTCCCGGTCCTCGCCCGGCTCTGCCTGGGCCGCCTCCGCCTCCTGCTGCCCGCCGCCGTGCGCCTGGTAGCGCGCCTTTCCCTCGATGGCCGCGTCCGCGATCTTGCTGCAGAACAGCCGGATGGAGCGGATCGCGTCGTCGTTCCCCGGGATGACGTAGTCGATGCCCTCGGGGTCGCAGTTGGTGTCGACCAGCGCGACGATGGGAATGCCGAGCCGCATCGCCTCGTGCACCGCGATGTGCTCCTTCTTCGGATCGATCACGAAGAGGCACCCGGGAAGGCGCGTCATCTCCTGGATGCCGCCCAGGTTCTTCTTCAGCTTCTCCATCTCGTTCTGGAGGATCGCCACTTCCTTCTTGGGCAGCTTCTCGAAGGTGCCGTCGCCGGCCATCTTCTCCAGCGTCTTCAGCCGGTCGATGCCGCTCTTGATGGTCTTGAAGTTGGTCAGCGTGCCGCCCAGCCAGCGGTTCACCACGTAGAACTGGATCGAGCGCGACGCCTCCTCGACCACCGCGTCCTGGGCCTGCTTCTTGGTGCCCACGTAGAGGACGCTGCCGCCGCGCGAGCAGACGTCGCTGACGAACTTGAACGCCTCGCGCGCCAGCCGGACCGTTTTCTGCAGGTCGACGATGTAGATGCCGTTGCGGGCGCCGAAGATGTACGGTTTCATCTTCGGGTTCCAGCGCTTGGTCTGGTGCCCGAAGTGCACCCCCGCCTCGAGCAGCTGGCGCATGGTGATGCCCTGCGCGGGCTGCATCGCCTGCTGCATGCCGGCAGGCGGCGATTCGGATGGCGCAGTCGACAGGACGTTCTCGGACATCGTTTTTTCTCCTCCACCTCCGTCGCGCCCACGGCAGGCCCCAGGGGGGAACCCTGCCCGGATCGGGAGGTGTGCGTAGTGGGTGCTGCGGACTTGCGGACTGCTCGAACAACCGGACCCGCCGCGGACCTTCCCGGGCGGGGCGGGGTTTCTAGCAGGTTAACCGTCTGGGCGCAACTTCGCCGAGGCCTCTTTCGAGAGGCGTAAGTACCTGAACAATCAGCCTATTACCCAGGATCGCGCGAGGGGCTGGCTTGACATCCGCACCGAGCCCCGCTAGGAGCTTGCAAACCATGTCTCTCGCCTCCTGCAAGTGCGCCTGTTGTCGCCGCCCGGTCGAGTGCCGGGTGAGCGGGCGCGCCTGAGGCGAAGAGCATCCTGACAAAAGCCTAGGCCCAGACGCCCCCTCCCGGGTCCCGCGGATTCGTTCGTCCGCACCACCCGCAGTCCCGAGGAGTTCGAAGGCCATGGCCAATCCGTTCGTCGCTCTTCCCGCCGCCGCTCCCCTCTTCGGCCCCGAGGCCGCGCTGGTCGGCGCCGCGGTGGGACTGCTCGTCGGCCTGACCTCGATGGGCGCCGGGGCGCTGCTGACGCCGGCGCTGGTGCTGCTCCTCGGCGTGCCGCCGCGGATCGCCGTCGGCTCCGACGTGCTCATCGCCGGCGTGATGAAGCTGTTCGGCGGCGGCGCCTATGCGGTCCGGCGCGCGGTGCACTGGCCGACGGTGCTGCGGCTGCTGGTGGGCTCGATCCCGGGGGCGCTCGCCGGGCTGTGGCTGCTGCGCCTGGTGCCGGAAGGAAGCATCGACACGATCATCTCGCGGCTCCTGGGCATCGCGATGCTGGCCAGCGGCGCGGTCTCGCTGATCCGCTACCTGCGCCGCCTGCCCGACGAGCCGGTATCCTCGCCGAGCGCGGTGGGCACCGCCGCGATCGGATTCGCGACCGGGCTCCTGGTCAGCATCACCACGGTCGGCAGCGGATCGATCCTCATCTTCGTGCTGGCGCGCTTCTTCCCGCTGCGCGCCCGGCAGCTGGTCGGAACGGACCTGGCCCACGCCTTCCTCCTCTCGGTGGTGGCCGCCGCCGGGCACGGGTTCGCGGGACGGCTCGACCCGGCGCTGGCGCTCGCGGTGCTGGCCGGCGCCATCCCCGGCGTGATCGCGGGCGCGCTGCTCGCCGGCAAGGTCCCGGAGCGGTCGCTCCGCACGGCGCTCGCGACCATCGTGTTCACCGTCGGCGTCCGCTTCACGGCCCTGCCCTCGGCCACCAGCCACGAACGCTCCGTCGCCACCGAGGTGCGCCGATGACCCCCGCCGAGATCGCCTCCGCCGCCGCGGAGCTGGAAGGCGCTTCTCCGGAAACGGCGCTGCGCTGGGTGGTGCAGCGGTTCCCGGGCCGGGTCGGGTTCGCCACGGCGTTCGGTCCCGAAGGCTGCGTCCTGCTCGAGGCGATCGCCCGCGAGAAGCTCGCCGTCGACGTCTTCACGCTCGACACGGGCCTGCTCTTCCCCGAGACGGTGGAGCTTTGGCGCGAGCTCGAGCGCCGCTACGGCGTCCGCGTGCGCGGCGTGCGCCCTTCCCTCACCGTGGCCGAGCAGGAAGTGAAGCACGGACCCGCGCTCTGGCAGCGCGCGCCGGACCTCTGCTGCGAGATGCGCAAGGTGCAGCCGCTGCGCATCGAGATGCTGCAGTTCGACGCTTGGATCACCGCCATCCGACGCGATCAGACGCCGGAGCGCGCCGGCGCCGGCGTGGTCGAGCGCGACCCGAAATTCGGCCTGGTCAAGGTCAATCCGCTCGCCGCCTGGACCAGCGCCGACGTCTGGGCGCGCGTGCGCGAGCGGGAGATCCCCACCAATCCGCTCCATCAGCGCGGGTACCCCAGCATCGGGTGCGAACCCTGCACCACGCCGGTCGCCCCCGGCGAGGACCCGCGCGCCGGACGCTGGCGCACTTTCGCCAAGACCGAGTGCGGCCTGCACGGACGGTTCACCTCGAAGTTCCCAAAGGAGTCCTGAAGATGCCTTCCCTGGTCCAGCCGCACGGCGGCACCTTGATCGACCTCGTGGTCCCGCCCTCGGAGGCGGAGGCATTTCGCGCCGAGGCGCGATCCCTCCCCTCGCTGGTCCTGGACGCGCGCGAGCTGGCCGATCTGGAGCTGATCGCCACCGGAGCAGCCAGCCCGCTCACAGGGTTCCTCGGCACGGCCGACTACCAGAGCGTGCTCGCCCGACTGCGCCTGGCCGACGGCACCGTCTGGCCGCTGCCGCTCACGCTGACAGCGACCGACGAAGACGCGGCCCTTCTCGAGCGCGGCGCGCAGGTGGCCTTGCGCGACTCCACCGGCCGCCTCGCCGGCGCGCTGACGGTGCGCGAGGTCTACCGGCGCGATCCGCTGGGCGAGGCGCGCGCGGTCTACCGCACCGAGGAGCGGGCCCATCCCGGCGTCGCCTACCTCCTCTCGCGCCCGGTCAACCTGGTCGCCGGCGAGGTGCGCGCCTTGCTCCCCGAGGAGCCGCCCTTCGCCCGGCACCGGCTGGCTCCCCGCGAGCTGCGCGCCCGCATCGCCGAACGGGGCTGGACGCGCGTCGCCGGGTTCCAGACGCGCAACCCGATCCACCGGGCCCACGAGCACCTCACCAAGCTGGCGCTGGAGTTCACCGACGGCCTGGTGATCCACCCCCTGGTCGGCGAGACCAAGGGCGACGACGTGCCCGCCGAGGTGCGCTTCCGCGCGTACGAGGCGCTGCTCGAGCGGTACTACCCGCGAGAGCGCACGCTGCTCGCCGCGTTCCCGGCGGCGATGCGCTACGCCGGGCCGCGCGAGGCCCTCTTCCACGCCCTGGTGCGCAAGAACTACGGCATCACCCACTTCATCGTCGGGCGCGACCACGCCGGCGTAGGCCGCTACTACGGGCCGCTCGAGGCGCAGCAGATCTTCGAGCAGTTCACGCCGGCAGAGCTGGGGATCACGCCGCTGCGCTTCGACGCGACTTTCTTCTGCCGCGCCTGCGACATGCTGGCGTCCCCCCGCACCTGCCCTCATCCTCCCTCGGAGCGGCTCGACCTCTCCGGCAGCCGGGTCCGGGAGATCCTGCGGGCAGGCGGGAACTTGCCGCACCAGTTCACCAGGCCGGAGGTGGCGGAGATCCTGCGTACGCACCTGGGCGCCACGCGCAAGGGCCGCGCGCCGCGGCGCCCGGGCGGGTTCATCCTCTGGTTCACGGGTCTGTCCGGGGCGGGCAAGAGCACCCTGGCCGAGCTTTTGCGCGAGGTGCTCTCCGCCGAGCGCGCGGTGGAAATCCTCGACGGCGACGAGGTGCGCACGCACCTGTCCAAGGGACTGGGCTTCTCGCGCGAGGACCGCGACACCAACATCCGCCGCATCGGCTTCGTCGCCCGGCTGCTCGCCCGCAACGGGGTGGTGGCGATCGGCGCGGCGATCTCTCCCTATGCGGAGACGCGCGCGGAGATCCGGCAGCTCGCCGAGGAAGAGGGCATTCCCTTCGTCGAGGTGTACGCGGAGGCGTCGCTCGAATCGCTGATCCGGCGCGACGTGAAGGGGCTCTACCGGAAAGCGCTGGCCGGCGAGATCGCGCATTTCACCGGCGTGAGCGACCCGTACCAGCCGCCAGCCGCCCCCGACGTGGTGGTGCAGACCGATCGGCAGGAGCCCGAGGCGAGCCTCGCCGCCATCCTCGCGTTCCTCGCCGAGCGCGGGCTCGCGGCCGCGCAGCGGAGGGCCGCATGAGCGCGGACGTCTACCCGGTGTTCTTGCGTCTGGAGGGCAGGCGCGTGGTCCTGGTCGGAGGCGGCCGCGTCGCGGCCGGCAAGCTGCCGGGCCTCCTGGCCGCGGGCGCGCGGGTGACGGTGGTGGCGCCGGAGATCCGCGCGGAGCTGGAGCAACCTGGAGTGACCGTGCTGCGCCGGCCGTTCGCGCCCGGCGACCTCTACGGAGCGTCGTTCGTCGTCGCCGCCGCTCCGCCGGAGGTCAACCGCGCCGTCGCCACCGCCGCGGAGGCACGGGGCCTGTTCGTCAATGCGGTCGACGACGCGGCCAGCGCCTCCGCGCTGCTGGGAGGAGTAGTGCGCCGGAGCGGAGTGACGGTGGCCGTGAGCACCGGCGGGCGGGCGCCCGCGCTGGCGGGCCTGCTCCGCGAGGCGCTCGAGGCGGTGCTCCCCGACGACCTTGGCGCCTGGGTGGAGATCGGCGAACGGGCGCGGGCGGGGTGGAAGCAGCGCGACCTCCCCATGGGAGAGCGCCGGCCGCTCTTGCTGAAGGCGCTGCAGGAGCTCTATGCGGCGAAGGAGAAGGTGCTTCGATGAAGCGCGGATTCGTCTCCCTGGTCGGCGCCGGGCCCGGCGATCCGGAGCTGCTCACGCTCCGGGCGGCCGCGCGCCTGCGCGAGGCCGACCTGGTCCTCTACGACGCGCTGGCGGGGCGCGAGGCCCTGGGCCTGGCCCCGCGGGCGCGGTGGTTCTACGTGGGCAAGCGGGCCCGGCGGCGATCGATCGGGCAAGACAGCATCGAGCGCCTGATGATCCGCGCCGCGCTGCGGGGCGAACGGGTGGTGCGGCTCAAGTGCGGCGACCCGTTCGTCCTCGGCCGCGGCGGCGAGGAAGCGCTGGCGCTCGCGCGGGCCGGGATTCCGTACGAGGTGGTGCCCGGAGTCACCTCGGCGGTGGCGGCGCCGGCCCTGGCCGGCATCCCGGTCACGCACCGGGGCCTGTCCACCGCGTTCGCTGTCGTTTCCGGCCACGCCGAAGAGGCATACGCGCCGCTCCTGTCGTCGCTCGCGCCGGGCACCGCCACGATCGTGGTGCTGATGGGCCTCGCCACCCGCGCACAGGTCGCCGCGCTCCTGCTCGCGCGCGGCTGGCCGGCGCGGACGCCCGCGGCAGTGGTGCTCGACGCTTCCCACCAGTCGGCGGCGAGCTGGACGGGGACGCTGGCGGGCCTGGGCGCCTGCCCGCTTCCCGACGAGCAACCCGAGTCCGCCGGAGTGCTGGTGATCGGAGAAGTGGTCTCGCTAGCCGCCGCAATCGCGGCAGTGCCGCAGGAGCGCCGCAGCGCTCCCGCGGCCTGAGGAGGACTTCGATGTCAGAGATGAACCACCCGCAGGCGCTCGGCTCGACGCGGCTGGGATTCGCCGACGAAGCCGAGCTGGATCGGTTCGTCGCCAAGCTGGAGGAGTTCGAGCGCGGGGAGCTGGCGCCGGATTCCTGGCGCGCCTTCCGCCTGGTCCACGGAGTCTACGGCCAGCGGCAGGACGGCCCGATGATGGTTCGCTGCAAGATCCCGCAGGGCGTGCTCACTCCCGAGCAGCTCCTGGCGCTGGCCGAGGTCTCGGAGCGCTGGTCGAACGGAAAGGGGCACATCACCACCCGGCAGAACGTCCAGTTCCACTTCGTGAAGATGGATGACGTCGAGGCGGTGCTGCGCCGGCTGGGCGACGCCGGGCTCACCACTCGGGAAGCCTGCGGCAACTCGGTGCGCAACATCACCGGATGCCCGTACGCGGGCGTGGCCGAGCGCGAGCCGTTCGACGTGACGCCCTACGCCGAGGCGATGACCCGCCACCTCTTGCGCGGGCCGCTCTCCTCGACCTTGCCGCGCAAGTTCAAGATCGCCTTCGGCGGATGTTGCGGCGGCGATTGCGTGGGCGCCGGGTTCCACGACATCGGCTTCCTGGCCCGAGTGCGCGACGGGCGGCGCGGTTTCCGCGTGACGATCGGAGGCGGCCTGTCCACGCTGCGCCGGGCGGGATTCCTGGCCCACGAGTTCCTTCCAGTGGAGCAGATCTTCGAGGTGGGCGAGGCGGTCCTCCGGGTGTTCGATCGCACCGGCGACCGCAAGAACAAGGCGAAGGCGCGGCTCAAGTTCGTGATCGACCGGCTCGGCGTGGAGGGGTTCCTCGCCGAGTACCGCAAGGAGCGCGAGGCGATCGCCGCCCAGGGCGGGCGGCCGCTGGGCGAGCTGCCGCCGGTGGCGATCCCTCGGCTCAAGCGCGCCTTCCTGCAGCCGGCGGGGCCCGGGTTCGACGAGTTCCTGGACAGGAACGTGCGGGCGCAGAAGCACCGCGGGCAGGTGGCGGTGACGGTGCGCGTGCCGCTCGGCGACCTCTCCACGGCGCAGCTTCGCGGCCTGGCACAGCTCGCCCGGGAGATGAGCGCGGAGGAGCAGGTGCGGACGACGGCGGAGCAGAACCTGGTGATCCGCTTCATCGCGCGCGAGGCGCTCCCCGCCTTGCATGCCCGTCTCCAGGCGCTGGGCCTGGCGCTGACCGGGCCGCGGACGATCGGCGACGTGACGAGCTGCCCCGGCGCCATGTCCTGCAAGCTGGCCGTGACGCAGTCGCGCGGGCTGGCAGACCTCCTCTCGCGTCACCTCCAGGAACATCCGGAGGTGGCCGCGCTGGCCGAGACGCTCTCCATCAAGGTGTCCGGCTGCCCCAACGGCTGCGGGCAGCACTACGTCGCCGGCATCGGCTTCCAGGGCTCGGTGCGCAAGATCGCGGGACGCGCGGTGCCGCAGTACCACGTCTACCTGGGCGGCAAGTTCGACGGCACTTCCTTCGGCCGTCTCGCCGTGAAGCTCCCCGCCCGCCGCGCGCCACCGGCACTGACCCGCCTGCTCGAGCTGTACGCCTCGGAGAAGCAGCCGGACGAGGCTCCGGAGAGCTTCTTCGCCCGCGTCCCCATCCCCCAGGTCCAGGCTCTCCTCACCGACCTGACGGAGATGACCGAATCCGAAGCCACCCCGGACGACTTCATCGACCTGGGCGAGAAGCAATCCTTCGAAGTCGTCCTCCAAGAAGGCGAGTGCGCCGCCTAGGCGCGATTGCTGCCCAAGACCGTTTCACGCAGAGGGCGCCGAGGAGGGGGAGGGCGCAGAGGTTCGATTTGTTTTTCGTGAAACCGAGTTTCTCCGCGCCCTCGCTTTGCTCCTCCGCGCTCTCCGCGTGAAACGCTTGCAGACGCTCAATGGCACTACTCTGGGGCGGGGGCGCCTTCTTCGAGGGGGAGGTGGCACTTCTTGTACTTCTTGCCGCTGCCGCAGGGGCAGGGATCGTTGCGGCCGACGCGGGGGCCGGCGCGGGTGACGGTGCCCTGCTGGGCGGCGGCTGCTCCGTCTCCGCGGGCGCCGGGGGCTTCGCCGTGGGTCTCGATGGTCCGGGCCGCGCGGCGCTGAGGCATGGACGGCAGGCTGGCGGAAGTGGCGCCCTGCGCCGGGGCGCGGGTGGCCGCTTGCGCGACGGCGGGCTGCTGTACCGGCTCGATCCGCATGGTGGTGGCGATGATGCTGGCGGCGATGCGGCCCTTCATGATCTGGAAGAGCTCGAACCCTTCCTTCTTGTACTCGATCTTCGGGTCCTTCTGGCCGTAGCCGCGCAGGTGGATGCCCTGGCGCAGGTGGTCCATCTGCAGCAGGTGGTCCTTCCAGAGCTGATCGATCGCGTACAGGTACGAGTACTGCACGAACTCGCGGTACATGTCTCCGTAGCTCTCGAACTTGAACTTCAGCTTCTTCTCGACCACGTTGAAGATGTCGAGCTGCAGCTTCTCCCGGTCCGGCGCGGCGTTCTTGAGATTGATGTCCACGTTGAACTGCTCGCGCACCCGCAGCGCCAGCGCGTCGGGATCCCATTCCTCGCTCTTCGAGCGCGGCACCGCCTCGTCGACCATCTCGATGATCAAGTCCTCGATCAGGTCGTAGAGCTGCTCCTCCTGGTCCTTCCAGGTGACGACCTTCTCGTGCCGGGTCTTCTTCTTCGTCTTCGGGTCCTCGGTGAACCAGACCAGCGGTATGCCCGCGCCGGCCGCCAGCACCTCCTTGCGCATCCCGTAGATCGTCTTGCGCTGCTGGTTCATCACGTCGTCGTATTCGAGGAGGTTCTTGCGGATGTCGAAGTTCTGCCCCTCGACCCGCTTCTGCGCGCCCTCGATGGCCTTGGTGAGCCAGGGGTGCTCGATGGGCTCGTTCTCCTGGACGCCGAAGGTCTCCATCAGCTTGGAGATCCGGTCCGAGGCGAAGATCCGCATCAGGTCGTCTTCCAGAGACAGGTAGAACTTCGACGAGCCGGGGTCGCCCTGGCGGCCGCCACGGCCGCGCAGCTGGTTGTCGATGCGGCGCGACTCGTGCCGCTCGGTTCCCAGGATGTGCAGGCCGCCCACCGCGATCACCTCGTCGTGCTCGCGCGAGCACTCCTCCCGGTAGCGCGCGAGCGCGGCGTCATACCGCTGCTTCCACTCGCCGTGCACCCGGCCAAGCTCCTCCTCCACCTCGGCCGCCGTCACCGGGGCGAACTTGCCGTCGCCGCTCTCCTTGGCCTTGGCCACCCGCTCCTGCACCAGCCGGCCCTCGATCTCGGTGGCGTTGGGCTCCTGTCCCGCGTCCCGCTTGGCGAGGAACTCGGGGTTGCCGCCGAGGAGGATGTCGGTGCCGCGGCCGGCCATGTTGGTGGAGATGGTGAGGCGCCCCTTGCGCCCCGCCTGGGCGACGATTTCCGCCTCGCGCTCGTGCTGCTTCGCGTTCAGCACGTCGTGGGGGACGCTGCGCTTCTTGAGCAGGTTGGAGAGCACCTCGCTCTTCGCGATGCTCACCGTGCCCACCAGCACCGGCTGGCCTTTCTTCCACTTCTCCTCGATCTCGTTGCAAACCGCGGTGAACTTCTCCCGCTCGGTCTTGTAGACGGTGTCCTGCTGGTCGGAGCGGATGTTCTTCTTGTTGGTGGGGATCACCAGCACGTCGAGCCGGTAGATCTTGTTGAACTCCTCGGCCTCGGTGTCGGCGGTGCCGGTCATCCCGCATAGCTTGGTGTAGAGGCGGAAGTAGTTCTGGAAGGAGACCGTGGCCAGGGTCTGGTTCTCGTTCTCGATCTTGACGTTCTCCTTGGCCTCCACCGCCTGGTGCAGCCCGTCCGACCAGCGCCGGCCGGGCATCAGGCGGCCGGTGAAGTCGTCGACGATGATCACCTCGCCGTCCTTCACCACGTACTCGTGGTCCTTGCGGTACAGGGTGTGCGCGCGCAGGGCCTGCTCGACGTGGTGCAGCGTCTCGATCTGCTCGGGGTCGTAGAGGTTCGGGACGCTCAGGCGCGCCTCGACCTTCTCCACGCCCTCGTCGGTCAAGACCACCGAGCGCGCCTTCTCGTCGACGGTGAAGTCGCGGTCGCGGATGAGCCCGGGGATGACTTTGTTGATCTTGTAGTACTTGTCGGTCGACTCCTCCGACGGGCCGCTGATGATGAGCGGAGTGCGGGCTTCGTCGATGAGGATCGAGTCCACCTCGTCGACGATGGCGTAGTGCAGCTCGCGCTGGACGTAGTCCTGGAGCCGGAACTTCATGTTGTCGCGCAGGTAGTCGAACCCGAACTCGTTGTTCTGCCCGTAGGTGATGTCGCAGCCGTACTCGTGCTGGCGCTGCTTGTCGGTCAGCCCGTGCACCACGCACCCGGTGGTGAGTCCCAGCAGGCGGTAGATGCGGCCCATCCACTCGGCGTCCCGGCGGGCCAGGTAGTCGTTGACCGTCACCACGTGGACGCCCTTCCCTTCCAGGGCGTTCAGCACGCAGGGCAGCGTGGCGACCAGCGTCTTGCCTTCGCCGGTCTTCATCTCGGCGATGGTCCCGCGGTGCAGCGCCATCCCGCCCACCAACTGCACGTCGAAGTGGCGCATGCCCAGGGCGCGCACGCTCGCCTCGCGGGTGAGCGCGAAGCAGTCGGGCAGGAGGCGGTCGAGCACCGCCGACTTCTCCTTCTCGGGCGCGTCGGCCACCTGCTTGCGGAAGGCGCGGATCTGCTCGCGCATCTGTTCGTCGGAGAGCGATTTCGCCCAGCCCTCCCGCTCGTTGATGCGCGCGACCGCGGGCTGCATGCGGCGCAGCTCGCGCTGGTTCTTCGTGCCGACGATCTTCTTCAGGACGTAGTCGAACATGATCGGGACCTTCGTGGAGCGAAGCGGAACGGGAACGGCCAGCCGGAAAGCCCGCTGGTGCGGGCGGACGCGTTACGAGCGCGCGGCCGGAGGCGCGCGGCTGGGCGCCGGTCCCGAGGGGGCGCGCCAGACGACGGTGCGCTCGCCCGCCGGAGGAGCGCTACTCGATTCATGTCCGGCGGCAGGCGCCGAGGTCCGCCGCTCGACGCGGGCGGGCACGGCGCGGGAGGCGGAGCGCTGCGCGAACGGGGCGAGCTGCTGTTCCGAGGCCCCCCGGGCGGCGGCGAGCGACGCGCAGGCGAAGGCGCCCGGCGAGGCCAGGCCCATCAAGACTGCCGCGCATGCCGCTGCGAGTGCTCCGCGCATCGTCCTCCCGGGATCCGCAAAGCCTAAGCGGTAGAGCATGCTTGTCAAGCGAACAGCCGCCGCCAGCCGCCGCCGTATTCGGCGGCGCTGTGGCTTCACCGCGCGGCTATTCCTCCAGGATGAACTTCCGCGGATTGTCCGCGACGCCGTTCACCCGCACCTCGTAGTGCAGGTGCGGGCCGGTCGAGCGGCCCGTATTGCCTACCGCAGCGATCACGTCGCCGCGGCGCACCTTCTGCCCCACCTTCACTTCGATCTTCAGGAGATGACCGTAGCGCGTCTTCAAGCCATATCCATGATCCAGCACCAGCACGTGCCCGTACCCGCCTTCGAGCCCGCTGAACACCACCGTGCCGTCGGCGGGGGCCCGCACCGGCGTCCCCATGGCAGTGGCGATGTCCAGCCCTTCGTGCATCACCCGCTCTCCGGTGTAGGGGTCGAGCCGCACCGAATAGTCCGAGGTGACCCACCCGCGCACGGGCCAGATGGACGGCGCGGACGCGAGCAGGGCTTGCTGGTCCTCGAAGTAGCTCTTCAACGCGCGCGCTTCCTGCTCCTGCGCCTTGACCTTCTTGCCCAGCTCATCGAGCTGCTTGAGCAGGTCGCCCTGGTCCGCGGGACCGGGGGCCGAGTCGCCGTCGGCGATCATGCGGCCCTCGCCGCCGGAGGTCGCGCCCTTGGACATGCCCACCGCGCCCATACCCGCCTGCGCGGGCTCGGTGGCGATGCCGCCGCCGACGAACTCGGGACCGCCGCCGTGCGCCGGCTCCGGCGCCGCGATGCTGAGCTTGCGATCCGGGTCGTTCAGCTGGGTGATGTGCCGCAGGTTGGCGTTGAGCCGCTTGACCCGGTCCAGCTCGTCGTTGATGTGCGCGAATTTCTGCTCGGCCTCGCGCCAGCGGTTCTGCAGCTCGAGGTTCTCGTCCCGCAGCACCTTGTTCTCGGCCACCTTGCCGACCACGTTGAAGTAGTGCGCCATCGCGCCGGCCAGCGCGGCGAGGACCAGCCCCAGGCAGAGGACGGCGCGCACGAGCACTCGCTGCTCGACGCGGATCTTCTTTACCTTGGCGTCGCGATCCGGAACGACCAGGATCGTGTACGACTTGTCCAAGGACCTCCTCCTGCTCCCCTCGCCGGCCGCAGCGCGCCTGAAAAGCCGCGCAGCCCGGCCGTCACCCCACCAACCTCCCGCCAGCGCGTCCGCTTCCCGCGGAACAGAGGCCTTGGGACCGGCCTGGAAGGTGGGCGCGCGGCCGGCCGGCCGCAAGCTTGCGTCCAGTATCGGATTCTACAGCGCTCCGTCAACAACGGTCGTGCCCCGCGCCGCCGTTTCCCGCGTCCTGCAGTGAGCACCGGGCCAGGTAGGCGCGGGGCTTGCATCCACCTACCCCACCCCGCCGGCCGGCGCGGCTCCGGTCGCGACAGGGATCGGACCAGGGTGTGCCGCACTGTGCGCCGCGCGCCTTTTCTGTAAACGAGTGGGTTACCAAATCACAGGATTCCGCATTTCACTTTAGCGGCTTGATTTTTTGACCGGTCGTCTCGACGGTCCACTATCGCTGATGGGGGGGGGGATGCTCCGACTCGCCATTGCTGTGCTAGTCGCCTGCGCGGCGTGCCACGCGTCGCCCGATCTCACGGACGCGGAGCGCGCTCTCCTGCGCGAGTACGCCATCGGGGCGCTGGCGCCCGATCCCACCAACGCGCTCGCGGACTCTCCGGCCGCCGCCGCGCTAGGCCAGCAATTCTTCTTCGACACGCGCTTCTCCGGGCCGCTGGCGATCGGGAGCAACGGATCCAACGGGGCGACCGGCCCGGCCGGCGCGAGCGGCACGGTGGGCTGCATCTCCTGCCACAATCCCGCGCAGGGCGGCGCCGACGTCCGCTCGCGGCCGGCGAACACGAGCCTGGGGTCGTCGTGGACCGGCCGGAACGCGCCCAGCGTGTACAACGCCGCGTATTCGCCCTGGCAGTTCTGGGACGGGAGACGGGATTCGCTCTGGTCCCAGGCGCTCGGGCCGGTGGAAAGCGCCGGCGAGCACAACTTCTCCCGGCTGCAGGTCGCCCACCTGATCGCCCAGCTCTACGCCGGTCCCTATGGCGCGGTGTTCGGCGCCCTGCCCGATCTCTCCGACACCGGGCGCTTCCCCGCTGCCGGCAAGCCGGGCCAGGCCAGCTGGGACCAGATGGCGCCCGCCGATCAGGCGGTGGTGGATCGGATCTTCAGCAACTTCGGCAAAGCGATCGAGGCGTACGAGCGCCTGCTCCTGGACCGCGACTCGCCGTTCGACAGGTACATGACCGGAGAGACCACCGCGCTCAGCGCGACCGCGGTGCGCGGTGCCAAGCTCTTCGTGGGGCGGGCCTCCTGCAACGAGTGCCACTTCGGTCCCACCTTCAGCGACGGCCGCTTCCACAACACCGGCGTCGCGCAAGTCGGCGCCACCGTGCCGCTGGTCGACGACGGGCGCCTGAACGGCCTGCCCCAGGTGCTGGCCGTGGAGTTCAACGCCGCCGGCCTCTACAGCGACGCCGTCGACGATTCGCGGCTCCAGGCCGCCGCGGCGGCCGCGGCAGCCGACCCGGAGGCCTCGCGCGGGGCGTTCAAGACGCCGGGACTGCGCGGCGCGGCGCGCACCGCCCCGTACATGCACACGGGCGGGTTCGCCACGCTGCGCGACGTGATCGTCTTCTATCGGGACGGCGGCGGCTCGTCCGGATTCGACGGAACGAAGGACATCTCCATGCAGCCCCTCCTCCTCTCCGATCGCGACGTGGACGACCTGGTCGCGTTCCTCGAGTCGCTGAACGGCGCCCCGCTGCCGTCGGCGCTCGTCACCGCTCCCCCGCTGCCATGAAGAACGCGATCGCCGCGCTCGCGCTCCTCGCCGCCGCCCTGCTCCCGGCTGCGCTTCGCGCGGAGGAGCCGCCGCTTCGCGCCGGCGACGGAGGTGGAGGGTTCGGGCACCTGACCCTGATGGACGGGGTCCGCCTGCGGCTCACCGGCTATGTCGACGCGGGCTTCTTCGGCACCCAGGGGGACGGCACCGCCTACGTGCGCGACGCGGGCAAGCTCCTGCACCCCGAGTACCAGGGCGTGGTCCCCTGGGTGTTCCTCGGGGATCCCTGGGGCAATCCCATCAATTCGCAGGGCGATTCCGCCGACCTGGGCCTCGATCGCACCAACGTGCCCCGCTTCGATCCCATCCAGTCCGGCGGGCACCCGTCGTTCCTGGTCAACATGGTCAACCTGGGGCTCGCCGCCAGCTTCGGCGAATCGTTCTTCTTCGAGAGCAGCATCGGCTTCGAGCCGCGGCAGGGCCTGCTCGGCTCCTCGGGGGACCAGTTTGACGTGGACCTGGCCTACCTGGAATGGGTGCCCTTCAAGGCCGTCGACCTGCACGTGTTCGCCGGGAAGTTCGAGTCGACGTTCGGGATCGAGTACCGCACGCGCAAGGCGCCCGACAATTTCGGCATCACCCCTTCGCTGATCTCCCGCTACACGGAGGGAGAGCTGACGGGCCTGAAGGTCCGGGGGGCGTTCTTCGATCAACGCTTGACGGTGAACCTCGCCGTGAGCAACGGCGGCACCTTCACGGAGAAGTTTGCCCACTTCTTCAACGAGATCGACTTGAACGGAGGGAAGACGGTCTCCGGACGGGTCTCGCTGCTGTTGCCGCTGCCCATCACCGCCGAGATCGGCGCGTCCGGAGAGATCGGCGCGCAGGACGAGCAGCGTTCCGACGCCACCGTGCAGTGGCTCGCCGGGGCGGACCTGCGGGTGACCGTCCGGGACCTCACCTTCAAGGGCGAGATCCTCCGCGGACACGCCGACGGCGGAGGCATCGACCAGGCGGCGCGGCTGCACGTGACCGGCTGGTACGGCGAGCTGCAGTACCAGCTCCTTCCCTGGCTGGGGCTGCTCGGCCGCGTCGACCGGCGCAAGGCGGACCTGCTCGCCTTCCCCAACCTGTACCTGACGGACCTCCTGCGGTTCACCGCGGGCGTGCGGTTCGACATCAGCTGGAACCTGATCGCCAAGCTCGAATACCTGCACCTGGTCGAGGTCACCGGCCCGGAGATCCCAGACGACGTCTTCACCAGCTCGATCATTTTCAGGTTCTGAGACTCCCCGACCGGAGACCAAATGCGCAACGGATGGTTCATCCTCACGATCATCGTCGCGGCCGCGCTTCCAGCGGCTGCCGCTCCAGGAAGCATCTCGGGCACGGTGAAGCTGGCGGGCGGAAGCGGCCCCTTGGCGGTGGTGTACGTGGAGAAGGGGCCCGACGCGGCCACGCGCGCAGAGCCGGCGAGCAAGGAGCTGGAGCAGAAGGACACCGAGTTCCGGCCGCGCGCCATCTGGGTGCGCGCCGGCGACACGGTGCACTTCACCAACCGAGACAATTTCTATCACAACGTCTTCTCGCCCACGCCCGGCAACCAATTCGACCTGGGCCTCTATCGGGGCGGGGGGGCGAAGTCGCTGGAGCTGCCGCGCGCGGGCGAGATCGACGTCTATTGCAACATCCACCCGAACATGAAGGCCAAGCTGCTGGTGGTCCCGGACGGCCGGTCCACGGAAGTCGCCTCCGACGGCAGCTATACCCTCGCGGGACTGTCCCCGGGCGACTACGTGGTCGTGGCCTGGTCGGCGGGGCACGAGCCCGTGCGCCGCGAAGCGCGGGTGCGCGCCGGCGAAGCGGTCCGCGCGGACTTCTCGCTCAGGCCGAGAGACGCCTCCGCCGCGCACCTGAACAAGAACGGCGAACAATACGGCAGGTACAAGTAGGTCGCCGTGCGGCTGTTGCCCAAGCTGAGCGGCGCGATGCTTCTGGTGGCGGTCTCGGTGACCGCCGCGCTCTCCAGCATCGCCACGCGCAAGCAGGTCGACTCGATGACCTCGCAGTACCGCTCCAAAGGCGAGGCGATCGCCCTGGCGCTGGCATTCTCGCTGTCTTCGAATACGCGGGAGACGCTGGTGACGAGCGTCGGCAAGGTGCGCGACCTGATCAACGACAGCAGGAGCATCTCGGGCGTGCGCTACATCTACATCCAGGACTGGGAGGCGAGCATCCTCGCGCACACCTTCGAGCAGTTCCCGGCCGAATTCACCGAGAGCAACTGGATCTCGAGCGGCGCGCTTCCGGCGGGGGAACGGGTCAAGGTGGCCGAGTCGGTCCAGTTCCAGACCGGGCACGGCCGCGTCTGGGCGATGGACGTGGCGGCTCCCATCGCCGGCGGTTCGCTGGGCGTCGTGCACGTGGGGATGGACCTCGCCTCCATCTCGCAGAGCGTCGGCGCGCTGCGCCGGGCCCTGGTGGGCGCCGGGCTGGCGATCGGGGCGGGAGGCGTGCTGCTCGGCCTGGTGCTGGCCGCGTACGTCTTCATCCGGCCCATCCGCCACCTGACCAGCGTCACCAGCGAGATCGCCGCGCGAGGGGACCTCACCTTGCCGATCGAGGTCCGTTCGGGAGACGAGATCGGCGATCTGGCGCGCGCGTTCGCGCGGCTGGTGGAGGGGCTGCGGACGATCAACGGCGATCTCCGCGAGTCCGTCCGGATCCTGGGACGGTCGGCGGGAGAGCTGGGCAGCTCGGCAAAGGAGCAGGAGCAGATCGTCTCCCGGCACGCGGCCGCTCTGCAGCAGGCGCACGCCACCGCGCAGGAGATCCGTCAGACCTCGGTGGCCGCCGCGCAGAAGGCGGAGGGCGTGGTCCAAGTGGCGCGCAACGCGGAGGCGATCACCCAATCCGGCCAGGTCGCCGTCGACCAGACCATGACCGCGATGACCGAGATGCGCGCCCAGGTGGCCCAGGTTGCGCAGACCATCGGACTCCTTTCCGATCGCGCAGGACAGATCGGCCGGATCACCGACACGGTCAAGGACCTCGCCGACCAATCCAACATGCTGGCGCTGAACGCGGCCATCGAGGCGGTGCGCTCGGGCGAGCACGGCAAGGGTTTCGCGGTGGTGGCGCGCCAGATCCGCTCGCTGGCGGACCAATCCATCGAGGCGACCCGCCGGGTGCGGGAGGCGCTCGAGGACGTCTCCCGGGCCATCGGCACCGCCGTGGCGATCAGCAGGGCCGGCGAGGACCGCGTGGACCGGGGCCTCTCGCAAGTGAAGGCGTCGGGCGACAACCTGCGGGCCCTCTCGGACATCGTGAAGGACAGCATCGCCGCCGCCGTCCAGATCGCCGAGGTCGTCAACCAGCAGGACGCGGGCATCCGGCAGATCTTCACCGCCGTCTCCGAGCTGTCGGAGACGATGGACCAGACCCTGAAGCGGATGGAGGCGACCGGTGCCGCCGCGGGGGCGGTCGAGCAAGTCTCGGAGAAGGTCTCGAAGCTGGTCGACCGCTACCGCGTCTGAGCGGCCGGCCCCGTGCTCCCGGGAGGCGCTCAGCCGGCGCGGTGGATCACGATCACGGTGATGTTGTCGTCCCCGCCGCGCTCGTTGGCGAGGTCGACCAGCGCGCGGCAGGCCCGGTCGGGATCGTCGTGGCGCAAGAGCTGGGCGCCGATCTCGTCGTTGTCGACCAGGTTGGAGAGGCCGTCGGAGCAGAGCAGGTACCGGTCGCCCGCCTTGGTCTCGAACCCGACCAGGTCGACGAGCACGTCCTCCTCGAACCCCACCGAGCGGGTGATGATGTTCTTCAGCCGGCTGTGGCGCGCCTCGTCGGGCGTGAGCAGCCCCGCGCGAACCTGCTCGTTGACGAGCGAGTGGTCCTCGGTTAGCTGCACCACCTCGCCATCGCGCACCGCGTACGCGCGGCTGTCGCCCACGTGCCCCAGGATGGCGATCTCGGCCTGGATCAGCAAGGCGATGCAGGTCGTGCCCATGCCTTGCAGCTCCGGGTTGGCCTTGGAAGTGCGGTAGACCGCGGCGCAGGCGCCC
The DNA here is from genome assembly GCA_035261845.1 of Myxococcales bacterium. Lineage (GTDB taxonomy): Bacteria > Myxococcota > Myxococcia > Myxococcales > 40CM-4-68-19 > VBKO01. The sequence goes on along the minus strand of DATFTN010000194.1, from coordinate 2,205 downwards.
TCGATCGCTTCCCGCAGCGCCCCGGCCAGCGGAGGGTCGGCGAGCGGGGCCTTCGACGTGAACGGGTCGTCGGGCCGCATCCGGGCCCCGAGCAGCTCGCGTTCGATGGTCTGGACGGCGAGGCGGCTGGCCGTCTCTCCCCCGGCGTGCCCTCCCATGCCGTCGCAGACGACGAAGAGCCCGAGGTCCTCGTTGATGAGCCAGCTGTCCTCGTTGTGCTCGCGCTTCATCCCGGTGTCGGTCCGGGCAGCGCTGCGGAACGCGCTCAGGGCGGGCTCTCCTTCCAATGCGACAATCGAGTCTATATCTCACCCCGCTTTCCGCGCGGCCGCCCCGCGACGCGTCCGTGCTTTATCGAGCAGCTCGCGCGCGTGCTGCAGCGCGACCTGGGTCGGCTGGCCGGAGAGGAGCCGCGCCAGCTCCTGCACACGCGCCTCACCCTCCACCGGCGCTACCCGGCTGTGCGTGCGCCCCCGCCGGACTTCCTTCTCGGCGACCTGGTGGCGTTCGGCGAACACTGCGATCTGCGGCAGGTGCGTGATGCAGATCACCTGCCGGCCCCGGCCGACGGCCGCGAGAGCGCGGCCGACCGCATCCGCCGTCGCGCCGCCGATACCGGCGTCGACCTCGTCGAAGAGATAGGTGTCCACGTCGTCGGCGTCGGCGAGGACGCGCTTCACGGCGAGAAGCACGCGCGACAGCTCGCCTCCCGAGGCGATGCGGGCCAGCGGGCGCAGCTCTTCGCCCGGATTTGGCGAGAGGAGCAGCTCGGCCGACTCGAGCCCGCGGGGCCCCAGCACCTCCCCGTCCACGGGGATGCCCCCCTCCCCCACCGGCCCGAACCGGACGGAGATCTCCGTCCGCGCCATCCCCAGCGCCGACAGCTCCGCCGCCACCGCGCGCGAGAATCCGGCCGCGGCCGCGCGGCGCTTCTCGGACAATTCCCTGCCGAGCAGCAGCGCCTGGTTCCCGAGCTCGCCGACCCGCGCCTGCGCGGCCGCGAGCGCCTCGTCGTGGTGCTCGAGCGACTGAAGCTCCGCGTTCATCGTCTCGCGGCGCTGCAGGGCGGCCGCCAGGCTTCCGCCGTGCTTGCGGGCGAGGCGGCGGAGCAGCTCCAGCCGCTCGTCGATCGCCTCCAGGCGCTGGGGATCGCCGCCCGCGCGTCCGGCATACCGCGCCAGGGTGCGACCCGCCTCGTCCAGCTCCGCCGCCGCGCCGCGCACCGCCGTGGCGACCTGCGCCAGCGAAGGATCGATCCCGGCCAGCTCGTCGAGCCTCTTGCACGCCCGGGAGGCCGATACCACCGCCGCCTCGTCGCCGGAGCGGAGCAGCGCCTCCGCCTCTTCCGCGCCGCCGCGCAGCTTCTCGGCCGCGGCCAGCACCCGCCGCTCCTGCGCCAGCGCCTCGTCTTCGCCCGCCTTGGCGTCGGCCTTCTCCAGCTCGTCCAGCTGGTAGCGGAGGAAGCTGGCCCGCTCCGACCGGGCGCTCTCGTCCGAGTCGAGCCGGGCCCGCTCCCGCTCCGCCTCGGCCAGGGCGAGAAAAGCGGCTTCGTACTCGCCGCACGCCAGGCCGGCGTAGCCGTCCAGCATGGCCAGGTGGGTCTGCGCGTCGAGCAGGCCGACGTGCTCATGCTGGCCGGAGATGTCGAGGAGCCCCCGGGTCGCCTGCCCGAGCTGCGCCGCGGTGGCCAGCGATCCGTTGACCCAGGCGCGGCTGCGGCCCTCGCGCTGCACCGTGCGGCGCACCACCATTTCAGCGCCCGCGGCGGGCAGCCCGAGCGCGGACAGCCGCGCGTCGGTCGCCGCCGGATCGCGAGGGCGGAACAGCGCCTGGACCTCTGCCTCGTCGGCACCCGTCCGGACCGCCTCGGCTTGCGCGCGCCCGCCCAGCACCAGGTGCAGCGCATCGACCAGGATGCTCTTGCCCGCCCCGGTCTCGCCCGTCAGCACGTTGAACCCGGGCGCGAAGTGCGCCTCCAGCTCGTCGATGATGGCAAAGGCGCGGACTCGCAGCAGCTCCAGCATCCAGACACCTTAGCAGAGCCCCCTGACAGTCGCCGCCGACGGGTGCACGCCCAGATTGAGGTTTTTCTTTGGGGGCTGAGAAAAGCCGAAGCGATTTCGATCGCTTGCGCCGGGGGGCTTCACAGCACCTGTCCCGTGTGATCTCTCCCCCGGAATGACACGCAAAAAGGGCCTTCGGGCC
>DATFTN010000193.1:0-7291 GCA_035261845.1 Myxococcales bacterium | reverse complement strand
TGACATCCGAGAACGCCTGGAACGGGGGAAGATACCCCCAGACCTGACATGTACCAGCTGTACAGGGCCGCGGACCGGACCTCTCCCCCCGCGCCGGTGATTGCACAAGCGGGGCGCACGCGCGGCCTCAAACTGATCGTGTACCCGGCACGTCCACCGGAGAACAGACGAAGCGCACGACCCGCACAGCTCACGGACGCAAGACTCGACCTTGCCGTGGCGTGATCGGAAGGTGGGAGGCCAGAGTGGCGAGATCCAGTTGGACCTCGCGCATCACGCCCAGCAGGCTCCGCAGTAGCTCGCCTTGTGGCAGCCTCCGGATCCCCTTCCGGTCGAAGTAGTGGCGGATTCCTTGGAGAACTCCCTGCAGCGTGTGCATGGGCAGCGGCAGGAAGAGATCAGTGTCGAACTTGATCGGCTTGTTCCACTGCTCGACTTGGCCCGCCCGGAACTCGGGCGTGCCTGCCAGCACCTTGCCGGCAGTGACTAGGGCAAGTTCCAACGCCTGTACCGAGTCGATGCCGTAGATGTGCTGGTCGATCTGCGAAGGTAGTCCCGCGATGAGCAGCCGGCACGCCCACTCGCGCTTTGACCGTCTAGGAGCACTGATCTGCACGTGTACTGTGCGCGGAGGCCCCACCGGCCGTCGCCACACGTATTGGCGCAGTGCAATCCACTCCGAGTCCGAAGAGGAAACCTTGGTCCTCTGTCCCTTGCTCGTCGTCGCGCGTGCGGCGCGACTCGACGGCCGGTTCTGTGTCGGCACGACCGCAGCGTACACCAGCCGGCGGCACGCGCAGCACGACCGAATCCGGACGGACGCCGAGGTTTTTCGAACAGCCAGACTAGAGGTACTCCATCTGTGCGCTCCAGGGCGCGCCGTTCACCAGCACGGATAGCGCGGGACGGCCCTGCAGCGCCTTTTGGGGCACTTCGAGCAGCAGCCATGCCTGGGCGGGAACGACGGCGAGCAGGTCCGGCACGGACTGCCTGCGCGTGAGCCGCAGCGTCAGCCGCTGCCCGCTGCGCTCGGCCGACTCGACATGGAGCTCGGTGTTGGAGTCGGCGCCGAGGCGCACGAAGAGGAGCGCGGAGCGGGTGAAATCCACCGGCCCCGCCTTGCCGCGGGCGGGGTGGCCGTCGGGCAGCCGCGACTCCATCTCGGTCCAAGCCGCGCGGTCGAGCGCCGCGCTGACGCCGGCGCCCAGCTCCGCTTCAGGACCGCCGCCGCTGAAGCGCTCCGTGATCTCGACGGGTCCCGCCATGGTTTCCTCCTGCCGCGGCACTGCGGCGCAGGCCGCGAGCGCCAGCGCCGCGGCGTACCTAGGGAGCGACATTGAACGCCGCCGAGGTCCCGACCACGTTGCCGTCGGTCGCCTGTACCTGGTGGCCGGCCCCCGACGAGCCCACCGTCAGGTTGAAGACGTGCACGCCGGCGTCGGCCAGCGCGAAGGCATGTTGCCCGGTGGGAGCCGGCACGGCCGCGAAGGCACCGGCGCCGGGCCTGACCGACAGGCTCACCTGCCCGAGGAAGTTCTGCACCACGTTGTTGAACGTGTCGCGCGCCTCGACGCGAAGCGCGAAGGGCACGTTGGCGTGGGCGCCCCCCGCGGGCAGGACCGCGAACTGGGCGAACAGCCCGGCCTGGATGGGCAGCGCCGGCGTGTTGGTGGTGATTCCTGCGCCGTCGGTGGCGCTCAAGGTCACCTGCTCCGCCGTGAAGGGCGTGACGAGGAAGGTGAACGCGCCCGCGTCGGCGGGAGCGAAAACGTGCGCGTTGCCCGCCACGCCGGCCGCCGTCTCGACGAGCACCCCCTGCCGGACCGGGACCGCGTTGAATGCCGTGCCGGCGACCAGACCGATCTGGACGTTCCCGGCGAACCCGGTCAGGCGGCTGTTCGCGGAATCCTCCGCCACGACACGGAGCTGGAAGGTCGAGCCGGCCCTCTGCGCGCCGGTGATCTCGAAGCGGAAGTGGTGGAGCGCGCCGGCAGCCTGGATCTGGATCGGCGAGGAGTTGCTCACGATGGCCGCGCCACCGCCGGGCGGGTTGTGGGTCGCGCGGAAGGTGACGTTCTCCGCGCGGAAGCACGTCACCGGCACGCGCTTCACGCCTCCGTCCGCCTGGGTGAAGCTCACCGTGTCGTCGGCCACTAGCGCCGTGTCGCCGAGGAACACGCCGTCCGGCGGCGGACCTGCGGCACCGGCCGTTCCGGCGGCGAGCGAGAGGGCCACCGCGCCGGCGAACTGCTCGACCCGGTTCTGGTGCGCGTCGAGCGCGGTCAGCGCCAGCTCGAAGCGCCGCCCCGCCGTCTGCGGCGACGAGGCCTGCACCGCGAAACTCGCCACCGGTCCCGCCACCACCTCGATGGGCTCGCTGCGCCCGGTCGCGCCACCACCGCTCGCCTCGATCTGCAGAGGACCCGCCGTGTAGGAGAAGATCGGGAACGAGTGCTGCCCCGCGTCCGCCGCGGTGAAGACGTGCCGGAAGGCCGCCTCGCTGAAGGCGTCTCCGTCGTTCACCTTGACGTGCACCCCGCGCGCCGGAGGCGGCCCGGCCGAGCCCGTCTCCCCCTGCGCCACGCGGAGCCTCACCTCGCCGGTGAAGTCGGTGCGCACCCGGCCGGCGCCGTCCACCGAGCTTACCGCTACCTCCAGCGGCTCACCCGCAAACGGAGGCTGCGCGACCACGCTGGCCCCTCCGCCGCGGCGCCGCACCTCGACCTGGAGCGAGGCGACCGCGCCCGCCGCAGCCACCTGCAGGTTGACGGAGCCGGCGTGCCCAGCGCCGTCGTTCACCGACAGCGTGACGATCTCCGCGGTGTTGTCCAGGAACTGCACCCGAGCCATTCCCGGCGGGTCGCCAGCCGCCCCGAACGCGAGCGCGACGCCGGCAGGTGCAGCAGGGTTGCCGTTCAGGAACACGCCCGCGGCGGGAGCGGCTGCACCGGGAGTGCCGTTGTGGGTCAGGTTCACCGCGAGGGCGCCGGGATCGGTCAAGTTCCCGAACTGGTCGACGGCGTAGACAAAGACGGGGACCGCCTCTCCCACACCCAGCCCGGTGCGGTGGCCCTGGGCGAAGAGCACGAACCCCGCGAGCGGCTGCGGAACCGCCGAGACCTGGAAGACGAAATCGTCGAATGCCTGCACGAAGGTTCGCAGCGCCTGCTGCCGGGCGGGAGCTCCAGGTGCGATAGCCCCGGGGTTGCGCAGCGTGGGCCGGTCGTCGATGCGCAGGTCGAAAACGGGCGGTGAATCCGCTCCGCCCGGCTGCCGTGGGTCCGCGCCGGGCAGGTGTGCGACCAACGATTGGAACTCCGCCAGCTGCGCCTTGCCGATGCTGAACTGGCAGAGGAAGAACGGCCGCTGCCCCGCTGGAAACGACGCGATCGGCCAGGGAAACGCCGGGAGCGGCTGGTTGGGCCCGACCTGCAGCGCGTCCACCGTGCGCCAGCAGCTCGCGCTGGTCCGGCTGGCGGGAAACACCGCGCCCGCATCGTGCGCCGGCACGATCTCGCCGCTCGCCTTGCGAAGCCACACCGTCGCATCCGCCACCGGGCTGCGGATCTCGAAGCCGTAGAACTCGGTCGAGGCGTCGTCGCGCAACGTGCAGAAGGTGAAGAACGCGTCCTGCGCGCCGGCTGCGCCGCGGCCCTCGGCGGACAGGCCCTTGTTCAGCGCCGCCAGCACCGCCTTCCAGAAGTGGACCCGGCGGATGCCGGAGAAGCTCGGATGCGCCGCGGCGCCGATGTTGGGATCGCCAACCCGCGGGTTCGCCGGCGCGCCGGTCCCGCCGGCGGCGTTGACGTTGGGCAGTGGATCCGCCGTCGCCTCCATGTACTCGAGCACCCGCGCCACGTTGGCGGGCTGACGCAGATCGGGGTCGAGCAGCATCAGCTCGCCCGCGACGCCGGCCGTCATCGGCGTCGCGAAGGAGGTCCCGTCGATGCCACCCACGGTCAGGTTCTGGCCGGCGATCGGCACTGGCGCGCCCAGCCGTACAGCCAGGCCGGCGGCGCTGGGCATGACGGAGCGGATTTGCGACCCGGGCATGAAGATGCCGACCTGCTCGCCGATGAAGCTGAAGTCCGCGATCAGCTCCTGCTGCCCTGGAGCGTTGACCGTAAGGGCGGTGCCCGCCGGCGCGCGGCCCACCCGCGCGGTCGCGCCCACGATCTCCAGCCGCTGGCGGAAGACGTTCGCGCCGGCGTTGGTGGAGCGGGCGTTGCGCTTGTCCGGCCCGAGCCGTCCCCACTGCGTGGTCCCCGCCCAGTAGCGGTTGGGGAAAGCCCCGCCGTTGTAGTTCTGCGGGACCGAGAACATCAGCTTGCCCTGCATCACCATCTCCTGCGCGCGCTCCTGCAGCGCGCGGAGCTGCTGCGGGGTGAAGCTGAGGGTCGCGACCCAGTCCGCGATCGACGTCGTATGGACGAGCACTTCCGGGTCGCGCGCCATGATTTCCAGGGCGAGCAGGTAGCTGAAGAAGTTCGCGCCGCCCCCGGAGGCGGAGATGCGGATGGGCCGGACGTGCACGTGCGGCGCGGTGCCGAGCACGGTGTTGCGCGCCGTGCGCGCGGCCCCGCCCACCGGGCTGCCCACTCCGTCAGCCCCCAGGCAGGTCATCACCGCCGTGCCGTGGCCGCCGCCCGGCACGGCGCCTCCGCCGAGCGCGGTCACGTCTCCGACCCCCTGCAGGTTGCCGTCGACGAACACCGTCTGCAGAGCCGGGTTGCCGGCGTTGGCGCCGCTCGTGTCGGTGGGCCGCAGCAGCCGCTCTCCCTTGATCAAGAGGTCGTTGGGAAGCCGCCCCGGCTCGCCGCTGAAGTTGTCCGCTGCCGAGCTGCGGCCGAAGCCGGTATCGGTGATCGCGACGACCACCTTGGGCGGCTCGGCCGGCGGCGCGCCGTCGAACTCCGGCGCCTTCCAGTCCAGGTAAGGCACGGCCGCCCCAACCTGGGTGGGGTCGATGGGCGTCACGGGCGTGCGGCGGAAGATCACCTCCACGCGCCGGTTCTGCGCCGACTCCACGTTGTCCGGGGTAGGCACGAGCGGGAACGCCTCGCCGCAGCCGAACACCGCGCCCGCATGGAACCGGTCCGGCGCGAGGGCGGTGGGGACGAGCTTTCTTTGATACGCGCGGATGAGGGCGATGCGGGTGATGAGACCGACGCTGCCGTCCTGGGTGAGCCCCTCGCTCGCCTGGAAGGCGCGCACCGCGGTCTGCGTCGCGTTCGAGTTCACGCCGTTGATGGGCCCCCCGTAATGTCCGAGCGCCTGCAGCATGGACTGGATCTCGCGCAGTCCCCACGCCGATTCGTTGCGCAGGGGCGCGAAGGTCGCGCCAATCTTCTGGAGCAGCGCCTCGCCCATGGCCCGTCGCGCGGCCGCATTCCCCCCGGTCGCGGCCAGGCCGTGCGCTGCCCTGAAGGCCGACACAGCCGCGTCGAAATCTGCGGAAGCGGTGCCGTCGATGGGGCCCGTGAAGTGTCCCAGATCGCGCAGGGCAAACTTCTGCTCGGGAATCCCGGCGCCGAGCGTCTCGTGCAGCGCAAAGCGGTCGTACCAGAAGCCTTCGTCGTGCCGCAGCAGCGCGTTCATCGAGCCGGCGCGCGCGCGGCTCAAGTCGCTGTTCGAGGCGTCGGCGCCGACGCGGTCGGTGTGCCCGAAGATGGCGATCTTCCGCTCCGGCTCCTGCGCGTCCAACTCGCGGACCCGGCGCACGTCGTCCTCGGCCTCGGGGCGGATGAAGCTCTTGTTGGTCTCGAAGCGCGCTCCCGCCACCCCCACTTGCGGGGGACGGCTGTCCGGGAAGAGCCGGCTCTCGATCAGCCGGTGCGCGGGGAAGGTGTGGATGACGAAGTGGTGCCAGTGGTCGTCGGCGTTGGTGAAGGTGTGGTTTGCCGCCACGAAGTTGGAGAGCAGCGCCTGCGGGAGCCGCTCCTGCACGCCGGGGCCTCCGGCCAGCGAGGGGACGAGCAGCGGGGTGAGGCCGACCGCCTCGATGTCGGGGTCGTGCTGCTCGTCCACCTCGTTGCGCAGCTGCAGAAGCCCTGCGCCGCCGACGTCGTCGCCGAAGTGCGCCTCCACGACGTTGTAGCGGCCGGCGAAGCTGCGCGGCCGAGCCCGCAGCGCATGCAGCGCGCGCGAGACCTGCGCGTCGCTCGCCGCGTCGCGGAAATCCAGCGTGAGCGACCCTTTGATCACCCGGAGCCGCCCACCCTCGATCTCGACTTCGTCCGACTGGAAAAAGCCGCCCGGCACCGTTTCGTCGTCGGCCGCATAGTGGAAGGAGCGCGAGATGAAGATCGGCTCGCCGCCCATTTCGACGCGCAGCCGGTTCTCTCCGAAGAGGAAGAGGGCGCAATCGCCCTCCGCCGGAGGCTCTTCGACGCTCTCCTGCACGACTCGCTTCCGCCCGACGAGCTGGTTCACGGCACCCGTCGCCCCACTGCCCAGGCGCGTGTAGGCCGGAAGCTGGACGTCGGCTTGGCCTGCGACGAGCCCGCTCACGTCGATCTCGTCGTCGGTCTGGTCCGCGCCGTCATCGAGCACGAAGCGCAGCTGGGCCGGGTCGAGGCCCCCCGAGCAGATCTTCAGCCGGGGCGTGCGCGATCGGAACAGCCCGTGGCGCAGCGTGCGGAACGCGCCGGCGGACTCCGGGTCTTCGGCGAGGATGTCGAAGAGACCCAGCGTTCCGCGCGCATCGCCGCAGGTCACCTCTACCTGTGCCTCGAACGGGTCCTCGCCCGAGGCGGTCACCTCGACCAGCTGGACGTCGGGCCAGCTCGCCCCGCCCAGATCGCCGCGCTCGCCGTGCCAGAAGAGGAGCTTCTTGCCCGAGAGCAGCGTCCCGCCGCTGCTGGAGAGCGGCAGCTCCGCAGTCTCGCGCCCGGAGCGCACTTTCGCATTGGTACCCTGGCCGTCGTACACCTCGATCGACACGAGCTCGGACTCCAGCGGCCGCTTCCCAGCCCGGCGGAGCCTCCCCACGACGGATGCTTCCAGCGGCAGAGCGACCAGGGTGGGAACCTGCCGGCCACCCGGGGCGCGCAAGTCGAAGTCGCGCCCGCGCAGGAAGCGCAGGCCGCGCGCGGCCGGCGGAGGGGACTTCTTCGGCACTACGATCCGGTACTGCTTCCCCGTTCGCAGCGAAGCGGGGCCGCCCCCGTACTGCACGCGGATCGGCAAGCGCCCTCCCGACAGACTACAAACACTTGTTATTTTATCACGATGCGCATCGTTTGTCCTGTCGCGCTGCGCCGCCCGGCCGGACCCGTTGTCAAGCGGGCCG
>DATFTN010000192.1:0-1866 GCA_035261845.1 Myxococcales bacterium | reverse complement strand
TTCGCCCGCGCAGCAGGCCGGCATCGGAGCGGCAGACGAGATCGTCGCGCTGGACGGCTTCCGCACCGATCTGAAGCAACGGCTGGGCCGCGTTGCTCCGGGCCAGCAGGTCCGGCTCACCGTCTTCCGGATGGACGAGCTCCTCGACGTCCCCGTCCAGCTTGCCCCGGCCCCCCGCGACACGGTGGTGCTGACCCCCGATCCCCGCGCCTCCGACCAGCAAGCCCGCCTCCGCGCCTCCTGGCTCGGCTCCCCCTGGCCCGACCAAGCAGCTGGACAGGGCTAGAAACGAACGCGGAGGCGCTGAGGCGCGGAGAATTCTTCGTTTTCCAAACAGACATCCTCCGCGTCTCCGCGTTTGTGCTTCTTGTCTCCTCGTTGCGCCCGGTATGCGAGGCGGGTAGAGAGTGCGGCGTGCGGGTCACGGAGATTTTCGAGAGCATCCAGGGGGAATCGACGCATGCGGGGAAGCCCTGCGTGTTCGTCCGGTTCACCGGCTGCGACCTGCGCTGCCAGTACTGCGACACCGCCTACGCGTTCCACGGCGGCACCGAGATGACCCGGGCCGAGATCCTGGAGCGGGTCGCCGGGCATTCCGCGCGCTTCGTGTGCCTCACCGGCGGCGAGCCGTCGCTCCAGAAGGAGCTGCCGCAGCTGGCGCAGGAGCTGCTCGATCGCGGCTACGAGGTGTCGATGGAGACGCACGGGCAGAGGGCGCTCGACCGCATCCCGCCCGGCGTGAAGAAGATCGTCGATCTGAAGACGCCCGGGTCGCGCGAGCCGCACACCGACTTCCGCGAGCTCGAGCGCCTCGAGCCCGGCGACGAGCTGAAGGTGGTGGTCTGCGACGAGGCCGACTTCCACTGGGCAGTGCGCGTCATCGACCAGCTGGGGCTCTGGACCCGCGTGCCGGTGCTCTTCTCGCCCAGCTTCGGCCAGGTGGCGCCGCGGGAGCTCGCCCGCTGGCTGCTGGAGAGCGGGCGGCCCGCGCGGCTGCAGCTGCAGCTGCACAAGCTGATCTGGGGCGCCGAGGCGCGCGGTGTCTGATCGGGAGCGCCGGTGAAGCGGCCCTGCTACGTCGTGGACGCGTTCTCCGGGCGCCCGCTCGCCGGCAATTCGGCGGGCGTGGTGCTCGACGCGAGCGACCTCGCCACGGCGGAGCTGCAGCGCATCGCCGAGGAGCTGAAGCACGCCGAGACCGCCTTCCCGCTGCCCGCGCGCGAGCCCCGGGCCGCCTTCCACCTGCGCTGGTTCACCCCGTTCTCCGAGGTGCGCTTCTGCGGGCACGCGACGCTCGCCGCGTTGCACGTGCTCGCCCTCGAGGCGCAGCGCATCCGCGTCCCCGCGCACGGCACCACGCGCGTATCGTTCACCTGCAAGGCCGGCTTGCTCCGCGCCGAGCTCTCCCGGCAGGACGGCAACCTGCGCGCGCTTTTCGAGACGCCGCCGGCCCGATTCGAGCAGCAGCCGGTGGACGGCGCGCTGCTCGCGGCGTTGAACCTCGTCCCGGAGATGCTCGATCCGAAGCTTTTGCCGCACCGCGCGCTCTCCGAGGAGGGGAACCTCTATCTGTGCCTGCGCGACCGCGAGGCCCTGGCCCGGGTGCGCGGCGACCCGGGCGCGTTGCCTGCCCTCGCCGGGCGGCTGGGCGTGGTCGGGTTCGTTCCGTTCGCTTTGTCGCCGAAGCCCGGAGTGGATGCCGCGCTGCGCGCCATCTTCGCGGACCACGGCGTGTCCGAGGATCCAGTCACCGGCAGCGCCTCGGGCCACCTCGCGCTTCTCCTGCAGCAGCTCGTCCCCGCCGAGGTCCCGCGCAAGCTGGTCTTCACCCAGGGCGACGAGCTGGGCCGCCCCGGCCGGATCGAG
>DATFTN010000191.1:0-7141 GCA_035261845.1 Myxococcales bacterium | reverse complement strand
CCACCCCTTGCTCAACTAGGCGGCGGGGGACCGCGAGGTCCACTCAGGACAGGTGGGAGACGGTATGACCAGGTACGCTCACAGCTACAGCCGGATCGCCGCGGCGCTGCTCGCGCTGACCGCGGCGTGCGGAAGTGGGCGCCCTGCTCCGGCCTCCAAGTTCGCGGCAGTGCGCATGCAGGATCCGGCGGAGCTGGACAGCGAGAACGGCCTGATCGCGGTGGGACTCAGCGACGCGTGCCTGGGCCTCGATCTGGCCATCGCCCCGGCCCCCACCTCGACGGACCCCACGACTGGGATTACGTATACGACGACGAGCTGGACGGACCCGGCGACCGGGATTGCGTACACGCAGACGACCTGGACGGACCCGGCGACCGGGATTGCGTACACGCAGACGACCTGGACGGATCCGATGACCGGGATTGCGTACACGCAGACGACCTCGACGGATCCGATGACCGGGATCCCGTACACGACGACGACTTCGACGAACCCGGCGACCGGAACGACGACGACCACCTCGACGACGACTCCGATTTTGGTCGTGGCCCCAACCGCGACGATCGATCCGAACGCGTGCGGCATCTTCAACGGCATGCCGCCGAACCTCCTGGGGCTGAACGGCCTGCAGCCGAACTCGCTGGTGGACGACCATTTCAAGAAGTGGTTCGCGGCCGATCCGAAGACGGCGAACGCGCTGATGAAGTACCTGGTGAAGTGCTCGCTGCCGGTGGGCGTGGGGATGGACTTCCAGTACGGCGGGATCACCTACACCTGGACCGGCCTGCTCGGCATGGCGCCGCACTGGGCCGCGGGTGAGCCGATCCCCGAGAACGAGCAGCAGCTGGTCACGGCCTGCATGGGCCTGCATGCAAACCGGTACGGTGCGCATGTCCCGATCTCCGTGCTGGGCCAGTACGCGGACGGCACGCCCATCCCGATCTCCGACGAGGAGCTGTCCAACTTCCCGGTGAGCGAGGGCTGCTTCTTCGGGAACATGTTCCGGAAGGACGGCGTGTTCTCGGGCAACGACCGGCCGTCGGCGCTCGCCGATGATCAGAGCAGCCTGCGCGCTTGCGCGATGCCTGACCGCACCGGCGCGGGCGAGAGCTCGATGTGCCCGCCGGTCCAATACGCGGGCAACTGCCGCGACCTGTGCCAGCCGGACCCGACGAACCTCTACTACCTGACCTGCACGGTGAACGGGCACAGCTACCGCGCCCTGTCCACCCGCATCCAGCGCTACGTCGAGTACACCTGCGGCGACGGCGTCTGCCAGGTCACGGAGAGCTGCGGCACGGGCTCGAGCTGGAACGACTGCGGTCTGGACTGCGGGCCCTGCAACTGAGAGAGAATCGTCCGCGCGGGGCTGATGGCCCCGGGCGGACGCGATGACCGAGGTCGAACCCACCGAAGCGCCGTTTCCCGAAGTGCCCGGGTACCGCATTGCGCGGGTGCTCGGGCGCGGCGGCTTCGGCGTGGTCTTCGAGGCGCTGGAGGACTCCGGCCGGCGCGTCGCCCTGAAGGTTGCCACCCCGAGCGATGCCACCGCGGCGGCGCAGCTGGCCGGCGAAGAGAAGGCCCTCCGCGCGGTGGGGCCGGCCGTCGCTCCCGAGGTCCGCAGCTCGGGAAAGCTCCCCGACGGGTCACCCTACCTCGCGCTCGAGCTGCTCGAGGCCCCGACGTTGCGACAGCGCCTGCGGGAGATCGCCGGGCCGATGCAGCGGCCGGAGCTGGCGCCCGCCGCAGCGGCGCTGTGCGACGCGGTAGGTGCTGTGCACGCAGCGGGTTACCTGCACCTCGATCTGAAGCCCGACAACGTCTTTATCACGCGAAGCGGCGTGCGGCTCATCGATTTCGGGCTCGCGCGGCCGATCCGTGAACGGCGGCGGGATCGCGCTCCCGCATTCGCAGGCACCGCCGAGTACGCGAGCCCGGAGCAGTGCGAGGAGCGCTCGGAGCTGGACCCACGAGCCGACCTGTACGCCATCGGCGTGCTGTTGTACGAGATGCTGACCGGCCGGCCGCCGTTCACCGGGGACAGCCAGGCGGTGCGGGAAGCGCACGTCGGGCTGCGACCGCCGCGTCCCTCGCAGCTCGCGCCGGTGCCTGCGCGGGTCGAGCAGGTCGTCCTGCGTGCGCTCGCCAAGGATCGCGGCCGACGGCATCGAACCGCGGCCGAGCTCAGCGCCTCGTTCCAGGCCGCATTGGCCGAGGACGCGCCCGCGGAGCTCGGAACGCGAGCGGTGGCCGCGCCGCCGTCGTCCCGTCTCGAGCGGCGCCAGGTGGGCGTGCTTCTCTTCGCCACCACCTCGGACGCAGGCTCGGTGCAGGCGGCGGTGAGATCGCTGGGAGGCGACCTGGGATGGGCGGGCCGCGGCCGGTATGCGGCGATCTTCGCGGGCGAGGCCGGCCAGGACCCGGTCAGACGGGCGTTCCGCGCGGCGCAGGGCCTGGCGGAGCGGAAGCTGGCCGTCCGGGCGCTGGTCGATGTCGCGGCCGTGAATGCGCAGCGCCGCGGGGATGGCCAGGTCCGGTACCTCGCGCCCGAGCTCGGACGTGAGGAGCGGTACGCCACCGATTCGGACCCCCTGGGCCCCCTCGCCACCTCGGCCGCGGCCGAGGTGCTCGTCGATGTCGGCTGGGAGCCCGTCCCGGGACGGCAGGGACTCCTGGTGCCTCGTCTTGGCGCGGCCGATCGGGTGCAGGCGGCCACCATCGTGCAGCTCGGGGCCGGTCCGCTGGTCGGCCGCGAGGAGCTCCTGCGCGAACTCCTGGCGGCGGCGAACGAAGCGGTGCAGGGAACGCCGGCGGTGATCGCCGTGATCGCCGAGCCAGGGCACGGAAAGACGCACCTCGCCGCCGGTCTGGTGGAGAGGCTGCGCAGCCACGTCCCCGCCGCGGAGCTGCTCGACCTGCGCGCGCGCGAGCCGATCGCGGGCGACGCCGACGAGACGCTCCGCGGACTGCTCTCGCGCGCGCTGGACCTCCCGGCCGGCGCCGGCGAGGAAGCCGCGCGAACGCGCTTCACCGGGGTGGTCGGCGCCGGGAAGGCCGCGGAGCTTTGGCCGGCGGCGGCGCTCACGCTGCGTCTCGTCTCGCCGGAGGCGCCTCAAGTCCGCGCCCTCGCGTCCGCCCCCGGCGTGCTGCGTTCGATGGCGATGCGGGCCACCGGCGAGGCGCTGCGTGCCCGGGCCAGCCGGCGGCCGCTCTGCCTGGTGCTGGACGACGCCCAGTTCGCGGATGACACGGCGCTGGACGCGCTCGAATACGCCACGCTGGCGGAGGCGCAGGCACCCCTGTTCGTCTGCGCGCTGGGGCGCCCGGCGTTCGGCGAGGCGCGCAAGTCCTTCGGCGAGCGCGCCGCACATCGACGCGTGCACCAGGTGGGTCCCCTCGATCCGGCGCACGCCGCCGAGCTGTGCCGCCGGCTGCTGGCTCCGGCGGAGAACGTGCCGCAGGCCGCGATCGATCTGCTGGTGCGGCGCACCCATGGCATACCCCTCCTCCTGGTGGAGCTGATCCGCGGATTGAAGCGGGACGGACTGGTGCGCAAGCGGATGCGTGGCGATACCTGGTTCCTGGCGACGGACGAGTTGGAGAAGCTTCCCGATTCTCCACTGATCGAGTGGCTCGCGGAACGCGAGGTGGGCACGCTGCCAGCGGAGCTGGCTTCGCATGCACGCCTCGTCGCCCTGCTGGGGCCGGAGTTCAGCGCGGAAGAGGTCGAAGGCGTCGTCGGCCAGCTCGATGCGGAGGGGCTCGGGAGCGAATTCCCGCTCGACGCGCAGGTTGCCGCGCGCCGCCTCGCAGGCCTGGGTCTCCTGGTGACCACGCGCACGGGCGGCTTTCGCGTGCGCCATGCGCTGGTCCGGGACGCAGTCGCGCGGTCCGTGCCGGCCGCCCAGCGCGAGCGTGTGCACCGCGCTGCCGCGCACTTCTACCGAACCACGCAGAGCCTGCCCGACGTCCGGCGGCGGCCGCTCCTCGCTCGTCATGCAGCCGAGGCGGGCCTCAAGGAAGAGGCGGCGACGCTCTACCTGCAGCTCGCGGAGGAAGCGCGTGGACGGCACTCGTACTTCGATGCGGAGGCGAGCTACACGAGCGCCCTGAATCTCCTGCAGCCCGCCGACGCACAACGCAAGCTGATCGCCAAGCGAGGCCGGGGCAGCATGCGCTACCGGATCGGACGGTACGAGGATTCGTTCGCCGACCTGGAGGAGGCGCGCGCTGTCGCCCGGGAGCTGGGCGACAACACCACGGAGGCGGAGATCCTCCTCGATGCCGCCACCGCGCTCGACTGGGTGACCGACTACGCGCGATCGCGCGCGTTGGTGGAAGAAGCCCTCGCGCTGGTCCCGACCCCCTCCTCCACCTCGCTTCAGGCGCGGCTGGTGCTGGGCAGAGGCCGCGCGCTGCTGCGCGAGGACCGCTGGGCGGAAGCCTGCGGCGCGCTCGAGGAAGCCGTCCACCTGGCGGAGAAGGTCGGGGACGAGGCTTACGAGACGCTGATGATCGCGCTGGTCATGCTGGAAGCGATCCTGGGCGAGCTGCGCCGGTTCGACGAGGCGGAGCGGCTCTCCGCTCGGGCCATCGCGCTCAGCCGGGAGCACGGAGACCAGCTCCACCTGATCGCCGCGCTCGGCAACAGGCTCAGCGTCCGGGTCGCGCGGCACGACGTGGATGGCGCCATCGACGACCAGCAGACGCTGATGCGGATCGGCCGCGAGGTGGGAATCCTCCTCGCCGAATACTTCGGCGAGCAGAACATCGGCCTGCTGCTCTACTTTGCCGGTGACCTCGAACGGGCCGCCGAACATGCGCGCAGGGCGATGGGCATCGAGGAGCGACATCCGGAGGTGGCGAGAGGGGCCCCGGTCGGCATGCTGACCCTGGCCCGGATCTATGCCTACCGAGGGGAAATTGCCCAGGCGCGCGATCTCCTGCGCCGCATCGAGGCGGCGGTTCGCTCACCCGAGGCGGACGGAGCCGCGGCCGTGCCGCTGACGCCGTCCCAGCAGGTGACGCTCAGGATGGTCGACCTCGCTACCCGGGACGCCAGCGACCGGGAGTGGGAGGAGTTGCTGGACAGATCGACCAGGGACTCGCTGGAGCAGGAGCCGATCGAAGTCGCGGACGTCTATGGCACCTGGGCGCTGCGGCGCGGGCGGATCGACGAGGCGCGGCGCGCGTTCGAGGAAGCAGCGGCGCGCGCGGCGCGGATCCCGAACATCATGGGTGCCCGCGTGAAGAAGGGACTCGAGGCTACAGCAGCCCGAACGACCTGAGCAGCGCGACGGCGACGCCGATCAGCGAGTCTCCGGCGATCAGTCCGGCGCCCGCCACCCCGGCGAGTTCCGACCGCAGCTGCGGCCAACGGCGGCGCCCCACCGCCGCGAGCGCCGCCCCGCACGCGATGGTGAGCGAGTAGTCGAAGGGGACCAGGGCGCCGATCCCCACCGCGACCGCGGGCGGAACGAAGCGGCCGGCGCGCGTCTCTTCCGCCACGGCGAGGGCGACGCCCGCGATGCCGGAAACGATGACGGCCTGGAGCGCTCCGGGCGGCAGCGCGGTCAGACCTTGCGCCACCAGCTCTCCCATCGCCTTCCACTGGAGCGCTGTGGGCATCGGGAGATCGGGCGAGGTCAGCCCATACGCCCGAAGCAGGATGCCGTACGCGGGCATGCAGACGAGGGCGCCCACCACGCATCCGGCGAGCGCGGCGGCGACCTGGCCGCCCACGGGCGCGCGGAGCAGCCGTCCCACTCGCAGCGACCAGAGCAGCACGCTCGTCTGGGTGGCCGCCCCGGCGACCACCGATCCGGCGGCGACGTTCACCGCCGGCTGCCCTGGCGCGAGACCGCCGTAGACCGCCTGCGTCACCTGCCCCACCGTTCCGAGAGGCGACAGGTCGGTGAGCCCCGCGCTGCGCGCGCAGAGGCTCGCTCCCACGACGGACAGGACCAGGGCGAGCGCGGTGTGGAGCGGGCGCAGGTCGAACAGCGCCTTCCCGGCGACGACGGTGGCGATGGCCGCGGCGGCGGCGAGGAGCGCTCCGCCAAGCCGAGCACGGGAGCGGCCCGCAGCCGCGGAGCGCAGGTCGCGCAACGCGCCGGAGATCAGGGCGGCCTGCCGCAGCAGCGCGACCAGGGCCGCGCCGGCCATGAGCGCAGTGGCGGGCCAGGAGAGCCAGCTCGCGATGGCCGCCCGATCGGCGGCGAGGTGCAGCGGCCCTCGGACGAGCCACGGGCCGAGCGCGATCCAGCCGAGCACCGACCCGGTCAGCAGGCCGGCGGCGATGCGCGGGCCGACGACGATCCCCACTCCCCAGAGGAGCGGGCTGGTGCTCAGCGCGATGCCCAGCGAGGCCAGCGGAACCCCCGCGAGCCGCCCCGGCACCGCGAGGGACTCCGGGACGATCGCGGGCTTGCCGCTGCGGAACCAGGCCACCACGGCGGCGGCCGCGCCTCCGGCGAGGACCCAGCGTCCGCGCCCGCGCCCCGCCTCGCCGCCCGCGTGGAGGACCTCGATGACCTCCGCCGCCGCGACGCCGGTGGGAAAGGGCAGGTCCTCCTCCTCGAGGAGGCGCCGGCGCAACGCGAGCGCGATTAGGACGCCGATGATTCCCAGCGCGAGTCCCCACACGGCGACGCCCCATGCCGGTACGCGCACGCCGAGGAGCTGCAGCGCCGGGATCGCGCCGAGGAGTCCCGCGGCCGCCGGCACCCCACCCACGGCGCAGGCGGCGGTCTGGGCGACGTTGTTCTCGAGCCGCGTGAGCCTCCCCGAGGCAAGCGCGAAGGCGAGGACCGAGGCGGTGATTTGACCTCCGTCCCAGAAACCCGTCTTGAGCCCCATGTACAGGTTGGCGATGCAGAGGAGGACGCCGACGAGGAGCCCGCAGGCGAGCGCTCGCGCAGTGAGGTCGGGCTCCCGCGCGGGCTCGGAGGCCGAGAGGCGCACATGCGGACCGTAGCATGTGCTCCGATTCCTTCCAGAAAGCATCCCTCCATGGGAGACTGAAGGGCCGATGGTGAAGGACAGCTTCACGCCCACGATCCCCGCCGGGCCGCCCAAGGAGGCCACCGGCGAGGAGATCGACCTCGACGGCGACCTGGCGCCGGGCGACCGGGCGGGG
>DATFTN010000190.1:0-14602 GCA_035261845.1 Myxococcales bacterium | reverse complement strand
CGCGCCGCACGAGCTGCTCCCCGCGGCGCGCGAGGCGGCCCGCGCCGCCCAAGAAACGCGCGACGAGATCTCCCGGCGCCTCTCGCACCGGCTGCCGCCGGACTCGCTCGATCGCGAGGTCCGGGA
The DNA here is from genome assembly GCA_035261845.1 of Myxococcales bacterium. Lineage (GTDB taxonomy): Bacteria > Myxococcota > Myxococcia > Myxococcales > 40CM-4-68-19 > VBKO01. The sequence goes on along the minus strand of DATFTN010000190.1, from coordinate 14,476 downwards.
GCGCCACCTGGTGCTGGTCTGCGGCGGAGGCGGCGGAACCGGTTATGTCCACTTGGCCGCTTTTGCCCTGCTGGAGGCGGCCGGGCTCCAGCCCGCGCTGATCGCCGGCAGCTCGATGGGCGCCATCCTGGGCCTGTTCCGCGCCCGGGAGAAGCGATTCGATCTGGCGCGCATCCCCGAGATCCTCGCCGACCTGAGCTACCGGAAGATCTTCCGCATCGTTCCGCAGCCGAGCGTGTACGGACTGCCGGGGCCGCTCCGCCTCCACCTCCGCGCGGCGATCGGCCACTGGTTCCGCCACCCCGACGGAACCATGCTGCGCATCGCCGAGCTGCCCATCCCGCTCTTGGTCACGGTCACGGGCATCCGCCGCGGCATGCTTCCCCGACCGCTCGAGGAGTACGAGTCGCTCCTGGGCGTCACCGACCCCGACCCCGCGCGCTGGGGAGTCGAGACCCTCCACCACAACGTGCAGCGGCTCACCCAGGCGATCCAGGAGCTGGCGGGGATCCCGCGGCTGACGCAAAGGCTCGTCTTCGGCGCCTCCGAGGAGACCCGCCAGGCGGACGCGATCGACGCGGCGGGGTTTTCGGCCTCGGTGCCCGGAGTCATCCACTACGACGTGCTCCGCGACGACGCCCGGATGAAGGAGCTGCTCGACACGCTGCTGCGCCGGCACAACCTGCTGCGGCTCTGCGACGGCGGCGTCTCCGACAACGTCCCGGTGCGATCGGCGTGGCACCACATCCAGCGCGCCGGCCTTCCCGGCACGGGAAGCCGCAACACCGTGGTGCTGGCGCTGGACAGCTTCGCCCCGCGGCTGCTCACTCCGCTGTGGTACCCGCTGCAGAGCATCGCCGCGCCGGCGGTGGCGCGGAACCGCCCCTACGCGCACGTCTACAAGGCGTTCCAGCGGACCTTGTCTCCGCTCGCGCTCCTGCCCTCGCAGCGGTCGCTGCAGAGTGTGGTGGACACGGCCAAGGACGAGCTGCTCAGCGAGGTCCCGGTGCTGCAGCGGCTGCTCGCTCCGATCCCGGCGATGTGCTAAGAGCGCGCCTCCTGGGCGGAGGAGACCGTGGCCGCGAAGAAGGTCGAGAAGATCCGGGGCGTCGACTTCATCTGGATGGACGGCCAGTTGGTCCCCTGGGGGGAGGCAAAGGTCCACGTCCTCACCCACTCGCTGCACTACGGCGTCGCCGTCTTCGAGGGCATCCGCTGCTACCCCCAGCCCTCCGGCCGCGGCGCCATCTTCCGCCTGCGCGAGCACATCCGTCGGCTCTTCGAGTCGGCGCACATCTGCTTGATGGAGATGCCGTATTCCAAGGAGCAGGTAGCCGAAGCGTGCAAGGAGGTCCTCCGCGGGAACAAGCTGAACGAGGCCTACTTGCGCCCGATCGCCTACCACTCCGACGGACTGATGGGCGTCGGGGCGGTGAACCCCGTGAAGCTCACGGTGGCTGCCTGGTACTGGGGCGCGTACCTGGGAGAGGAGGGGCTGAAGAAGGGCATCCGCGTGAAGATCAGCTCGTACACGCGCATGCACATGAACTCCGACCCCACTCGCGCCAAGGTGACCGGGCATTACCTGAACAGCGTCCTCGCGAAGCGCGAGGCGCTGGTCGCCGGCTATGACGAGGCAGTCCTGCTCGACCAGCAAGGCTATGTCGCCGAAGCGACCGGCGAGAACCTCTTCCTGGTGCGCGATGGGACCCTGTACACGCCTCCGGTGGCCGGCGGAATCCTGGAGGGCATCACCCGCGAGACCATCTTGAGGATCGCCAAGGACAAGGGGATCCCGGTCGAAGAACGCCGCTTCTCCCGCGACTACCTCTACTGCGCCGACGAGGCGTTCCTGTGCGGCACCGCGGCGGAGATCACGCCGGTGCGCGAGGTCGATGATCGTCGGATCGGAATCGGCGAGATGGGTCCCTTGACCAAGGAGATCCAGGGGACCTTCTTCCGAGCCGTGCGCGGCCAGGAACCTCGCTACGTGGAGTGGCTCACGCCGATCTAGGGCGCGAGCAAGCGGTCGCGTGCGAATCCGCGCCCGCGGCGGAATGTCACGTGAGCCTCGTAGGTTGCGTAACCGGGCGCGGCCGGGCCGGAAGGTGGCCGCCGGACGCACATCGGGGTCCCTCGGATGACGCAGCGAGCCGTGATTTCCGGACAGCAATGCTGTTGATTGACAGGAGCCGATTGCCTGCCTGACTGATGAACAAGCAAGTATTTCAATGGGTTGCAAAAGGAGCAGCCGCGTGAGCCGCACCCGGTACATGGACCTGGACGATCGCACCGAGGATGCTCGCCATCTGATGCGCGAGCGACCGCGCGAAGCACGCGATTTCATGGACAAGTACGAGCTCTCGTGGATGTACCACGAGAACGCCCTGGACGGGATGGTCCTCACCCACGCCGAGTTGCGGCAGGCGTTCGACCCTACCGGCATCACGGACAGCTCGATGGTCCACACCTACACGGAGATCCGGAACCAGAAGGCCGCCATCGAGTTCGTGAAGCACGAAGCGAAGTCCAAGCAGACCCGGTACACCCAGACGCTCGTCAAGAAGCTCTACGAGCTCCTGTACCAGAACCTGCCGAACCGGATGCCGGTCGCGCTGCGCCGCGACATGCCTCTCCACCGCACGTACTTCCACGACATCGTCCAGCCCGTCCAGATCCAGCCGGGCCTGGAGCAGCTGTTCGACTTCATGAACAGCGAGGAATTCCACAAGCTCCACCCCATCCGGCAGGCCACGCACTCGCACCACCGCTTCATGGAGATCTTCCCCTTCAGCGATCTCTCGGGGAAGGTGGGTCGGATGATGATGAACCTGATCCTGATCCGGCACGGCTACATGCCCGTGATCGTCCACGTGATGGATCGGCAGAAGTACTACGACGGCTTGCGGCTGCCCGCGACGCAGTTCGGGCACGTCATCATGGACGCCATGGACAACTCGCTCGACAACGCCTTCCGGTACTTCATCCCCGGCTGGAACGAGATGTCGCGCAAGCGGGCCGCCAGCGAATAGACTGCGTCCCTTATGTTGCTCGGAGCCCACGAGAGCACCGCGGGTGGCCTTCACGAGGCGTTCGCCCGCGCCCTGGCCGACGGCGCCGAGGCCGTCCAGATCTTCACCAAGTCCAGCCGCATGTGGCGGGCGAAGGAGATCACTCCTGCGGATGCGGCGCAGTTCCGCGGCGCTGCCGCGCTGCCGGTCTCGGTCCACTCCAGCTACCTGGTGAACCTCGGAGCGGATCCCGGAGATCTGCGGGAAAAGTCCATCGCCGCGTTCATCGACGAGCTGCAACGCTGCGACCTGCTGGGCGTCCCGCACCTGGTCGTGCATCCAGGGGCGAACCCCGACAAGCAGCGCGGGCTCGCCAACGTGGCCGGCGCGCTGGACCGCGTCTTCGCGGCGCACGGGGGCCGCTGCCAGGTGCTGCTCGAGACCGCTGCCGGCCAGGGATCCTCCCTGGGCAGCCGGTTCGAGGAGCTGCGCCAGATCCGCGACGCCTCCAAGAGCCCGGATCGGATCGCCATCTGCCTCGACACCTGCCACGTGTTCGCGGCGGGGTACGACATCTCTTCTGACCGGGGCTACGAGTCGACCATCGAACAGTTCGACCAGATCCTGGGCGTCGAGCAGCTCCGCGTTTTCCACCTCAACGACAGCGTGAAGCCGCTGGGGTGCAGGGTCGACCGGCACGAGCACGTATGCAAGGGCGAGATCGGGCCGGTCGCCTTTCGCCGGCTGGTGAACGACCAGCGATTCCGAGAGGTTCCGGGGTACCTGGAGATCCCGCCCGAGGGAAACCGGGCCGACCTCCTGCGCCTCAAGAAGCTGCGCGTCAAAGGGCCTTCAGCCCCCAAGCCGGGGCGCGTTGCGCGGGCCATCCGACCCCAGTAAGGTGCGCACTTTCATGTCCCCACCCTCGCCGCAGGCCGAGCGGCTCGAGCCTGCCGCATCCGACGACCAGCTGCGCTTCAGGCTACGGAAGCTCCTGTCCGTCGCCCGATCGCACAAGCGGGCGCTCGTGCTCACCCACGACAACCCCGATCCGGACGCGGTGGCGAGCGCTTGCGGGCTGTCCTTCCTGCTCGAGCACGGCGCCCACGTCCACGCCCAGGCGGCCTACGGGGGAATCATCGGACGCGCCGAGAACAAGGCCCTGCTCAAGGTGCTCCACCTGCCCATCCAGCCCGTGGGACGGGTGGAAGCCTCCCAGTTCGACCTCGTCTGCCTGGTCGACACCCAGCCGGAAGTGGGGAACTACTCCCTGGCCGCCCGGTCCGCGCCGGAGCTGGTCATCGACCATCACCCCGCCCGTCCCGCCTCGCTTTTGTCGGCGTTCCACGACGTGGGCGGACCCGCGGGCGCCACCTCGACCCTGGTCACGCAGTACCTCCGGGCCGCCCGCCTGGTACCCGGACCGGCGCTGGCTACGGCGCTGTTCTACGGGATCAAGAGCGACACCCGGGACCTCGGCCGCGAGGTCGAGGGGGCGGACGTCGAGTGCTACAACTGGCTCTTTCCGCACGTGGACAAGCAGGCGCTTTCGCGCATCGAGCACCCGCAGGTGCCGGCTCGCTACTTCGCGGCCTACCGGACCGCATACGAGCGCGCCCGCCTGCACGGGAACGGGCAGGCCTGCGTGGTCGACCTGGGCGAGGTCTACGTGCCCGAGATCGTGCCTGAGGTCGCGGAGCGGCTGGTCAGCCTGGAAGGGTTGCGCTGGTCGCTCGCCACCGGCGCATACAAGGGCGAGCTGTACCTCTCGCTCCGGCTCAACGACCGGCGGGTGAACGCCGGCAAGATCGTGCGCGAGGTGTGCAGCGCCTTCGGCGGCAGCGCGGGCGGACATGGCGCCATGGCGGGGGCACGGATTCCCCTGGACGGGCGTTCCCAGGAGCGACTGGCGGAGGAGCTGGCGGCTGCCTTCCTCAAGGTGTTCCACTTGCGCGCCGGCCCCGGGACTCCGCTCGTCCCCTGAGCCGTGATCTACCTCGACGCCAACGCGACCACTCCCCTCGACCCCGCCGTGATGGCCGCGATGCTGCCGGCGCTGGGCGAGGTGTTCGCCAATCCTTCGTCGGTGCACAAGGCGGGGCAGGACGCGCGCGCCCTGCTGGACCGTGCCCGCGAGCAATGCGGCGCGGCGCTCGATTGCGATCCGCGCGAGATCGTCTTCACCTCGGGTGGCACGGAAGCCGACGCGCTGGCCGTGCGGGGCCTGGGACGGCGGAAGGTGGTCACCACGGCGGTCGAGCACCCTGCCCTGCTCGGCGCCTGCGCCGAGCTGGAGCGCGCCGGCGCAGGGGTGATTCGGGTGCCTGTGGACCGGGCGGGGCAGCTCGACCTTGCTGCCCTGGACGCAGCGCTGCCCGGCGCCGACCTGTGCTCGGCGATGGCCGCGAACAACGAGACCGGCGTCGTGTTTCCGCTCTCGCGCATCGGCGAGCTGTGCCGGAAGCACCGCGTGCCGTTCCACACCGACGCGGTGCAAGCCGCGGGCAAGATGCCTGTGCGCGTCCGCGAGCTGCCGATCGATTTGCTCTCGTGCTCGGCGCACAAGATCGGCGGCCCGAAGGGCGCCGGGCTCCTCTGGGTCCGGCGGGGGATCCAGCTCGCACCGGTGCAGGTAGGCGGGCACCAGGAGCGCGGCCGGCGGGCGGGCACCGAGAACGTGGCGGGCATCGTCGGCCTGGGCGAGGCGCTGTCGCGCGCGGCAGCGTCCCTCTCGACCGAGGCGCCCCGCCTGGCCGCCTTGCGCGACCGGCTGGAAGCGGCGGCGCGGCAGATCCCCGGAAGTCGCGTGGCGGGCTCCGGCACCGAGCGCGTGTGCAACACGCTGAACGTGGCCTTCGAGGGCTGCGACGGCGAGACGTTGCTCGTCGCCTTGGACCTCGCCGGCGTCGCGGTCTCGACGGGGTCGGCGTGCAGCTCCGGGTCGTTGGAGCCGTCGCCGGTGCTGCTTGCGATGGGTCATCCCCCGGCGCTGGCCAGAGGCGCGGTCCGCTTCTCGCTCTGGCGAGGGACCCGGACCGAGGAGATCGAGGAAGTGTGCCGGTTGCTCCCGGAGGTGGTCGCGCGGACGCGCTCGCGCCCGGACCGCAGGCCGCGCTGACCTACTGCTTGAAGAGCCCGCGGACCACGCTGGCGATGCCCAGGGCCTCGCCGATCATCTCGTCGTGGAAGGGTTTCAGCGCGTCGCTGAACTCGGCGGCCGTCTGGTATCGCTTGTCCGGGTCGCGATTCAGCGCGCGGCGCAGGATGTGCGCCAGCCCGGAGGGAAGGTCCTTGCGCAGCTCCTCCAGCGGCTTGATCTCCCCGTTGCGTACCGCGTGCTGCAGCTCCTCCGTGTTGTTCCCCTGGAAGGTGCGCTGGTTCCCCAGGACCTCGTAGAGCACCAGCGCAGCGCCCCACAGATCCACCCGCGGAGTGAGCGGGCCGCGGTCGAGCTGCTCGGGGGCGAGGTACGCGAGCTTTCCCCACAGCGTCTCTCCTGCGTCGCCACCCATCGACCGCACCTTGGCAATGCCGAAGTCGCCCAGCTTGATCTCGCCCAGCCGGGAGATGAACAGGTTCGACGGCGACACGTCGCAGTGGACGATGTTGAGGTGCAGGCCCGTCGGCCCGCGCGCCTCGTGGGCGTACGCCAGGGCGTCGAGGACGCGCCGCACGATGTAGAGCGCAAATGGGATCGGAAGGAAGATCTTCCGCTCGCGGCAGCGGGTCAGCACCATGCCCAGATCGCGCCCGTCGACATATTCCATCGCCAGGTAGTACATCTCGCCGACGACGCCGGCCTCGAGCACCTCGACGATGTTGGGGTGCTTGAGCAGGCGCGAGACGTCCGCCTCCACCGTGAACAGATCGACCGCTTCCGAGTCTGCCGCCAGCTTGGGGGCAAGCCGCTTCAAGGCGATCACCTGGCCCGCGCGGTTTCCCTCCACGATGCGCGCCTTGTAGACCTCCGCCATCCCGCCCCGCCCGAGCAGTTGGAGGATCTCGAACCGGCCGAAGCGCGGAGGGGCCTTGGCCACACTCACGGCGCGAACCCCAGGTTGTGGGCAATCGCCGCACCCGGCGGCGGGTCCACCGCTGCGTCGCGCCTCGAGTCGGCCGCCAGCGCGAGCAGCAGGGTGGCGAGCGGGCTGATCACCGGCGGCGACTGTACCGGAGGGGTGCACGAGCGGCAAAAATGTTCGCGTTGACTTCACCCGGCGCACGCTCCACACTTCTCTACAGAGGAGGAATCCGAGGGGAGAAGCAGTTGGGTGACACCATAGGAACATGGTGTCCCCTCCGCGATGAGGGCGGCGATTTTTTCCCCTGCCTGGATTGCGTGATGGGCGGCCAACCTCGTGCCCGATAGCTGTCCAACGGGGTCCTGTCCGAGCCTGCGGTGCGCAAGCCCCCGGCCGCGAGGTCGATTGGGGAAGCCTGAAGCAGGCCAACCGGGGTCCCACCTGCCATAGCGCAGGGCACCACCGATGCTGCCCACACGGCCAAGGCGGGGGTCTTTTGCGGGAGCGGCGGCGCGCGCCGTCGCTCCCTTCGTTTTGCCGGGTGGCTCGTGACGCTTCTGGAGCGGAAGAAGGCGCTGCGCGATCGGATGCGCCGCCTTCCCCGCGGCACGCCCGAAGCCTCGCGGGCCGCGCAGGAGCGGCTCCTCGCCAGCGGTCTCCTCGCCGGGAGGGTGGGCCTCTACCGCGCGCTGCCGTCCGAGTGCGGGACCGACCTTCTGGCATCCGCGCTAGGCGAGCGGGCCTGCTTTCCCTGCGTGGTGGCTGGCCAGGCCGAGCTGGAGTTCCGGCGCGAGGGCGGCGCCTGGGCCCGCGGCCCGCTCGGCGTGCTGGAGCCGGGCGGAGAGACGGTGCCGCTGCGGGACATCGACGTCCTGGTCGTTCCGGCGGGGGCGGTCGATCTGCGGGGGCACAGGTTGGGCCGCGGTCGCGGCCACTACGACGCGACGCTCGCGGCGTTCGGCGGACGCGCCGTCGCCTTGGTGTTCGAATCGCAACTTGTGCCCGAAGTCCCGGTGGGCGAGCATGACCGGCCGGTCGACGCCGTCTGCACCGAGGCGAGGCTCGTCAAGGCGAGGAGCGCGCGTTGAAGGTCCTGTTCCTGGGGGACATCGTGGGCAAGCCCGGCCGGACCGTGGTGCGCCACTTCGTGCCCATCCTCCGCGAGCGGCACGGTCTCGACCTGTGCGTGGGCAACTCGGAGAACTCGGCGGGCGGGGCCGGCATCACGCCGGACAGCGCCGACGACCTGCTCGACGCGGGCCTCGACCTGCTCACTGGCGGGAACCACACCTGGAGCAAGCGCGAGATCCTCCCCTACCTCGACCGGGAGGGGTCGCGGCAGCTGCGGCCGGCGAACTACCCGGACGGAGCGCCGGGCCGGGGCCACGGCGTGGTGACCTCCAAGAGCGGGAGCAAGCTGGGCGTCGTGAACCTCGAAGGCCGCCTGTTCATGAAGCCGCTCGACTGCCCCTTTCGCACGGCGGAACGCCTGGTGAGCGAGCTGCGTCGGCAGACCGCGTGCATCCTGGTCGACATGCATTGCGAGGCGACCAGCGAGAAGAATGCCATGGGGCATTTCCTCGACGGCCGCGTCTCGGCCGTGGTGGGAACGCATACGCACGTGCAGACCGCGGACGAACGAGTGCTGCCCGGAGGGACGGCCTACCAGACCGACGTGGGCATGTGCGGGCCCTGGGACAGCGTGATCGGCCTGCGCAAGGAGTTCGCCATCGAGCGGTTCCTCAGCGCCCGGCACACGCCCTTCGACCTGGCCCAGGGCGAGACCGTGCTGCAAGGCGCGATCGTGGAGATCGACGACCAGACGGGGCGCGCGCGCAGCATCGTGCGCGTCCGGGAGATGCTGGCCGGATGAGCAAGGACCTCCTCCGGCGCGCGACGCCTTCCGAGCAGCTCGCGGAGGTCACCCGGGGCGCGGTGGACGTGCACACCCGCGAGGACCTGCTGCGCAAGCTCACCGCCTCGGCCAATCGTGGCGTTCCCCTCCGGGTGAAGATGGGGTTCGATCCCACGGCGCCCGATCTGCACCTCGGGCACACCGTGCCGCTCGAGCGCATGCGCCGGTTCCAGGACTTCGGGCACACCGTGATCTTCCTGATCGGCGACTTCACCGCGATGATCGGCGACCCGACCGGCCGGAACACCACCCGCCCTCCCCTGAGCGAGGAGCAGATCGCCGCCAACGCCGAGACCTACAAAAAGCAGGTCTTCAAGGTGCTCGATCGGGGCCGCACCGAGGTGCGCTTCAACAGCGAGTGGCTGCTCCCGCTCGGCTCCCCGGGCATGATCAAGCTGGCCGCGAAGTACACCCTGGCGCGGATGCTGGAGCGCGACGACTTCAAGAAGCGCTGGGCCGAGGGGCGGCCCATCGCGCTGCACGAGCTGCTGTACCCGCTCGCGCAGGGATACGACTCGGTGGCGCTGAAGGCGGACGTGGAGCTGGGGTCGTCCGACCAGCTCTTCAACCTGCTGGTGGGGCGGACGCTGCAGAAGGAGTACGGACAGGAGCCCCAGGTCTGCCTGACGGGTCCGCTGCTCGAGGGGACCGACGCGCGCGAGGAGAACGGCAAGATCGTGGGCGACAAGATGTCCAAGTCGCTGGGCAACTACGTCGGCATCGACGAGCCCGCCGGGGATCAGTACGGCAAGCTGATGAGCATCTCGGACGGGCTGATGTGGCGTTATTACGAGCTGCTCAGCCGGCGCACCGCCGCGCAGATCGCGGACCTGCGCCGCGGGCATCCGAAGGCGGCCAAGATGGCGCTGGCGCGGGAGATCGTCGAGCGCCACCACGGCCCCGAAGCCGCCCGCGCCGCGGAGGATGCCTTCGAGCAAGTGCACGCGCGGCGCGAGGCGCCCGACGAGATCGAGGAGCGCGAGCTGCCGCGCGATCCCGGCGCCGCGCTGCTGCCGCTGCTCAAGGCGCTCCCCAAGCTCGGACTGGCCTCCTCCGGCTCCGAGGCGAGGCGCCTGATCGCGCAGGGCGGCGTGACGGTGGAGGGGGCGAGGGTCAGCGATCCGAACGCTGCGCTCCCGCCGGGCTTGCATCTGATCAAGGTGGGCAAACGCAAGTTCGTCCGGCTCCACGTGCGATGAAGGTGGCGCTGGCGATCCTCGCGGGCGTGATCGTTCTCGGCATCGCCGTCCTCCTCGCTGCCCAGCGCTCGCTCATCTACCCGGCGCCGCGGCCAGCGCGCGCGCCCGGGGCCGAGCTGGGCGAGCTGCTGCGGCTCCCTTCCACGGTCGCGCTCTGGTCGCCCCCTCCTCCCGCCGCTCCCGTCGTCGTGCACTTCCACGGGAACGGCGAGCAGCTCGCGGACCTGGGGCACGTCATCGGCGCCTTGCGGGGGAGCGGGCTCGGCGTGCTCGCCGTCGAGTATCCCGGCTACGGACTCGCGCCCGGGTCCCCTTCGGAAGCAGCCCTGGTGTCGGCAGCACGCGAGGCCCTCACGTACGCACGCGATCGCCTCGGCGTGCCGGCAGAGCGAATCGTGCTTCAAGGACAGTCGCTCGGCTCGGGAGTCGCGTCGCAGCTCGCCGCGGAGGGTCACGGTGCCGCGCTGGTGCTCATCTCGCCGTTCACGTCGATGGCGGACATGGCTGGGCGCCTGTTCCCGGCGCTTCCGGTGGGCCGGCTGGTGCGGGATCGATTCGACACCCGCTCGGTCGCGCGAGCGGTCCGGATCCCGGTGCTGATCGTGCATGGCGACCGGGACGAGGTCGTGCCGTTCTCGATGGGCGAGGAGCTGGCGCGGACCTTTCCGGACACGCGTCTTGCGCGAGTGGCAGGAGCTCACCACAACGACCTGTGGCTGAATCACGGCCGCGAGATGACCTTCGCGATCGCAGCCTTCGTCGCGCCATCCCGACCACGCTGAGCCGCCCCTGGCCCGTCCGGCCATTCCCCATTGCTCGCCGGCCCAGCGAGCGGGATCCTTGCCGCATGCCGCTCCTCAAGACGCTGCTGTTCAGCATCCTCGTGCCCGGAACCGTGGTGGTGCTGGTTCCACGGTGGCTCCTGCGCGGCGAATCGACCCTGCAGGGAGGATGGACGGGAGCGGCCGGCGGGTTGCTGCTCGTCTGCGGGGCCGTGTTGTACCTGCGCTGCGCCTGGGACTTCGCGGTGCGGGGTCGCGGGACCCCGGCTCCGGTAGATCCGCCTCGCGAACTGGTCGTCTCGGGCCCGTACAGATACGTGCGGAATCCGATCTATCTCGGCGTGCTTTCCATGGTGGTCGGAGAGGCGGCGCTGTACCGGGCGAGCGTGCTGCTGGGGTACGCCGGAGCGCTCCTCCTCGCCTTCCACTTGTTCGTGGTGACCTACGAGGAGCCGACCTTGCGCAGGAAGTTCGGCGCGGCTCACGAACGGTATTGCGCATCGGTGCCTCGCTGGCTGCCGCGGCTGAAGCCCTGGACCGGCTGAGTCGCGCCGGGCAAGTCAGCTTGACAGGGTAGCCGGCGCCGCGAAGAATGCCGGCCATGCGCCTCTCCTGCCGCGCCTGTCGCTGTCGGTGCTGTCCGGTGGGCGAGGAGCTGCCGGCCGCCTGAGCGGGCCGGACCGTTCTTTCGAGGCCCACCACCCGCCGCGGTGCGTGGGCCTTCGCGCTTCGGACTTCGGAAGCGGCTCGCCTCCGGTCTCGCGGGTGGTGGTTTCGAGCGCGAGGAGGACGGAGTGCGGTTGCATGGCGGACAAAGTTGGGCGGTGCTGGCCCTGGCGGCGCTGTGCGCCGCGGGATGCCGGCGCGGCGGCGACCCTCCGGGTCGCCTGCAGCTGCTGAACGTCTCGTACGATCCGACGCGAGAGCTGTTTGCCGACGTCAACGCGGCGTTCGCGCGACATCGCCGGGATGCCGGCGCGCCGGAAGTCGAGGTCCGGCAGTCGCACGGCGGATCGGGCAAGCAAGCGCGCGCGGTGCTCGACGGCCTGGAGGCCGACGTGGTCACCCTCGCCCTCGCCCACGACGTGGACGTCCTGGCCGGGGCGGGACTGCTGCAGCCGGCCTGGCAGGACTCGTTGCCCCACCGGAGCGCTCCCTACACGTCCACCATCGTGTTCGTGGTGCGCAAGGGCAACCCTAGGCGGATCCGCGGCTGGGAGGACCTGGAGCGCAAGGGCATCAAGGTGATCGCCCCCAATCCCAAGACTTCGGGGGGCGCCAGATGGGGTTACCTGGCCGCCTGGGGCGCGGCGCTGCGGCGGAGCGGCGGCGATCAGAAGAAGGCGCGCGAAGCGGTCGCGGCCCTCTATGCCAACGTGCCCGTGCTCGACACCGGCGCGCGCGGATCCAGCACCACCTTCGCGGAGCGCGGGGTCGGCGACGTCCTCCTCTCCTGGGAGAGCGAAGCGTTCCTCCTCGCCGGCGAGATCGGCAAGGACCGCTTCGACATCGTGGTCCCAAGGGTGAGCATCCTGGCCGAGCCGCCCGTCGCGGTGGTGGACAGGTACGCCGACAAGCACCGCACGCGCGCGCTGGCGCGGGAGTATCTCGAATTCCTCTACTCCGAGGAGGGCCAGGAGATCGCCGCCCGCCACCACTTCCGACCGCGCTCGGCCCAGGCGGCCGCGCGCCACGCCGGCGAGTTCCCTCAACTCGAGCTGTTCACCGTCGACGAGGTGTTCGGCGGATGGGACGACGCGCAGAGGACCCACTTCGCCGGGGGCGCGGTCTTCGACCAGATCTCGGTCCCGCAGGCCAGGCGATGAAGGCGCGTCGCGGGCGAGGAATCCTCCCGGGCTTCGGTCTCTCGCTCGGGACCAGCCTGCTCTACCTCACCCTCCTGGTGCTCGTGCCGCTGGCGGGGGTCGCGCTGCGGGGAGCCACCTCGCACTGGAGCGACATCTGGCAAGCCTCCACCTCGACGCGGGCGCTGGCGTCGATCCGGCTCAGCTTCGCCGCCTCGCTCGCCGCCGGCGCGGCGAACGCGGCCGCGGGGCTCCTGATCGCCTGGGTGCTGGTCCGGTACCGGTTCGCCGGGCGCGCCGCGCTGGATGCGCTGGTCGACGTGCCCTTCGCGCTGCCTACGGCGGTGGCAGGGCTCGCGCTGACGGCCGTGTACTCCGCCGACGGGTGGCTGGGACGGTGGCTTGCGCCGCTGGGGATCAAGGTGGCGTACGCCCCGGTGGGCGTCTGGCTGGCGATGACCTTCGTGGGCCTGCCGTTCGTCGTCCGAACGGTGCAGCCGGTGCTCGCGGAGCTGGACGTGCACCTGGAAGAAGCCGCGGCGGTGCTCGGGGCCGGCCGGCTGCAGGCCTTCTCCAGGGTGATCCTCCCCACCATCCTTCCCGCCGTGCTCACCGGCTTCACCCTGGCAGTGGCCCGGGCGCTGGGAGAGTATGGATCGATCGTATTCATCTCGGGCAACCTGCCGCTGCGCACCGAGATCGCCCCGCTCCTGATCGTGGCCCGCCTCGAGCAGTACGACTACGCCGGCGCCACCGCGCTGGCGCTGGTGCTTCTGCTGGCCTCGTTCGCGCTCCTCCTCGCGACCAACTTCCTCCAGCGCTGGAGCGTCCGGCGCCTGGGGCCTTCTCCTGGATAGCGGATGCCCCTGGGCGAGCCCATCGCGATCCGTCCTTCGGTCCGGCAGCCGGGCGTCACCGAGCCTGCTCCCATCCGGTGGCTGCTCGTCTCGGCCGCGGCGGCGTTCCTCGGACTCTTCGTCCTGGTGCCACTCCTGGCCGTGTTCGCCACGGCGCTGCGCGCCGGGCTGGGCAGCTACGTCGGGGCGATCTTGCATCCCGACGCGCGCTCGGCCATCGGACTCACCCTGCTCACCGCCGCCATCGTGGTGCCCCTCAACGCGCTGTTCGGCATCGCGGCGGGCTGGGCGATCGCGAACTTCCGCTTCCGCGGCAAGCGCCTGCTGCTCACGCTCATCGACCTTCCCTTCAGCGTGTCACCCGTGATCGCCGGGCTGGCCCTGGTCCTGGTCTTCGGCCGGCAAGGTTGGCTGGGGAACTGGCTCGACGCGCGGCAGATCCGGATCGTCTTCGCCGTGCCCGGGGTGGTGCTGGCGACCGCCTTCGTCACCGTGCCTTACGTCGCCCGCGAGGTGCTGGCGGTGCTGGAGGCGCAGGGCAGCGACGAGGAGGCGGCCGCGCTGACCCTGGGAGCGGGCGGCTGGCAGATCCTCGCGCGCGTCACGCTGCCGAAGATCCGCTGGGGGCTGCTCTACGGGATCGCGCTGTGCAACGCGCGGGCGATGGGCGAGTTCGGGGCGGTGTCGGTCGTCTCCGGGCACGTGCGAGGCGAGACGATCACGCTGCCCCTGCATGCGCAGATCCTCTACGATCAGTACGACGCGGTGGGCGCGTTCGCAGTCGCCTCGCTGCTGGCCTTCCTCGCCCTGTTCACCCTGGTCACCAAGAAGTACGTTGAATGGAGGTCGCGCCCCGCATGAGCATCGTCCTGGAGGCGGTCACCA
>DATFTN010000189.1:0-8584 GCA_035261845.1 Myxococcales bacterium | reverse complement strand
CGCTCACGGCGTCGCTGCTCCACGCGGGCTTGAACCCCCACGACGTGGACGACGTCATCATGGGGTGCGTCACCCAGGTCGGGGAGCAGGGCCTGAACATCGCGCGCGGCGCGGTATTGGCGGCGGGGCTGCCGGTCGAGGTGCCCGGCACGACGGTCAATCGCTTCTGCGGCTCGGGGTTGCAGGCGGTGAACTTCGGGGCCCAGGCAGTGCTCTCGGGCGCCTCGCAGCTGGTGGTGGCGGGCGGGGTGGAGCACATGACCCGGGTGCCGATGGGCTCCGACGCGGTGGGCGGCGAGGGACCGGTTTCGCCCGGTCTCGAGCAGCACTGGCCCGGCCTGGTGCCGCAGGGCCTGTCCGCCGAGATGATCGCCGCGAAGTGGGGCTACTCGCGCGAGAAGCTGGACGAGTTCGCCGTGCAGTCGCAGCGCAAGGCGGTGGACGCGATCGAGAAGGGCCTCTTCGCCAAGGAGATCGTGCCCCTCAAGCTCTCGGGCGGCCGCAGCTTCGACCGCGACGAGCACGCTCGGCCGGGCACCACGGTGGAGGGACTGGCCAAGCTCCAGCCGTCCTTCAAGGAAGGCGGCCTGCTCCACGCGGGCAACAGCTCCGGCATCGTGGACGGCGCGGCTGCGGTGGTCATCGCCTCGAAGGGCCGGGCGCGCAGCCTGGGGCTCAAGCCGCGGGCCCGCATCGTCTCCATGGCGGTGGCGGGCTCCGATCCGGTGCTGATGCTGACCGGCCCCATTCCGTCGACTCGCAAGGCCCTGGCGCAGGCGGACCTGAAGGTGAGCGACATCGACCTGTTCGAGATCAACGAGGCCTTCGCGCCGGTGCCGCTGGTGGTCGCAGAGGAGCTGGGCATTCCGCTGGAGAAGGTGAACGTGAACGGCGGCGCCATCGCGCTGGGGCACCCGCTGGGCGCCACCGGCGCCATGCTCCTCGCCACCGCCCTGCACGAGTTGGAGCGCACCGGACAGCGCCGGGCCCTGATCACCCTCTGCATCGGCTACGGGATGGGGATTTCCACCATCATCGACCGCCGGTTCGACTGAGCCCGGGTACGCGTGGAGACGGGAATCCTGTTGCGCGGGGTCGTCGACCAGGACCTCCCGCTCTTCTTCGAGCACCAGAGCGACCCCGAAGCGAGCCGGATGGCTGCGTTTCCCATCCGCGATCCTGAAGCGTTCACAGCCCACTGGACACGCATCCGCCGCGACGAGACCGTCATCACCAGGACGATCCTTCGAGATGGCGCCGTCGTGGGCTACGTGGGGAGCTTCACGCGATCCGGGGAGCGTCTCCTTGCCTACTGGATCGGCCGCGACTGGTGGGGCCGCGGGATCGCGACGCAGGCGCTCACCACTTTCTTGGAGCACGACCGCACACGCCCGCTGCGCGCGCGGGTCGCTCGTCACAATGTCGCGTCGATCCGCGTGCTCGAGAAGCGCGGATTCCTCCTTTGCGGCTCGCAAATGGACGGCGACGTGGAGGAGCTCGTCTTCGAGCTGAAGTAGCGATCGCCGCGACCAGGACAAATCGACGCTGGGTCTCTGTTGCTTTCCAGGGGACGGGGTCCAGGAGAGAGAGGGAACCGGCAACGGGAGTCCGGTTGGCACGTCAGGAAGACGGCAACGTGACTTCCGCGGCTCCCAATTTTGACGCCGCGCGAAGAGCACCGGCGCGCGATCGCGCCGCTTGCCGAGAAGACGTACCGGGTAGAGTTCACCGCGAATAAGGAGCTTCACGACAAGCTGCGAGTGGCGCAGGACCTGCTCCGGCACCGTATTCCGGATGGAGACCTGGCCTGCATCGTCGACAGGGCTCTCGACTTGCTGATCGCAGACGTCAAGAAGAAGCGGTTCGCGGTCGGCCGGAAATCTCGCCAGGCGTCGACCGCGGCTATGCACAAGGAGGCGTCATGCCGCCACATCCCGGATGCGATCAAGCGTGAGGTTTACGAGCGCGATCGCGGGCGCTGCACGTTCGAAGATGAGCGCGGGCGCCGGTGCGGGGCGACTTGCAACCTGGAGTTCGATCACCTCGATGGATTTGCTCTCACGCGTGTGCACGATGTGGACCGCATCACGCTCCGCTGCCGCCCGCACAACCAGCACGGAGCAGAGAAGATCTACGGGCGCGCGTTCATGGAGCGAGCACGATCGGTACGAGTCTCGAGTTGTTCCAGGACGGGACGCGGCGCGTCAGTCGGGACCACCGGACAATTGGACCTGCTCGAGCACCGAACATCTTCGGCGCCGGGATGCCCAGGCCTGCGTTAGCGCCGAGTTGCCGCCTCTGAAAAGCAACGGAGACCGCCCGGCGCTCTCGCTACGACGTGGGGTTCGCGAACCACGCTGGTCGAAATCCGGGGGGCGAGAAGTGAGCAATCATGAGGTTTCGGGGACGGGACGCGATGCGTCAGACGAGAAGCGATGTCCCGCGATAGCGTCCGCTCCGTCGCCCAAAAAATAGAGCGTTCGCGGCGGCGGCTGTATCGTCGAAACATGCGGATTGGTATGCGACTCGCACTTACTTTGTGCGCACTGGGGCTCGCCGTCGGGACGCCGGCCGCGGCGGCGACGAAGAGCACCGGGGCGGCGAAGAAGAGCCGGGCCGCGCAGATGAGGGAGCGCGGTCTGGCCGCCATCGCCGCCGGGCGAGAGGACGAGGCGCTGGAGGACTTCGGTCTCGCGGTGGAGGCGGACCCCAACGAGCAGGTATCGCACCACGAGATCGGGAAGATCCTCTTCCGCCGCGGGCAGGTGCCCGACGCGATCGGGCACTTCCGGACCGCGGTGCGCCTGGCGCCGAAGGACGCGTCGGCCTGGTACAACCTCGCCTTCGCCCAGCGGACCGCGCAGAAGTACCCGGACGCGGCCGAGTCCTATCGCCGGTATGCCGCGCTCTCTCCCGACGATCCGGACGCGTACTACGGGCTCGCCGAGTGCCTGCGGCAGTCGGGCCAGGCGCGCCGCGCGATCGACGCGTACAAGCAATACCTGGAGAAGGAGAAGCGCCCCAGCGAGCAGAAGTGGGTGCAGCGGGCGAATGAGCGGATCGCGGAGCTGCAGCCGCAGGCGGAGCTGGAGGAGCAAGCTGCCGCGGCTTTGGGGGCGACAGCGACAGCGACAGCGGCGGCGACTGCGACACCGACAACGACACCGACAGCGACACCGACACCGACGGGGGAGGCGGGGGGGGCGCGCACGATCGTGCACGGTGCAAACGAGGCAGCCCCGGCAGCGGGGAGGATCGCCGTGGCGGCGCCGGTGGATGTCGCGGCGAAGATCGCCGAAGGGGACAGCGCGCTGGCGGCGAAGGATTTCCGGATGGCCCTGTACGCGTACCAGGACGCGATCATGGCCGATCCGAAGAACGTGCCGGCGCGGGTGAAGGCAGGGCAGGTCTACGCGAAGATGGGGCACGACCCGGAGGCCATCGAGCAGTGGAACCGGGCCGTCGCCCTGGACCCGGGGAATGCCGAGGCGCAAGAGGGGCTCGGAGCGGCGTTCGCCCGGCGCGAGCTGCGCAAGCCCCAGCCCCAAGGGACCACGGTCGTCACCGTGGCCCCGTCCCCCGCGCCGGCCGCCGAGCAGATGCCCGCTCCGCCGCCGGCCCCGGTCGCCTCGGTGCCAGCGGCCCCGCAGGGAGACGAGGCGTCCGCGAGGCGCCACTACTCCGCCGGCGTGGCCCTCATCCACGACCGCAAGTACGACGCCGCCGTGGCCGAGCTGGACCAGGCGATCGCGCAGCGGCCCGCTTACGCGAACGCGCTGATCGCTCGCGGCTCGGCACGGATCAGCCTGGGCCGGTTCCAGGAGGCCGCCCAGGACTACGCGGCTGCGCGCGCGGCCGATCCGTCGCTCGCCGCCCCGCTCTTCGGCCTGGCGGAGGCGTACCGGCAGCTGGGGCAGACTCCCAAGGCGATCGAGTTGTATCGCGCATTTGCCGACAGCAGCGCACCCGACGCGCAACCCAACCTGAAATCCTATGCCCGGCAGACGGCCGAGTCGCTGTCGCGCAAGTGACAGTCCGCCGCAGGTCCGCAAAAGTACTGACCCGTAGAGTTGCGGTCCGCAGCACCCGAGCCTAACTATTCAGGCCCTGCCACGAACGGCTTGATCCCCTGCTGGGGTCCCGGTAGAGACCGGCTCGCCGATGTCCGAAAAGACTCCACCATCTCGCCGGCGGACCGCTGCGAAGGGCCGTGACCAGGGATCCGCGCGCAACGGCGTGGATCCGTCGCCCCGGGCCGCCCTCGAGGACGAGCCGCAGGAGACACTCGGGGGTGAAGAGCGGGCGGAGGAGGCGAGGGAGATCGAGCATGGCTCCCCTGCTCCCGCTCCTCAGGACGGAAACCTCCACCACGAGGCGCCGGCGCATCCGGGCGTGCCGCTCGCGCCGCCCGGCATCGTCCCCGAGTCGGACGTCCGCACGCACAGCCCGGCGGCGGCGGCGCCCCCCCGGGAGCACGGCCTCGTGGAGGAGCTGGGGGAGCTGCCCTGGACCTACGGGGACGGCCGGCTGGTGGTGCTGATCCGCGACCCGCAGACCGTCTACGTCTACTGGGACCTCTCGCAGCAGCAGATCGAGCAGGCCTTCGGAGGCCTCGGCAGCGCCCGCGCCAGCCTGAAGCTGTGGAACGCCCGGGGCAACGACCTGGTCCGCGAGATCGAGGTGCACCTCGAGTCGCGCGGCTGGTACGTCCGCGAGCTGCCCAGTGCGCTGGAGATTCGCGTCGAGCTGTGGGCCCTGGGCGAGCGCGGGGCCCGGATGCTCCGCGCTGCGCGGCCGATCAAGCTGCCGCCCTCGCAGCCGAGCGACGTGCTCGACGAAGTGTACGCCACCCTCCCGCTCGGCTCCGCGCTGCGCGGCGATCCGGTCGCCGGCGGCCGGCCGCTGGCGTGGAAGTCCGGCGGCGCGCCTCCGGGCTGGGAGCGGCGCATGCAGCCGCGCTACGCGACCACCAGCCGCACCGGCGGCGTGGTGCCGTGGAGCGGCACCGTGCAGAAGAAGAAGGACGACGAGCCTTGACCCGCGGCGTCCTCTCCATCGTCTTGCACGCGCACCTGCCGTACGTGCGCCACCCGGAGTACCCCGAGTTCCTCGAGGAGGACTGGCTCTACGAGGCGATCACCGAGACGTACTTGCCGCTCCTGGAGGTGTTCGACCGCTGCGTCGACGACGGCGTCCCCTTCCGCATCACGCTGACCTTGACGCCGCCGCTGGTGGGCATGCTGCGCGACGAGCTTCTCCTCTCGCGTTACGCCCAGCGGCTCGACTCGCTCTGCGAGCTGACCGACAAGGAAGTGCACCGCCTGCGCAACGATCCGCAGTTCAGTCCGCTGGCACGGCACTACCGCGAGCGCCTCTACCACCTGCGGCGCCTGTTCCACGACCGGTACAAGCGCGACCTGGTCGGCGCCTTCAAGCGGCTCCAGGATCACGGCGCGCTGGAGATCCTCACCTGCGGCGCGACCCACGGGTTCTTGCCGCTGATGGTGCACCCCGAGGCGACCCGCGCGCAGATCCGGGTCGCCGCCGCGCACTACCGGATGCACTTCGGGCGGGATCCGAGGGGCATCTGGCTGCCGGAGTGCGGCTATGCGCCCGGCATCGACCGCTACCTGGCGGAGGAGAACATCCGCTTCTTCTTCGTCGATTCGCACGCCCTCGCCAACGCGGCGCCGCGCCCCCGGCGGGGCGTCTACGCCCCGGTCTACACGCCCAGCGGCGTGGCGGCCTTCGCCCGCGATCCCGAGAGCTCCATGCAGGTGTGGAGCGCCGAGTACGGCTATCCTGGCGATGCCGACTACCGCGAGTTCTACCGGGACGTCGGCTACGACGCCGACTGGGAATACATCCGCCCCAACATCCAGGCCACCGGCGCGCGGAAGAACGTCGGCATCAAGTACTACAAGATCACCGGCAACAAGGTGCCGCTCGACCAGAAGCAGCCCTACGATCCGGAGGCGGCGCTCCGCAAGGCCGACCTGCACGCCGGCAATTTCCTCTTCAACCGCACCAAGCAGGTCGAGTACCTGCGCCAGGCGTTCGGGGAGGGACCGCCCCCCATCGTGATCAGCCCCTACGACGCCGAGCTGTACGGGCACTGGTGGTACGAGGGGCCGGCCTTCATCGACTTGCTCATCCGCAAGTCGGCCTTCGACCAGGACGTGCTGCAGATGCTCTCGCCCATCGACTACCTGGCCATGTACCCGGAGCAGCAGGTGTCCCAGCCGCCCCTGTCCAGCTGGGGCGCGGGCGGCTACGCGGGGGTGTGGCTCGATGAGTCGAACGATTGGATCTACCGGTACCTGCACAAGGCGGCGGATCGGATGATCGAGCTGGCCCGGTCCTTCCACGATGCGTCCGGCGTGCAGCGCAGGGCGCTCAACCAGGCGGCGCGCGAGCTGCTGCTCGCGCAGTCGAGCGATTGGGCGTTCATCATCAAGACCGGCACCATGGTCGACTACGCAGTGCGCAGGACCCGGGAGCACCTGCTTCGCTTCACGCGGCTGTACGACCAGATCAAGGGCGACCAGGTGGACGAGCCCTGGCTCGGCCAGGTGGAGTCGCGCGACAACCTGTTCCCGGAGATCGACTACCGGGTCTATCGCCCGCAGGCCTGAGAAAAAGAGTCGCGCAATGCACAGATTCCTTCCCGCCCCGGGAAGGAAGCCGCCGTGCGTGTAGCGCTCGTTTCCACGCCCTTCGTGCCCGTCCCCCCGCCCCGCTACGGCGGAACCGAGTTGGTCGTCGCCGAGCTGGCACAGGTCCTGCGCCGCCGCGGAGCGGAGGTGGTGGTGTACGCGACCGGCGACTCGCGGCTGGGCGGCATCGAGGTCCGGTCGTACTTCCCGTCCGCCCAGTGGCCGCCGAACGCGGACGTGGATGCGACCCACGCCGCCTGGTCGCTCCGCGACATCGGACGCGACCCATGCCGCCTGGTCGCTGCGCGACATCGGGCGCGATCCGCGCGGCTTCGACGTGGCGCACTTGCACAGCGTCGCGGCGGTCGAGCTGTCCCGGCTGTGCCCATACCCGGCGGTCGCCACCGTGCACCACGACCGTCGCGAGAGGCTCTCTCGCATCTACCGCGCCAACCCGCAGGTCAAGCTGGTGGCGATCAGCGGCAGCCAGGCGAACCGGGAGGCCGCCCCCGTCGCCGCGGTCGTGCACCACGGCCTCTCGGTGGAGCGCTTTCCCTTCCTGCCCGAGCAGGGCTACCTGCTCTACCTGGGCCGCTACTCGCGCGAGAAGGGACCGCACCTCGCCATCGAGCTGGCGGCGCGCGCCGGGATGCCGCTGGTCATGGCCGGCGAGCCGCACGAGGCGGACTACTACCGCGAGCAGGTCCTGCCGCTGATCCGCCGGCACGGCGTGCTCGAGGTGGGTCCGGCGGGAGGCGCGCGCAAGGCGAATCTGTTGGCGCGGGCGCGGGCCCTGATCTTCCCCATCCAGTGGGACGAGCCGTTCGGCCTGGTGATGATCGAGGCCCAGCTCTCGGGCGTGCCGGTGCTCGCGCTCCGCCGCGGGAGCGTGCCGGAAGTGGTCGAGGACGGCGTCACCGGGCTGACGGCGGACGACCCCTGCGAGCTGATCCCGGCCGCCCGCGTGGCCGACAAGCTGTTCGACCGGGCGCGCATCCGCGCGCTGGCGCGCGAGCGCTGGTCCGCCGGGCGGATGACGTCCCAGTACCTCGGGCTGTACCGCCAGGCGGCGGTCGAGAGGATCGCGGCCGCGGACGCCGGGTTCGCGGGGTAGACGTGGCCGAGCGGACGCTGACCACGATCGCCGCCGGCGAGCTCCTCGGATACGACGACCTGACCGAGCTGCCCGAGTCGACGGGCACCGAGAAGCTGGTCTTGAAGCGCGGCAACCTGTTCGCGGTCACCGGCCGGCTGGGCGACATCTCCCCGCCCGGGGCACGCGACCAGGGGGCCTATTTCGAGGACACCCGGTTCCTGAGCAAGCTCAAGCTGATCGTCGCCGGCGGGCCGCCGGTGGTGCTCTCCACGCAGGGCAGCTCCGAGTACACCTCCCAGATCGACCTGACGGTGACCTCCACCATGTTCGGCGGGCTCTTCGCGGACCCGGTGAACTTCCTCCACTTGCGGCGCGAGCAGCTGATGGACGACCAGTTCGTCGAGCGGCTCACCCTCACCAACTTCCTGGTGCACGAGGTGGACTACTGGATCGAGTACGAGTTCGCCGCCGACTTCGCCGACCAGTTCGAGGTCCGCGGCGCGCGCCGGCGCGAGCGCGGGTCCTACTTCCGGCCGCAGGTCAGCCGCGACCGGGTGGTGTTCGCCTACCAGGGACGGGATGGCGTCATCTACCGGTCGGAGGTGTTCTTCCCGGTCCGCGCGCCGCAGCAGCTCGACGCGGGCCAGGCGCGCTTCAGCTTCCACCTGGGGCCCAACGAGCGCGACCAGCTCGAGCTGCACGCGATTCCCTCGCTGCACGCGCTGCGCTCCGGGGTCTCGGTGCGCGAGTCGGCCGACGCTGCACGCAGCAAGGAGTTCCGCCCCGCCGCGCTCCTCACCGAGCTGCCCGACGGTGGCTGGCGGTATCCGGG
>DATFTN010000188.1:0-17517 GCA_035261845.1 Myxococcales bacterium | reverse complement strand
GCGCCGGTCCATCAGCCGGCGCAGGTCGAGCAGGTTGACCTGGTGGAGCCCGGGGAGCGTCACCTCCGCCGCCGCGCCGGTCGATCGCGCCCGCGCCTCCTCCACCAGCGCGTGGGGCAGCGGGACCGGCTTGGGGATCCGCTCGCAGTCGAGCGCCAGGAGCCGCCCTCCCACGCCGGGGTCGACCACCAGCAGCACGGCCGGGTCCTCGCGCCACCCGCGCCCGCCCAGGAGCGAGGAGAGGCTCAGGGCGGTGAGGATCTGTCCCTGGAAGCGGAGGATGCCGATCACGTGCGGGGGCGAGAGGGGCACCGGCGTGACCATCCTCAAGGGGACGGCGGCGCGCAGCGCCTCGAGCGGCAGCGCGTAGCTGTCCTCGCCGACGGGGAACTCGGCCGCCCAGAGGACCGACTCCTCCTCCGAGATGCGGGGCTTGTCGCGCAGGCGCGAAGCTCTGCGCTCCAGGAGCTCTCGTTCCTCCTGCCCCATCTCGTCCGGAAAGCGCGGCTCCAGCTTCATGCCCCGCCTCCCCCGGCGCCGCGCAAGAAGGTGGCGGCGGACTCGCGGTAGAAGCGGACCGGGAGCGGCTCGGGGCCGGGCAGCTCCTCGTCGAGGGGCAGACGTTCGGTGCGGCGCAGGACTTCGCGCATCAGCTGGGCCGCGGCGGCGCGCTCGCCCTGGCGCACGTGGAGCAGCGCGCGTTCCAGGATGCCGGGGACGTAGTCGGGCACCTGGGCGCACAAGTCGGTGAGCGCGCGCTGGGCCACGGCCTTCTCGCCGCGCTCGATGTGCACCAAGGCGCGCAAGTGAAGCGCGACCGGCTCGGGGGGCGCAGTCTTCGGATGGATGGGAAGCGGCGGCGGCGGCGCTTCCTTCACCGCCCGGGCCTTCGGCCGCGGCTTGGGCGTGCCCGGGCGCCGGTAGATCTGCAGCTCGGGCGGCCCGGCCAGGACCAGCGAGCGCGGGGTCTCGGGCAGGTCCATCGGCCCGAAGAGCACCGCCCCGCCCGGGGCGAGCGCGTCGACCAGGTGCTGCACCACGACCCGCACTGCCTCGGGTGAGAAATAGACGAGCACGTTGCGGCAGAAGATCAGATCAAACGGACCCTGGGGCGCGCGCTCCAGCAGGTTGTGCAGCTGGAAGCGCGTCACCTGGCGCACGCGCTCCTCGATCCGCGCCTTGCCTCCCGGCTCCTCGCGCCAGAGGGCGTGCAGCTGCGGCGCGGAGGGGCGGCGCGACCAGGCGCCGTACAGGCCCTCCCGCGCCGCCGACACGTTGCGGTCGAGCAGGTCGGTCCCCAGCACCTCGACGGAGGCCTCGCGCGGCATCGCGTCCAAGAGGCAAGCCGCGATCGAGTACGCCTCTTCGCCGGTGGCGCACCCCGCGCTCCAGGCCCGCACGCCGGCGCGCTTGGCGCCGATGAGCTCCGGGACGAATTCGCTCACCAGCCACCGGAACTGGTCGGGATGGCGGAAGAAGAACGTCTCCCCGACCGATACGGCCTGGCAGAGCGCGTGCACCAGCACTGGATCGTGGGCGGCCGAGCGCACCATCAAGTCTTCTGGCGAGCCCCCCAGCGAACGGGCGGCGCGGCGGATGGCGTCTGGCAGGATGGCGTCGCGCGAGAAGCCGGTCCAGCGCGCGGCGCACTCCGCCAGCCGATCCAGCACCCGCTCGTCGAGCTGCAGGCGGGCGCTCACGCCGCCGCCTCCGCCCGCAAGGCCTTGGTCAGCTCGCGCAGGAGCTTGGGCGAGGCGAGGGCGCGGGGGTCGATCACGGGGACCGCGCCGCGGCCGGTGCGCACCACCGCGATCAGCGCGTCGCGCAGCGGCCCGTGCTCGGCGCCCGCCACGCCGTCGCGCGGCATCACCTGCTCGCGGGGCAGCTCCTCGGGATCGCGGACGCCGTCCACGCAGAGCGCCAGCCGCTGCGGACCGCACTCGACCACCACCAGCTTGCGGTCGGTGATCGCCGCGGTATGCGCGAATCCCAGCCGCCGGGGCAGGTCGAGCACCAGTACGGGCTCGCCGTGCATCTCGAGCATCTCGCGCAGGTACGCGGGTCCCAGAGGCAGCGGCCGGGTGCTGGTCTGGTGCAGGACCGAGATCACCGTCTCCAGCGGCAGGCCGACCTCCACCCCGCCGGCATCGACGAAGAGCGCGGCCAGGCTCCCCGCGCGCTCCACCCTGCGCGCGTCCTCGAGCACCTTGCCGACCAGCGGGAGGAGGTCCTGCGCCCGGATCGGCTTGGCCAGGAACGCCACTGCGCCGCCCCTCAGGCACGCCTCGGCCCGCTGCTTCTCGGAGGTGATGATGATGACGGGGATGCTGGCCAGCTGCGGATCCCGCTGCATCTGCGCCAGCACTTCGTCGCCGTCCATCTCGGGCATGGAGAGATCGAGCAGCACCGCGGCCGGCTTCAGCTGCGCCACCTTGGTAAGCGCCTCGCGCCCGTTCAGGGCCGTGGAGAACAGGTAGTGCCCCGCCAGCGCCGCCTTTTCGAAGGCCAGCACCGATTCGCTGTCGTCCACGAGCAAGAGGTGCGGGAGGCTCACGCCGCGTCCCCGAGCCAGCGGCGGACCGCGGCGTGCAGCTCCGCCGCTTGCAGGGGCTTGGTGAGGAGCTCGTTGGCGCCGGCCTCGCGCCCTTTCTTCTGCAGATCCTCGGACTTCTCGCCGGTGAGCAGCAGCACTGGCACCTTCTTGAGCGCGGGGTCCTTGCGCAGCTCGCGGGTCAGGGCCAGCCCGTCCATGACCGGCATGTTCACGTCGGCGAGCACCAACGCCGGCGCGCTGGCGCGGGCGGCGGCGAGGGCCTTGGACCCGTCCTCGGCCTCGACCACTTTCACGTCCAGCGAGCGCAAGAGCAGCCGGGCGAAGCCTCGAATGGTGGGGCTGTCGTCGACGACCAGCACGCTGCGCGGCACGGCGGGTGACCTCGCGAGAAAGGGCCCGGCCAGAATGCGTTGAAATTTTCAGAGCCACAACGATTCTGCCGTCGCACCTGGGCGCACTTGCTGCGCGCGCGCCGCAGAGCGCCGCCGCGAGTGGCAGGCGTCGCGAGTCCCGGTCAGACGAGCAGCACGATTTTGCCAATCACTTCATTGCGCTCCAGTGCGGCGTGGGCCTCGCGGGCCTGGGCGAGCGGGTAGGTGCGCCCGAGCACCGGACGCAGCTCGCCCGTCCGGAAGCGCGGCAGCGCGTTGCGGGCGAAGTCGGCCACCAGCTTCGCCTTCTGCGCCGCCGAGCGGTTGCGCAGCGTGGATCCCATCAACGTCAGCCGCCGGGTGAGCAGCGCGCCCACATCCAGGGTGCCCTTCGACCCGGCCATGGTGGAGATGCAGCAGAGCCGCCCCTGCAGGGCGAGAGCGGCGACGTTGGCCTCCAGGTACGACGCGCCGACCAGGTCGAAGATCAGGTCGGCCCCGCGCCCGGCCGCCCGGCGCACCGCCTCGGCCAGTCCCGCCGGAACGTCTTGCCGGGCCAGCACGTGCGTTGCGCCCAGCTCGAGGCATGCGGCGTGCTTTGCCGGTGAGGCGGTGGCGAGCACGGTGCCCGCCACTCCGCGACAGAGTTGCAAGGCTGCCGATCCCACTCCGCTCGCCGCCGCGTGCACCACCACCACCTCGCCGGGCGACAGCCGGTCGAGCAGGAACAGGTTCAACCAGGAGGTCAGGAACGCCTCCGGGATCGCGGCTGCTTCAGCGAAAGACATTCCCTCGGGAATCGGCAGGGCCTGCGCCGCCGGCACCCGGGCCAGCTCGGCATATCCGCCGCCGCCGAGCAGGGCCATCACCCGGTCCCCGCGCTGGAAGGGCGCCGCCGGCTCCAGCACCTCTCCGGCGATCTCCAGTCCTATCGTCTCTGGCTCGCCGGGGGGCGGAGGGTAGCGGCCGAGGCGCTGCAGCAGGTCGGCGCGATTCACGCCGGCGGCGCGCACCCGCACCAGCAGGTCGCCCGGGCCGGGGCGAGGATCTTCGACCTCGCCCAGCTCCAGCACCTCGGGCCCGCCGGGGGCCTTCACCACGATGGCGCGCATGGCCGCCCGCGATGATAGAGGAAGCGCGATGCCGTTGCGCGTCTACGACGACCGCGGCCGCGAGCTGCTCTTCATCCGCCCGCCCCGCCGGGTGGTCTCGCTGGTGCCGAGCGATACGCTGAACGTGTTCGCGCTCGGCGCGGGAGATCGCCTGGTCGGCCGTACCCGCTACTGCGTCGCTCCGGAAGGACAGGTCGAGCGGTTGCCCGAAGTAGGAGGGACGAAGGACGTCGACGTCCGCGCGGTGGCCGCGCTGGAGCCGGACCTGGTGCTCTGCAACCAGGAGGAGAACTCCCGGGCCCACGTCGAGCAGCTCGCCCGGCTGCAGCTGCCGGTGTTCGTCGCGTTTCCCCGGCGCGTCGCCGAGGGACTCTCCCACCTGGCGCGGCTGGCGCGGATCCTCGGGGTGGAGGAGCAGTCGCGCGACCTCTTGCGCCGCGGCTTGCGCGCGCTCCGCGACCTGGAGGCGGAGCCGCGGCCGCCCCTCGATGCGTTCGTGCCCATCTGGATGGAGCCGCTGATGACCGTCAACGCAGACACCTTCATCAGCGACGCGCTCGCCCTCGCCGGCGGGCGGAACGTCTTCGCCGATCGCGAGCGCCGTTACCCGCTGCAGGCCGACCTCGGAGGGGCCGAGGCGCGGCCTGCGGGCGAGCGCGACACGCGCTATCCTCGCGTCACGCTGGAGGAGGTCGCACAGCGCGCGCCGCGGATCGTGCTGCTTCCCGACGAGCCGCATCCCTTCGGCGAAGCCGACGCGCGAGTCTTCCAGAACCGGTTGCCGGGGGCGAAGGTCGCCTTCTGCAATGGGCGCGACCTCTCCTGGTACGGCGCGCGGAGCGTGGACGGCCTTCCCCGCCTGCGCGCCCTGCTCGATTCGCTGCGGTAATCTGGAGGACGATGCGCCGCCTTGCGGTCCTGTTCTGCGCCATCTCCCTCCCTGCCTTCGCCTACAACGAGGCCATTCACGCCCTCATCACGCGCCGGGCGTTCGCGGATCGGGCCGCGTGGATGTCCGAGCCGCTGCCGGCGCCCACCCAGGCCGACCTGGACTCATTTCGCGGGCTCTTCTGGCGGACTGCCGCGCAGCTTCCCGATCCGGCGCTCCGGGCGAAGTTCCTCGCGCGCTGGCCGTCCGAGCAGGTTTTCACCGCCTGGGAGTTCAAGCAGCTCTTCATGCTCGATCCCGCGGCCACCGTGCACGGGTTCGACCTGGTCGATGCGGAGCCGATGTCGCGCGGCGACCTGCTCGCCGCGGCCAGCCGCTGGCCCGACGACGATCAGCGCAACCGGCACCGCTATCTGCGCGGCGCGGACCACAGCATCGTTCGCGCCCCGGACGGCTCGCCCCTCCCGTACGACCCCGCCACGCTCGACTTCGGAAGCCTCAGCGGGTCCAGCAGCCAGGGACATGCCCACTATGGACTGGTGACCGGGCCGCTCAGCGACGACCCGGCGGTGCTGAAGAAGGAACCGTGGCGATTCGCGGTGCCTCCCACCGCCCACGCCTACGGGGCCGAGATGGCGCAGCTCTACACCGATCTCTCCCTGCTGGCTGCGGGCTCCGGCCTGCCCTCGCGGGACTGGCTCGCCGCCTGCTTCGCCGGCGCCGCCTTCCATCACATCGAGGACGTGGCCAACCAGATCCACACCGTCCAGGTCGGGATCTACGACTTCTTCCGCGACGCGTGGCTGCAGTCGAAGCTGCGCGACCTGCGCACGCTGGGCGGCCTGTTCGGCAAACGCCGCTCGTTCCGGCAGATCGGCGTGCGCCTCATCACCAACCACCACCTCTTCTCGGAGGACCTGTTCGCCAAGCGGGTGCTGGCCGGTGCTCCCGAAGTGCGCTCTGCGCTCGAGGCCCTTTCCAGCGACGACACGGCTCTTTCGGCCGCCGTCGCGCCCGGCCCGGACTTCGGACGCGCGATCGCGCAGGCGACCATCGACGCCTCCAGCCGCGAGGGCGGCGAGGTCTACCGTCTGACCTATCGGCTCACCGCGCCCACCCTGCGCGACGGCATGGGGCACGAGTACGACGGAGCGAAGGGAGACGATCCGGACGACTACCTGCGCCCCGACCCGGCCGCCCTGGCTGCCTTCTACGAGCTGGAAGGGCGGGGCCTGCGCCGGGCATCCACCGCGCTGCGCCTGTGGGAAGCCCGCTTCGAGTCGGCGCGAGGCCGGGAGCCGGCACAAGCCGACGTCCAGCGCAGCCTCGCATTGCTCCTGCCCTACCACGAGGGCGCCGCCGCGCGCCGCGCTTCCTACCAGCGGCTCGCAGAAGAGCGGCAGGGCATCGCGTGGGGATACCCCGCCGTTGCGCTCGCGCTCGTGATTGCCGGCGCTGCCGCTTTCGCGCGTCACCGACGGCGGCAACCGCGCGAGGTGCCTTAGTCCCTAACGGCGGCGGTTCTTCTTCTTGTTGCGGCGCTCCTGCTTGCGCTTCTCGCGCAGCTTCTTGCGCTCCTCGTCGGACATCTGCCGGGGCGGGTTCTGGTTGAACCCCATCAGCCGCTGCCGGGCCAGCGCCGCCGAGTGGGAGCCCTTGCCTCCCGGCGCGGGCATCGCCTGCGTCATCTCCTTGGGGAGGCCGAAGAGCGACGCCACTTCTTGCGGATCCATTCCCTTGAGCTGCTTGAGCTGCGCCAGCTGGCGGAATCCGGGCAGCCGCGAGAGCAGCCCCATCCCGGGTCCCCCGGGGCCGCCCCCGATCTGGCGCATCACCTTCTGCATGGCGAAGAAGCGGTCGAGCAGGCCGCGCACTTGCTGCTTGCCCTGGCCCGACCCTTTGGCGATGCGGTCGATGCGCTCCTCGCCGATGATCTGCGGGTTCTTGCGCTCCGCCTTGGTCATCGACCCGATCATCGCCTCGACCCGCACCAGCTCCTTGTCGTCGAAGCTGATGCCCTCGGGCAGCTCGCCGAAGAGGGGGAACTTCTCCAGGAGGTCGTTCACCGACCCCATCTTCTTGACTAGCTTGATCTGCTCGACGAAGTCGTGGAGGTCGAAGTTGCCGGTGAGGATCTTCTCCGCGTCCTCCTCGGCCTTCTGCTCGTCGACCACCCCCTCGAAGTCCTTCATCAGGCCGACGATGTCGCCGAACCCGAGGATGCGGCTGGCCAGCCCCTCGGGCCGGAACTCCTCGAGCTTGTCGAGGGCCTCGCCCATGCCGACGAACTTGACCGGCTTGCCGGTGACCTCCTTGATGGAGAGCGCCGCGCCGCCGCGCGCGTCGCCGTCGAGCTTGGTGAGCACGAACCCGGAGAGGGAGAGGCGGCGGTCGAACTCGCCGGCGGTCTTCACCGCGTCCTGGCCGATCATCGCGTCCGCGACCAAGAGGATGTTCTCCGGCAGGACGCGCGACTTGATCTGCTCCAGCTCGCCCATCATCTCCTCGTCGATGGCGAGCCGGCCGGCGGTGTCGTAGAGGACCACGTCGCGGTTCTTCTGCCCGGCGAAGGCGAGCGCGTGCTGGGCCATGTCGGGCGGCTTGACGTTCTCCTCGTGGAAGACGGGGATGTCGAGCCGCTCGCCCAGCTGCTTGAGCTGCTCGACCGCCGCGGGCCGGTAGATGTCCGCCGCCACCATCAGCGGCTTCTTCCCCTGCTTGAGCAGCAGGTTGGCCAGCTTCGCCACGGTGGTCGTCTTGCCCGAGCCCTGCAGCCCGACCAGCATCACGCCCGCCGGCCGCTCCCCTTTCCCCCCGAGCTGGAGCGAGGTGTCGACCGGCCCCATCAGATTCTCCAGCTCGTCGTGGCAGATCTTGATGAAGTGGTCGCCTGGCGAGACCTGGACCTTGCGCCCCTTCTTGTCGGAGGCGCTGGTGGCCACCACCTCGCCCAGCGCCTTCTCCTTGACCCGGGCGAGGAAACGCTTGGCCACGTTGAACTCGACGTCCGCCTCCAGCAGCGCGACGCGGATGTCGCGCAAGGCGTCGTCGATGTTCGCCTCGTTCAGCTCCGCCTTGCCGGTCAGCTTGTGCTTGGCGGCGCGGAATCCCTTGGTGACTGCGTCGAGCATGGCAACGTTTCCTTCGGATGCGGGCGGTCGGGCGTCATAACACAGCGGGCGGCGCTGCGCTTTTCACGGCGCGGGCGTTATGGGATGCAAAGCGGAGAAGGGGCCCTCTGAGTGGAGCACACGC
Organism: Myxococcales bacterium; assembly: GCA_035261845.1. Lineage (GTDB taxonomy): Bacteria > Myxococcota > Myxococcia > Myxococcales > 40CM-4-68-19 > VBKO01. Next base: position 9,336 of record DATFTN010000188.1, on the reverse strand, counting down.
TCGTAAAGCTCTTGGTGCAGTACACGTACCCGGCGATCCTGGTGCTGCTCTCGGCGGCCGGGCTGGGCGTGCCGATCAGCGAGGACCTGGTCCTGCTCATCGCCGGCGCGCTCGCTTCGCAGGGCGTGACGCAGTACACGCCGACGCTGCTCGCCGGCTATTTCGGCGTGGTCTTCGGGGACGCGCTCATCTACCACTGGGGCAAGAAGCTCGGTCCCAGGGGGTACGAGCACCGGCTCGTCCGCAAGGTCATCTCGCCCGAGCGGGCGGAAAAGCTGCACAGCCACTTCGCCCGCCACGGGTTCTGGACCGTGGTGGTGGGCAGGCACACTCCGGGCTTGCGCGCCCCGATCTTCTTCCTCTCGGGCGCTTCGGGCGTGGGGTTCGGGAAGTTCCTGCTGGCCGACATGCTCAGCGCGGCCATCACGGTGCCTGCGGTGGTGACGCTCGGCTACCTGTTCGGCGAGCATCTCGACGACATCCGGCGGCTCCTGCACCGGGTGCACTGGTTGGTGGGGGCCGCCGTTCTCGCCGGTGCGGTTTTGTGGTGGTTCCTGCGCAAGCGGCGCCTCCGCCGCCGCGCCGCGGCGCGGGAGTCGCTCAAACCGAGCGATGTCCGCGAAAGCAGCGGAACTAGCCCCGTGTAGGTGCCTCGGGACTGGACCGCCCCGCCGGTCCTGTGGAGCATTGCAGCTCCATGGGAATCCGCCTCGCCACCAGGCCGCCGTACCAGGTCCGCTGCGAGGACTGCGGAGGAGTGGGGACCCTGCCCCGCCACACGCTCTCGTGGTGGTGCCCGCGCGCGGACGAGGCGTCGGTCTTCGCGCCTGACCTGCAGCAACAGCTCGCCACCCCGTATGCCCATCTCGCGGAGCTGGGCGACGGCAGCCCCCCGCGCGTGTTCCTGCTCGAGCCGCCGGATCGCGAATCGCAAGCGCCCTGACGGACGGCCCGCGGAGACGAGACATGGGGCCGCCGGGACTCGAACCCGGACGTCCTTCCGGACAGAGGATTTTAAGTCCGCCGCGTCTACCGGTTCCGCCACAGCCCCGGACGACAAGTACCCTCCGGAGCCCCCGCGCACAACCCAGCACGCTGGCGCACATGCGCCGCTGACGACTTTCACGGTGAACGTCAAGGACGGCACGAACGCGAACGTGTCGGGCGCGACGGTGACCGTGTCGAACGACTCGCTCCAGGCGGGTCGGCGAGCCTGACGGAGGGACCGGCGGGCTCCGGACGCTACACCGCCGCGGTGGATTCGTTCCCCTCTGGTGACTTCCGGATGAACGTGGTGAACGGCACGGACAGCAAGAACGAAGTCGATGCCGCCGGCGGGCTCTCTGGCTCCTTCCTGCGCGCCACGTACACGGCGACCGTCGCCTACGTGGTCCAGTAACGCCGCCTCCCGGGGCAAGTAGCAGTGGCCCCAGGGCCCGCGTTCCGTTATTTTTCGCCCCTCTCCCCGCGAGGCCTGAAGCACTTGGGCCGCCTCGCGCGGGCCGAGGGCGGAACGCGATGGATTTCGATCGGGATTTCGGCGTCAACCAGGTGTTCGTCGAGGACCAGTACGAACGGTGGCGGGACAACCCCACCGCGGTGGATCCGGACTGGCAGCAGTACTTCGCGCGGCTGGCCGGCCTGCCGCCGCCCGCTCCAGTGCAGGGCAGCGCGCTCTCCGTTCCGCCGCCGGCCAGGACCGGCAACGGGCACGGGAACGGAGCCGGCGCCGCGCCCCTGGCCGCGCTCCGGCCGGAGGGCGCCTTCGCTGGCGCGCTCCTCGACCTCTCGGCCGCCGCCCCCGAGGCGCAGCGGCTGGACGCCGAGCAGAAGCAGGAAGCGGTCGCCGAGCTGATCAACGCCTACCGCATCCGCGGCCACCTGTTCGCCAACATCGATCCGCTCGGGCTCCTCAAGCCGCCGCCGCCCGAGCTGGAGCCGGAGAACTTCGGGCTGACCAGCGAGGACCTGGACAAGCCGTTCGCCACCGGCGACTTCAACGTGGGCGCGCCCACGCTGCTGCTGCGCGAGATCGTCGCGCGCCTCAAGCGCACCTACTGCCGCACCATCGGCGTCGAGTTCATGCACGGCGAGGACCCGGTCATCCGCCGCTGGCTGCAGGAGCGGATGGAGGCGACCGGGAACGAGGTCCAGCTCAGCCGCGAGGAGAAGCTGCGCATCCTGGCCCGGCTCACCGACGCCGAGACGCTCGAGACCTTCCTGCACAAGAAGTACATCGGGGCCAAGCGCTTCTCGCTGGAGGGCGCCGAGAGCCTGATCCCCTTGATGGACTGGCTGATCGAGGAGTTCGGGGAGCGGGGCGGCGAGGAGATCGTGATCGGCATGGCCCACCGCGGCCGCCTGAACATCCTCGCCAACATCCTCCACAAGGACTTGACCGCGATTTTCGCCGAGTTCGAGGACAAGGACGTCCAGGAGCTGATGGGCCGCGGCGACGTGAAGTACCACCTGGGGTACTCCTCGGACCGGGTGACCAGGAGCGGCAAGGAGCTGCACCTCTCGCTCGCCTTCAACCCCAGCCACCTCGAATGGGTGAACACCGTGGTCGAGGGCCGGGTCCGCGCCAAGCAGGACCGGGACGAGCCGCGCGATCCGGAGCGCAAGAAGGTGCTCCCGGTGCTCATCCACGGCGACGCGGCGTTCGCCGGGCAGGGTCTGGTGGCCGAGACGCTGAACCTGGCCAACCTCGAGGGCTACACCACCGGCGGCACCATCCACGTGGTCATCAACAACCAGGTCGGCTTCACCACCAACCCGGAGGACGCGCGCTCGACCCCGTACTCCACCGACATCGCCCGCGTGCTGCGCGCGCCGGTGTTCCACGTCAACGGCGAGGACCCCGAGGCGGTGGTCTGGGCGGTGCAGCTCGCGGTCGACTACCGGCAGAGGTTCGGCCAGGACGTGCTCATCGACCTGTATTGCTACCGGAAGTACGGGCACAACGAGGCCGACGAGCCCAGCTTCACCCAGCCGGTCATGTACCAGGTGGTCCGGCGCAAGCCGCCCGCGCGCGCCATCTACGCGCGGCAGCTCGCCGAGAGCGGCATCGCCACTCCGCAGGAGGCCGAGGAGCTGATGCGCGCTCGCGTCCAGCAGCTGGAGGAAGAGCTGGAGAGGACGCGCAAGACCGGCGCCAAGCGCACGCAGAGCGCGATGGCCGGGCTGTGGTCCAAGTACCGCGGCGGGCCGGACAAGGACACTCCGGAAGTGCCGACGGCGGTGCCGATACCGAAATTGCGCGAGCTGCTCCGCGCGACCGCCCGGGTGCCGGAAGGCTTCACGCCCCACGAGAAGATCGCCAAGCTGCTCGAGGCCCGCGAGAAGCTGGCCGCAAGCGGCGAGGACGAGCCGTTCGACTGGACCACCGGAGAGCACCTCGCGTTCGCCACGCTGCTCGACGCCGGAACGCCGATCCGGTTCAGCGGACAGGACAGCCGTCGCGGGACGTTCTCGCAGCGCCACGAGGTGCTCTCCGACGTGCACAACGGCCGCCGCTACACGCCGCTCGCCAACTTGCGCGCCGGGCAAGGCCGGTTCGAGATCTACGACAGCCCGCTGAGCGAGGCCGGCGTGTTGGGGTTCGACTACGGCTTCTCGCTCGACACGCCGGAGTGGCTCACCTGCTGGGAGGCGCAGTTCGGCGATTTCACCAACGGCGCGCAGGTGATCATCGACCAGTTCATCTCCTCGGCCGAGGACAAGTGGAACCGCCTCTCCGGGGTCGTGCTGCTCTTGCCCCACGGTTTCGAAGGGCAGGGGCCCGAGCACTCGTCGGCCCGTCTGGAGAGGTTCCTGCAGCTCGCCGGCGAAGACAACATGCAGGTCTGCAACCTCACCACGCCGGCGCAGTACTTCCACGTCTTGCGGCGGCAGGTGCTGCGATCCTGGCGCAAGCCGCTGGTGATCATGACGCCCAAGAGCCTGCTGCGGCACAAGCACGCGGTCTCGACGCTCGAGGATCTCGCGGAGGGAAGGTTCCAGCGCATCATCCCCGACGAGTCGGTCACCGCGCGCAAGGTGAAGCGGGTCCTGCTCAGCTCGGGCAAGGTCTATTACGATCTTCTCGCCGCCCGCGAGGCCAAGCAGCGCGACGACGTGGCGCTGGTGCGGGTCGAGCAACTGTACCCGCTCGACGGGGAGGAGTTGAACGACTTGCTCGGGCGGTATCCGGAATCCGGGAAGCTGGTGTGGGTGCAGGAGGAGCCCTTCAACATGGGCGCCTGGTACTACCTGCGGGCCCGGTACTCGGTCCGGCGCATCAGCTGCGTCAGCCGGCCGGAGAGCGCCAGCCCGGCCACCGGCAGCGCCGGGGCGCACCGCTACGAGCAGCAGCTCTTGATGGACCAGGCGTTCGGCGACGCTCCCGTGCCGGCGCGGAAGGGCTGATCAGAGCAGCGCGGCCCAGCGGCCGAAGATCCGCAGGGCAAGCTCGCGGAGCGGCGGAAGCGCCGCCTTGGCGCCCGCCCGGATCGTCGCTGAAGCGGCGCCCGCCTCGCGCAGCTCCTCCTCGCCGGAGTCGAGCATCGCCTGGAGCACCGGCGGGTCGGTCTCCAGGTGGAACTGCACACCCCATGCCCGCGGACCCGTGCGGAACGCTTGCAGCGGAGTCATCGCCGTCGCGGCCAGCGCCACCGCCCCCGGCGGGAGCGTGAAAGCGTCCCCGTGCCAGTGGAAGGCTCTAAAGGACCTGGAAGCGCCCGCGAACAACGCGTCGCCAGTCGCTCCGGGCAGGAGGTCCACCTCGAACCAGCCGATCTCCTTCCGGGCCGCCTTGGCCACCCGGGCGCCGAGCGCCGCCGCGAGCAACTGGCTTCCCAGGCAGATGCCCAGCACGGGCCGCCCATCGCTCACCGCGGCGTTGAGCAGCCGCATCTCGTCGCGCAGGTGCGGGTACCGATCGGCCTCGTACACACCCATCCCGCCACCCAGGACGACCAGGCCGTCCTCCGCCAGCTCGCCCGGCACGGGATCGCCCGCGAACGTCCGCACCACCCGCAGCTCGCACCCCTCCAGCGCTTCGCGCAGGGTGCCAGGCCCCTCGAACGGCTCGTGCTGCACGACCAGGACACGCTTCACGGGGGCAGGTTAGGTCGAGGCGGAGGCCGAGGTCGAGGGTCACGGCAACGGTCACGGTCACGGTCAGGGCTACGACTACGGTCACCTGACCGTGACCTTCCCCTCGTCCTCCCCGGATGGGGTACAAGGGCGGCCATTCCGGAGGTGCACCTTGGGGCTGGGCAAGGATTTCCGCCTGCCGCTCGACGCGCGTCCCGTCCGCTATGCCGCCCATCTCGCCCCGGACCTCGAGGCCGGAACGTTCGAGGGACGGCTGGAGCTGGAGATGCGCCTGACGAAACCGAGGCGCGAGCTCACCCTCCACGCCCTCGAGTTGGACGTCGAGAAGGCCCGGGTGCGCGCAGGAGGCAAGTCGGTGCGCGCCGGGCGGATCGAGCCGGACGCCGAGAGCGAGACCGTCACCCTGCACTTCGACGAGGAAGTGCCCGCCGGTCAGGCGGTGGTCGACCTCGCCTGGCGCGCCAAGTTCTCTCCCGGGCTCCGCGGGCTCTACCGCGCCGGCCCCGTCGCCGTGACGCAGTTCGAGGCCGCCGACGCGCGCCGGGTGTTCCCTTGCTTCGACGAGCCCGCCTTCAAGGCCCGGTGGAGCCTGCAGCTCCTCCAGATCCCCCGCGGTGCGGCCGCCATCTCCAACGGCCGCGTCGCCAAGGACGACCCCGGCGAGGACGGGCGGCGCACGATCGCGTTCACGGAGACTCCGCCGCTCTCCAGCTATCTCATCGCCCTGGTGGTCGGCGACCTTTCGGCCAGCGACCCGGCGATGGTCCGCGGCGTTCCCGTCCGCACCTGGTGCGTGCCGCCCAAACGGCACCTCACCGGGTTCGCGCAGGAGTGCGCGTCGGCGGTGCTGCCGCTTCTCGAGGACTACTTCGGCCAGCCCTATGCGTACGGCAAGCTGGACCAGGTCGCCGTTCCCGACTTCGAGGCGGGGGCGATGGAGAACGCCGGCGCCATCACCTTCCGCGAGGTGGCCTTGCTGCTCGATCCCAAGACGGCGCCGCTCAACGTGCAGAAGCGCGTCGCCGAGGTGATCACGCACGAGCTCGCCCACCAGTGGTTCGGCAACCTGGTCACCATGGCCTGGTGGGACGACCTGTGGCTCAACGAGGCGTTCGCCACCTGGATGGCCTACAAGATCGTGGACGTCTGGCGGCCGCGCTGGCGCGTGTGGATGGACTTCGAGGTCGGCAAGGGCGCCGCGCTCCATCTCGATTCGCTGAAGAGCTCCCACGCCATCCGCGCCGAGGTGAAGAACGCGCAGGAAGCGGGCGAGTCGTTCGACGCCATCACCTACGAGAAGGGCGGCGCCATCCTGCGGATGATCGAGAGCTACCTGGGCGAGGAGCGCTTCCGCGACGGCATCCGCTCGTACATGCGGAAGCACCGCGAGGCGAACGCCACCGCCGACGACCTGTGGGGCGCCCTGGCCGAGTCGTCCGAGCAGCCGATCCTGGAGCTCGCGAACGCCTGGATCCGCCAGGTGGGGTACCCCCTCCTGTGGGTGGGGGAGCGCGACGGAAAGCTCGTCCTGCGGCAGCGCCGGTTCTTCGCCGATCCGGAAGCGCGCGAGGAGGGGCCGCCGACCCGCTGGCCGGTTCCGATCGTCTTCCGCTTCCGGGACGAGAAGGGGCTCCACGAACATCGAGAGCTCTTGCGGGCGGAAACGGCCGAGGTCTCGCTGCCTGCGAAGCAGCCGGCGTGGGTGCTCGCCAACGCAGGTGCGCGAGGTTTCTATCGGGTCTCTTATGAGCCGCGCCTGCTTCGCGCCCTGATCCAGGGGCTCCCGCATCTCTCCGGCGAGGAGCGCTTGAATCTCGTCTCCGACCGGTGGGCGCTCGTCCGCGCCGGCGACGCGCAGGTCGACGGGTTCCTCCGGCTCCTCGAGGGAGTCTCCCGTCAGGAGACGGACCACTCCGTGCTCGACGAGGTGGTCTCGCGCCTCTCCTTCATCGAGTACCGCGGCGTCTCCGACGCGGACCGTCCCGCGCTGCACTCGTGGATCCGCCGCCTCTTCGCCCCGGCGGGAAGCGAGCTCGGCTGGGATCCGCGCGACGGCGAGGACGACGATCGCCGCCTGCGCCGCGCGGCCGTCCTGCGGGCGCTCGCGCTGGTCGCGCGGGACCCCCAGTCGGTCGAGACAGCGCAGGAGCGGTTCCGCGGCCTGGTCGCACCCCAAGCGCAGCCCGTGGACCCCAACCTGCTCGACGTGGTGGTCGCCGCCGCGGCGCGCACCGCGGACCCTGCCCGGTTCGCCGAGCTGCGCCGGCGGGCCGAGGAGGAGCTGGACCCGGCCGCCAAGCGCCGCTTCCTCCACGCCCTCGCCATGGTGGAACATCCCGAGCTGGTCCCCGAGGCGGTCCAGCTCTCGCTCTCCGACGCCGTGCGCATGCAGGACTTCCCCTCCTACATGGGCACGCTGTTGGGGAACAGGGCCGCCCGCGAGCTGGCCTGGTCGCTGATCCAGGAGAGGTGGGCGGACGTCCGGAAGAAGGCGGACTCGCCCATGCTCCTGCGGCGGCTGGTGGAGGCGCTCGGCGCGCTGACGGAGCGGCGCCACCTCCAGGAAGTCGAGGCGTTCCTCGCCGCCCACCCCATCGAGGGCGCCAGGCAGGCCATCGCGCAGACCCGGGAGAGGCTGCGGATGGACGTGGCGCTGCGCGAGCGGCTGGTGCCCGAGGTGGGCGCGTTCCTCCGCGCGTGAGCTCCCCGGCTTGCAAGCCGGCCGCGAAAAGCGCACGTTGTCCTACATGCGCACCGCCGCGCTCGCCGTTGCCTTGGTCGCGGCCTTGCCCGCCCTGGCGGGCCGGCGCGCGTCGTTCCGCGTGGGCGCAGAGGTCGTCTCCTCCGCGCGTCTTCTGGTCAGCGCAAGCGCCGCCGGGCTGTCATTCGAGTCCCGGTCGTTCGGCGGGAGGGGCGCTGCCGTCCTGCTCGAACAGCGCAGCGGCGCGCCGATGCGCCTCGCCGACGGAACGCGGCTTCCGCGAGAAGGACAGCGCCCGCTGGTAGTCCCCGCCTCCGCCGGGCGGCAGCTCGCCCTCGCTCCCGCGCCAGGCGCCGCCGAAGTGATCGTGACGCTGTTCCCGGACGGCGCGCCGCCCCGGGCATCCGACAACGCTGCGTCTCGCTGCCCTTGATCTGTTGGGGTCGACGGGGGAGCGAGTTCTCATGATTCGTCACTTCTTGCCTCGTGCGCCTGGGGCGAGGCCGAGTCGCGATCGTGAATTCCGCGTCCGAGCATGAGTGGCGTGGATCTCCGTTTTGCTTTCCGGGGGAGCGTCAAGCCCAGTCAGGCGAAGAGTGCAGCTCTCGCATGGGAGCCCGGTCGGCAGCACGGGCTCTGGGCCACCCGGATTGACGCGCTGCGGCCCGTCCTGGAACAGGTTGACGCACGTGGCCCCGGCACGGGCGACGCTTCATCGCGCCATCCAGCGCGGGCAGCGAGTCGCCGAGGTTTCGACCACTCCCCCAAGCAACTTCGGCGCGAGGCGCATCATCGGTCATTTGACCGATGCCTGCCTTTTCTAGTTGACGAGTTCAGCAGGCCGTTCGGATCGGCCCCTCCGACCATCGCACAATCCTGAGCCCTGAGCGCGAAGGACGCGTTTCCCTGCACGGAGGATCGAGTTCCACTCTGGCGTGTCCCTTCGCCACCCCGCGTGCACCAGCGGCCGGCGCAGAGAGTGGCAAAACGGCCGTGCTACCAAACGTGCATGATCAACTCACTCGAAACCGTAGCATTGCTCAGCGATCCGGATCTCCTCGCGCGGACGCGCGAGCTGGCCGACCACTCCTGTTGCACGGAGGCAGACCTCCTCGTGCACCTGGGCGAGATCGACGAGCGGAAGCTCTACCTCGAATGCGCATTTCCCTCCATGTTCGCGTACTGCGTTGGCGAGCTCCGGTTCTCCGAGGACGCCGCTTACAGCCGGATCATGGTGGCACGCGCAGCGAGGCGATTGCCGGCCATGATCGAGGCAACGCGGTCCGGGCAAGTCCACCTGACCGGACTGCGCCTGCTCGCGCCGCACCTGACAGCCGAGAATCACTGCGAGATGCTCGCCCAGGCGGCAGGCAAGACGAAGCGCGAGATCGAGGAGCTGGTCGCGCGTCTGGCGCCGCAGCCCGCGGTCGCGCCTACGATCCGGAAGCTCCCGGAGCGGCCCGCTCCAGCGCCGGCGGAACCGCTTGCCCTCGCCCTAGATCCGGTGCGCGCAAGGCCGACCAGGCGAGAAGACCATC
>DATFTN010000187.1:0-2047 GCA_035261845.1 Myxococcales bacterium | reverse complement strand
CGCAGCCGACCTCCCGCAGGAAGCCGAACTGGTCGGCGGTCTCCACGCCTTCGGCGACGACGTGCGTGCCCGTCTCGCGCGCCGCCGCGACGATGGTCCGAACCAGCTCGGGAGCCTGGCCGCGCGGCGAGCCGCCGGTGAACAGGGACCGATCGATCTTGAGCGAGTCGAGCTGGAAGCGGAACAGCGAGCTCAAGGAGCTGGAGCCGGTCCCGAAATCGTCCATGTACAGGCGCACGCCGCGATCGCGCAGCTCGGCGAGGCGCGCCGCCGCTCCGTCACCCTGCTGTAACGTGCTCTCGGTCAGCTCGACCGCCAGGTCCTGCGGATCGACGCCGTGCTCGGCCAGGACGCCGTCGATCTGATCGAGCAGCCCGGGGTGTTGCAGCTGGCGCGCCGACAGGTTGACGTTCAGGGTCAGCGGCCCCGACTTCCCGCCGCCACGGCAACTCCGAAATTCCTTGCCGGCCCGCGCAATCAGCCAATGCCCGATGGGCACGATGAGCCCGGTCTCCTCGGCGAGCGGCATGAACTGGTCCGGGGAGACCAGGCCGAGCTTGGGATGCGCCCAGCGGATCAGCGCCTCCAACCCCTGGATGCGCCCGGTGACGACGTCGATGATCGGCAGGTAGTGGACGCGGAACTCGTCGCGCTCCAGCGCTCGGCGCAGATCGGCCTCCAGCTCGACCATCTGGGGTGCCCGTTCGCGCAGCCCGGCGTCGAAGGCCGCCGAGCGCCCTCCACCCTGCGCCTTGGCCCGGTACAGGGCGGCGTCGGCGTCCTGGAGCAGCTCCTCGGCCTTCGCATACCCGGGGCCGCTCAGGGCGATGCCGATGCTGGCGGTCGCGGAGACCTGCTGCCCTGAGACTTCGAACGGCTGCGCAATTGCCTGCTGGATCCGCTCCGCGACCAGCTCGGTCTCCCCGGCCTGCTTGACGTCGTCGAGCAGGATGGTGAACTCGTCCCCACCCGGCCGCGCCAGCACGTCGCCTTCGCGCAAGCAGGTCTGCAGCCGCTCTCCCAGCTTCACCAGCAGCTCGTCGCCGGCGGCGTGCCCCAGGCCGTCGTTGACGGACTTGAAGCGGTCCAGGTCGACCAGCATCACGGCCGACCGGTACCCCTCGCGGCGGCGGCCATGCGCCAGCGATCGCCCGACCAGGTCGAGGAAGTGCGCGCGGTTGGGCAGCTGCGTCAGCGGGTCGTGCAGCGCGCGGCCAGCTCCCGCCTTCGGATCGGTCACGTCCATCATCGAGCCGGAGAAGCGCATCGCCTTGCCCGTGGCGTCGCGGGTGGCCTGGCCTCGCGCCAGCACCCGGCGCCAGCTCCCGTCCTGGTGGCGCAGGCGGTGCTCGCTCTCGAAGCGGGGAGATTCGCCCTCCAGGTGCGCGTGGATTGCGGCGTCGAGCGCCTCCCGATCCGCCGGATGGACCCGGTCGAGCCACTCCGCGGGCGCCTCGCCATCGGAGGCGGCGCCGAGGATTGCCCGCCACGAGTCGGACAGCCAGAGGCGATCCGCGGCCAGGTCCCAATCCCAGATGCCGTCGCCGGATGCTTGCCAGGCCAATGCGTAACGGTCGCGCAAGGGATCGGCTTCCTGCACCAGCGCGGCGTTGCCGACCCCGCGCCCCTTGCGATCGTGGAGCGGCACCACCGTCCATTCGCACATGCGGGGAGCGCCCGACCGCGCCGGCGTCATCCGCAAGGATTGCAGGGTCTCCGGGCTTTCGAGCAGCTCGCGCAGCTCGGTGCGCGCCTCGGCGCGGTCCGCGTCGGTATCCGGGAAGACGACCATCGACATCTCCCGGCCGATCGCCTCCGAGGCCGGGATGCCGAACAACCGCTCGGCGGCGGCGTTCCAGGCCGTCACCTTGCGATCGCTGTCGCAGAGCAACGCCGCGAACGGGGCTTGATCGAACAGCCGCAACACGGCGCGTGCCTTGGGCGAGGTGCCGGGCCGGCTCGCCGCTTCGGGCTGCCGCCGGAGCAGGTCCGAAAGGAGGCCCAGCGCGCGCTGCAGGGATGCCCGATCCTCGTCGGCGCGACGGTA
>DATFTN010000186.1:0-11056 GCA_035261845.1 Myxococcales bacterium | reverse complement strand
CCTGGTTGAGCACCACCTTGGAAGTGACGTACGCATTGTCCGCGTTGATCTCCGTCACCTCGGCGTTGGCGGTATCCGCGCGCGCCTGGGACAGATCGATCTGGGGACGCGTCCCGGCTTGCACGAATCCCTGGATCTGGTCGAGGTGACGGCGCTGGTTGGTGAGGTTTTCGCGGGCCACCGCGAGCAGGGCCTTGTTGGCCCGCGCGGCGAAGAACGCGGAGCGGACCTGCAGGATCACCTGCTGCCCCGTGAGACGTTCCTGATCAGCCGTCGCCTGCGCGGTGGCCTGCGATGCCCGCCAACGGCCGCTGGTCTGCCCGAAGTCCCACACCAGCTGGGAGAGGCTCACGCTGTTGTTGAAGAAGTTGAAGTTGTCGAGGCTGGTGCCCGCGCTGCGTCCGGTGACTCCGGGGTTCGGGATCAAGTTGGCCGTGCTGCGCTGATAGCGCGCGGTGGCGGAGAGCTGCGGCAACAGGCCCGAGCGCGCCTGGTCCGCGCGCCCCTCGGCGGCCTGGGTCCCGGCGCGCGCGACGCGCAGCTGGGGCTGGCGCTCCTGGGCGACGCGCTCGGCCTCCTCCAGGGTGAGCACGTGGACGGACGCCGCCTGCGCGATCAGGAGGAGCAGGACGGCGGTCATCGCCCGCTCCGGGCCGGCCGCGCTTCAAGGTTGTCGATCACCTTCCGGAGAGAGGCGCGCAGGGCGGCCTGCTCGCCGGAGTTCATGCCGGACACCACGCGGGCGCGGACGCCCGCGGCGATGGGCCGCAACCTCCGCACCAGCTCCGACCCGCTGCGGGTGAGCCGCAGGCGCGAGCGCCGGCGGTCCTCCGGATCGAGCTGCAGCTGGACCAGGCCCCGGCGCACCAGGGCGGCGACGATGCGCGAGGCGGCCGGCGGATCGATGCGCTGCCGACGGGCGATCTCCCCGAGCGACGCCCCGGAATTTTCCGCGACTGCGAGCAGCACCCAGAACTGGGGCGGGTTGAGACGAAGGGGCGCGACGCGCTTCTGCACGGCATGCCGCAGCGACCGGCGCGCCGCCGCGATCAGAAGACCTACATACTCTTGCGATTGCAACATTTGCGAGTTGCAACTAGTCCCCGGCAGTGCCGCGGTCAAGCCCGCGCGTGTTTCGCTTTATTGCGTCAGTCAGTCGATCAGAAAGAACACCGCGGAGACGCGGAGGTCGCGGAGGTTTTTCGAAGCAAGAAATCGAAATCCTCCGCGCTCTCCGCGTCTCCGCGGTGATCCCTTCGTCGCTAATGGGACGACATCCACCGACTCACGCGGTCGAAGAAGCCGATCACGCCGCCGTGGTGCTCGGTGCAGTCTGGAGGGGCCGTGCCGGGGAGGAACAGCTCGCGCGCGACGCGCTCCGGGGGACATCCCGCGATGGCCAGCCCGCCCGAGGCGACGTCGATGTCGCGCTCCTCGAGGTCGGCGGGCCGCTCCCACGGCGCCGGCGCGGGCCTCTTGCGGTAGTATTCGCGCAGGATGCGCCCGAAAATCGGCGCGGCGAGCCGCCCGCCCGACGCCGACGGCCCGAGCGAGCGCGGGCGGTCGTAGCCCAGCCACACGGCGGCTGACAGCTCCGGCGTTCCGCCGACGAACCAGACGTCCTGTGCGTCGTTGGTGGTGCCGGTCTTGCCCGCCAGCGGGACGCCGGGAGGACCTTCGGCGCGCGCGGCCGCGCCGGTGCCGCGCTCGACCACGTCGGTCAGCACGCTGGTCATGAGGTACGCCACGCCGGGCTGCACCGCGGTCTTCATCTCCACCGAAGGGAGCCAGAGGACGTTGCCTTCCCGGCTTTCCACCCCGGTGACGAAGCGCGGCGTGATCCGCATCCCGCCGTTGGCGAACGCTGCGAACACGGCCGCCATCTCGATCGGGGCCACCTCCCCGGCGCCCAGCAGCGTGGAGGGGAATTCCGGGATGGGCGTGGTGATGCCGAGCGCGTGCGCCTGCTCGATCACGCGCGGGATGCCCACCCGGTTCCCCAGCGCGACGGCGGCCCGGTTCGACGACACCCGCAGCGCCTCGCGCAGGTTGAGCGGACCGGCCGGCAGCGTGATGCGGTCCGCCGGTTGGTAGTCGCCGCCGTCCGGCGCGAGGAGCGTGGAGAGCGGGATGCCGGAGTCGAGCGCGGCCGCCCAGACGATCGGCTTGAACGCCGACCCGGGCTGCCGCCGCGCCTGCGTCGCGCGATCGAATTCCGACAGGGTGTAGTCGCGCCCGCCTACCAGCGCCCGGACGTCTCCGCTCACAGGATCGAGCGCTACGAACAGCCCCTCCAGGCAGTCCGTGTGATCGTCGTTGCACGGTTTCTTGCGACGGTGCTCCAAGGCGCCGATCTGGCGCACCAGCTCCTTCTCCGCGGCCCGTTGCAGACCCGGGTCCAGCCCGGTGTGCACCCGCAGCCCCATGGTGTCCGCCTCGGCGCCGAACCGGTCGTGCAGCTCGCGCCGCACCGCCGCCACGAACCACGGCGCGCCGGAGGTCTCCTCGGGGGGCGAGAGGCGCAGTTTCTCCCGCAGCGCCTTGCTCACCTCGTCGGGTGTGATGACGCCCGTATCGGCCATCAGCCGCAGCACCAGGTCGCGGCGGCGCCTGGCCGCGTCCGGGTAGCGCCGCGGATCGTAGGTGGTGGGCGCCTTCGGGAGCGCCGCCAGCATCGCCGCTTGCGCCGCGGTCAGATCGCCCACCGGCTTGCCGAAGTAGCCGCGCGCCGCCGCCTCGATTCCGTACAACCCGTTCCCCAGGTAGATCTGGTTCAGGTACAGCTCGAGGATGCGTTCCTTGGGCAGCTTCTGCTCGATCTCGCGGGCCAGCACCAGCTCCCACAGCTTGCGCCGCAGCGTGCGTGCCGGTCCGATCTGCTGGGGGAAGATGTTGCGCGCGAGCTGCATGGTGATGGTGCTCGAGCCCTCGCGGAGGCTGAAGCTGCGCAGGTCGCGCCAGAGCGCCCCCGCCATGCGATGGTAGTCGATGCCGCGGTGCTGATAGAAGCGGCGGTCCTCGACCGCCAGGAAAGCCCCGGTCACCCGAGGCGGGATGCCGGCGATCGGCACCACGATCCGCTGCTCCGGCGCGAGACGCGCGACCAGGCGGCCCTCGCGATCCAGCACTTCGCTCGCCTGCGGCGGGCGGTACGTCTCCAGCGTCGCCACCGACGGGCAGGCGCCGCCCTGGCAGCGCGGCCAGAGGAGCGCGAGCCCGATCAACAGGCAGGCCACGGCGATCAGCGCGCCGATCCACGTCCCGTGCAGAATTCGCCGGCGAAGCTCCGCCCGTTCCATCCGCTCCTCAACCATCGGCCGGCCCCGGATTCGTCCAGCCGTGCGAGCGACCGCCCGAAGTCGGACACGCTCACCCGGGCAGGATACGCCCTCCCGGGGTCGTTCATTTCCTCCGCCGGCCCTACCCGCACCGACATGTGTGCCGCGGTACAGTCTACGCGTGCAGACCTGCCCGCACTGCGGCGCGCCGCGGCCGGCCGCGAGCCTCGAGTGTCCGCGGTGCGGAGTCATCTACGCGAAGGCAGAAGGGCGCGCGGCGGCGCTCGAGCCGGCCGGACTCGTGCTCCCGCAGGACAGCCCCTTCGTCGTGGAGGATCTCCGGCTGGAAGCGCGGATCCGCGCCTGGGCCGTTCCGTCGGCGCTGCTCGGCGCGTTCCTGCTGGTCTGCACCGGACCGGGCCGCGCGCTGATCCGGATCTTCTTCAGCATGTGGGTCCACGAGCTGGGACACGCGACAGCCGCGTGGCTCTGCGGGGTGCTGGCCGTGCCGGGGCCCTGGCGCACGTTGACCGGATCGGGCCGGTCGCCGGTGTTCGCGGCGCTCCTCTCTGCCGCGCTGATCTACGCCGCGGTGCGGTGCTGGCTGACCGACCGGAGGAAGGCCGCGGTGTGCGCGGCCGCCCTGCTCCTGCTGCAGCTCTGTTGCACGGTGCTGCCGGGCCAGCGCGCCGTGACGCAGCTGATCGTGTTCGCGGGCGACGGCGGCTGCCTCGTCCTGGGCGCCCTGCTGATGGCGAGCCTGTACGCTCCGGCCGAAGGCGCGATCCGGCGCGGCTGGTTGCGCTGGGGTTTTCTGGTCATCGGCGCCGGGGCGTTCGCGGACGTGTTCGAGCAGTGGTGGGCCGCGCGAACCGACCCCGACCGCATCCCGTTCGGGATGAACGAAGGCGTAGGTCCCAGCGACCCGAGCGTGTTGAGCGACCAGTTCGGCTGGAGCGCGTCGCTCCTGGTGCACCGGTACGTTGTGCTCGGCTGCGCCTGCCTCTTCGCGCTGGGCTGCCTCTACGCCCTGGCCCTTTGGCGGACCCGCGCCGAAGCGGAGCAGCGCCGGGGCTGAACGAGCAGCCCTCGCGCCGTTTCGGCCGCCCGGGTATCAATAGACAGCCGGGCGCGCGCGCCGCGCACCCTTCTGGAGGTCACCGTGAAGCTCTACTTCAAGCCAGGCGCCTGCTCGCTTTCCCCCCACATCGTGCTTCGGGAGCTCGGCCTGCCGTTCGAGCTCGAGCAAGTCGACACCAAGGCTCAGAGGACCGCCGGCGGCGCGAACTTCACCGAAATCAATCCCAAGAAGTACGTCCCGACCTTGCAGCTCGACGACGGCCAGGTGTTGACGGAAGGGGTTGCCATCGTCCAGTACCTGGCGGACCGCAAGCCCGACGCGATGCTGGCGCCTCCCTGGGGCTCGATGGATCGCTACCGCCTGCAAGAGTGGCTGAACTACGTCGCGAGCGAGCTGCACAAGTCGTACGGCCCGGTCTTCCGGGCCTCCGAAGAGCAGCGGCCCGCCCTTCGCGAGGCGCTCACGCCGAAGCTGGACTTCGTCGCCGGTCAACTGGACAAGCGGCAGTTCCTGATGGGCGATCGCTTCACCGTCGCCGACGCCTACCTCTTCACCGTGCTCAACTGGAGCAGCCGGGTCGGCATCGACCTGGGCCGCTGGCCGCCGCTGCAAGCCTACGTGCAGCGCGTTTCCGGCCGGCCAGCGGTCCGCGCCGCCATGGAAGCCGAGGGATTGCTGCGCAGCCAGTGACCGCCCATAGGGCGGGCCTGCGCTTTTTCATGGCGCGGCGGGAGTGGAACGACTCCGCGGCAGCAGTGTCTGCTAGTGTGCCGCGCCGTGGGGCGCAGCACCGCCATCCTGCTCGTCGCCTGCGGCGGAGCCGCCGGCGCGGTGGCGCGGTTCCTGGTCGGCGACTCCTTCTCCCGCCGCTTCGGCACCGGCTGGCCATACGGAACGCTCTTCATCAACGTCGGCGGCTGCTTCGCCATCGCGCTCTTCCTCTCGGCGGCCGCGTCGCGCGCGGAGATGTCCGCGGGCTGGCGCTACCTGTTCCCGGTCGGGTTCGTGGGGGCGTACACGACCTTTTCGACCTACGGCTACGAGACGCTCCGGCTGGTCCAGCTCGGGCAGGCGGCGGGCGCCATCGCCTACCTGGCGGCGTCCAACGTGCTCGGCCTGTGCGCGGTCGTCGCGGGCGACTGGCTGGGCAGGAGGATGTAGTGCAGGACCCGCGGCGGCTGGTGGTGTACGTGAGCGAATCGCGCCGGCGCGGGCGAAAACCCCTGTGGCGCGAAGTCCTGGACACCTGCCACCGCCACGGTCTCGCGGGGGCGACGGCCACTCGCGGCCTGATGGGATTCGGCCCTTCGGGCAAGATGCACGAAGACCTCACTCCGGACGCCATGCCGGACCTGCCGGTAACCATCGAGGCGATCGACGAGGGATCCCGCATCGACGCCGTGCTCCCGGACCTCGACGTCCTGGTGTCCGACGGGCTGATCGCAGTCCACGACGTCGAGGTGATCAAGGCGCGCCCGCGCAAGGCGGCCGGGGAGGCGAAAGTGGGCCACCAGAAGCTCACCGGCAAGGCGAAGATGCTCCGCGTACACGTCGGCGCGAAGGATACCTGGGAGGGCGAGCCGCTCTGGGAGGCGCTGGTGAAGCGCTTCCACCAGCTCGATCTGGCCGGCGCCACCGTCTATCGCGGCGTCGAGGGCTACGGCGCTTCGGGCCGGATCCATCGCCGTGCCGTCTGGCGCTCCGCGGACGAGCCGATCACGGTCGTGACGGTGGATTCTGCGGAGAAGATCGAGAAGGCGCTTCCCTACCTCGACCGGATGGTGGGAAGCGGGCTGGTGGCCATCTCGGACGCCGACGTCATCCTCTATCGCGAGACGACCTGAGCGCGATCAGGTCCTGGGCGATCCTTTGCTGTGTGCGCCACTGGCCGTGCATCGCGCCCGTGGATTCCAGGGGGAAGGGTCAGGCGCAGCAGCGGGCGCGGAACTCGACTCGCGCGCGAGCGGTGCTTCTTCGAATGCCGCGCGGTCGTTCGAGCAGCACGCGAGATGTAACGCAGCGCGTCCCGTCCCGGGACGGGACGCGGCGCGTCAACGGAGTGGCCGCCAACTGCGCGGTCGCTTGCTGCAGAGCCGCCGTGGCACTCATTTGGATCGACGTTACCGCCGCTGCGTTCGACAAACTCCCCCTGGAAAGCAAGGGAGACAATGGTCGTTCGTGCTCCGACGCCGAATGCGCACCGATCCGCGGGCTGCGGCCGACCTGCGCGGCTGGACGAGGGCTTGGCGGCGAGCGACGCTGGAGCGCAATGTCTCTCGTCCTCACTCTGTCGCGTGACATCCCGCGCCAGGCCGAGATGCTCGCGAACCGGGTGCGGAAGAACTTCCGCCGCCTCCGGCGCCCCTTCGAGCGCGAGGGCGTCGGCGCGTTCCGTCTCTACGACTGGGACGTCCCCGAGATCCGCGCGGCGGTGGACTGGTACGAAGGTCACCTGGTGGTGGCGGAGTACGAGCGGTCGCAGACCAGAGCAGCGGCCGGATGGCTGGAGGCGATGGGTGAGGCTGCGGCCGCCGCGCTCGGCGTGAGCGCGGGGCACGTCCACCTCAAGCGCCGCCGCACGCGCCCCGCCCGCGGAGAGCGGTACGGGCGGCAGGGCCACGGCGGGGAACGCATCGCGGTTCGCGAGCGAGGGCTACGCTTCTGGGTGAACCTGACCGACTACATCGATACGGGGCTGTTCCCCGACCACCGCGAGACGCGGGCACGCGTCCGGGCGGAAGCGGACGGCCGAGACGTCCTCAACCTGTTCGGCTACACGGGCAGCTTCACTTGCGCCGCCGCCGCGGGGGGCGCCCGGCGGACGGTGACGGTGGACACTTCCGCGCCCTACCTGGCCTGGGCAGGCGAGAATCTGGCGTTGAACGGGCTCGCCGGCCCGCGCCACGAGCTGGTGCGCGAGGACGCGCGCGACTTCCTCGCCCGGTGCGGCCCTCGCTTCACTCTCTGCATGCTCGATCCGCCGTCGTTCTCGACCCGCGCCGGCGCGGCGCCCTTCGACGTGCAGCGCGACCACCGGGCGCTGGTGGAGGCCGCGCTGGCAGCGCTCGAGCCGGGAGGCGTGCTCTACTTCTCCACCAACCACCAGCGCTTCGAGCCACGCCTGCAAGGCCTGCGCGCCGAGGAGATCACGCGCGAAACCGCTCCTCCGGACTACCGGCGCACGCCCCACCGCTGTTTCCGGATCGTCCCTGCGTGAGCAGCTCACCGGGATGGGGCATTGAGCCGCCTCTGTTCCTCGGCCTGGGCGATGGACAGCCAGTAGCGCGCCATCGCCAGATCCCCGTTCTGGATCGCTGCGCGCGCGCTGTTCACCGCGCCCTGGACCGGAGCCGGAAAGGAGCCGGCGGAGGACTCGAGGAGGTCGAGCGCGCGGTAGTCGCCGGTGGCGAGCTGCTGCTGCGCCGCGGCCAGCGCCGCCGCTCCCTCCTGCTCGCCCGCCTTCGCCTGCTGCGCGGCCGACTCCTCCGCCTGCCGGCGCGCCTGCTCCTGCGCGAGCTGATCGCGCAGCGAGGCGACCTGCTGGTTCAACCTCTCGAGCTCCTGCGTCTGCGCATCGGAGCGCGAGCGGGCCAGCTCCTGCTCCAGCCTGGCCACCCGCTCGCGCAGGCGCCGCACTTCTTCCGCCTGGTCCGCGGAGCTCGCCTGCGTTCCTCCGTTCGCGCTCCCGGCATCGGCGGCTCCGGCGACCGCCTCGGAGCGCAATCGCCCCGGCGCATCCCCCACGTACAGCGGACCTCCGTCGGGCCGCGCCGCCGCGGCCATCCCCGCGTCGGGCACCGGCCCGCGCACCAGCGCGCTCCCGCCATCCGCCGCCGGACCGGCGAAACCGGCGTCAGAGGCCGCGCGCCCGGCGATCGACGGCGCGTTGCCTGACGCGTCCTGCGCTGCCGCGGACGCGCCGGCGCCCGCTCCGCCGTCGCTCTGCAATTGGAAAGCGGCGATCGCCGCGCTCAATCCCGCGAGACCGGCGAACAGTCCCTTGACCATGCGCGTAGAGTGCGCCCGGAAGAGGCGGCACGCAGCAGCGGCGGGCGCCCGCGCGGCCGCGCGCCGTTCAGGCGGGCGCGGGCGCCGGGACGGCAGGCTCGCTGTGGGCGCGCAGCCAGGCGGCGATGCGCGGGTAGATCTCCTCGGGCGCCCGGCGGCCGAAGATCAGGTCGGAGTGACCGTAGTCGACCGACAGGCCGGCCTCGCGCCCCGCGTTCCAGTACTCCTTCTCCCCTGCCCACAGCTCGTACCCGGCCCGCACCGCCGCGGGCGGCGCCAGGAGATCAACCGCACCCGAGACGAACAGCGCCGGCTGCCGCGCGCCGGAGAGTCCGGCGCGGTAGTCGGTCAGCCCGTCCAGCGAGGCGAAGCGATCGCGCCGCATCCAATCGAGGAACTGCGCCAGCACCCGGGGCGGGATGTCCTCGACCACGTTGGCGAGCACCTGCCGGTAGATGCGCGGATCGACGTTGCGCGAGTTCCAGGCGAACTGCTCGAATCCCGGATGGAACCAGCCTGCCAGCGGCGACGCCGCCCGGGCGAGGAAGCGGTGGCCGCGGCCTCGGGCGAGGAACGAGTACGGCAGCAGCTTGCGCAGCGCTTCCTGGGCAGCGAAATGCGTGGGCGGCGCGAGCGCGACCACGCCGGCGATGCGCCCGGCATGCATCCCGGCGGCGACCAGCCCCAGCAGCGCGCCCTGGCTGTGGCCCACCCACAGGACCCGATCCGCGCCGGTCGCGGCACGCACCTCGTCGAGCGCGGCCGGCACGTCCTGCGACAGGTAGGTGTCGAAGCTCCAGGCCGGAGGCGATCCACGGCGCGAGTCTCCGTGCCCGCGCAGATCCAGCGCGAAGGAATCGAACCCCGCGTTCGCCAGGGCCAGCGCGAGCGAGTACCGGGGAACGCCGAAGTCGAGGTTGCCGCGATTGACCCACAGCCCGTGACAGAGCAGCACCGGCGGCCGGCGCGGCTCTCCCCGCGGCACCCGGCGGGCGACGGCCACGCGCCAGCCGTCCTGCGTGCGCGCGAACCGCAGCTCGTCGTGCGTGGGGCGGACCCGGTACACCCAGCTCCAGAAGAGCGTGTGCAGGAGCGCGAGGACCGCGAGAGCCAGGGCCGCGGCGAGCCAGAGGAGCCAGGGGCTGCGCAAGGCGGGCAGATCATACCCACCCGCAAGGCGCAGCGCCGGACGTCAAGCCTTTGGGGACGCATGCCATGACGTCCGCGCTGTGAAAGGCGTAGCGCCGCCCGACCGGCCACTCCAAGAGCACAGCGCCGCCCTAGGGGCGGCGACTGTCGGCGGCGACTAGTGCAGAGAGGGTGGGGCGGCGGCGGACCGATCCGACGCCTGGTCCACTCTGAGATCCACGGATTGCGCGGCCGCGAAGCGCTGGGCCACGTCGTTCCAGTTCCACAGGTTCCAGATCGCGTCGAAGTACTTCTTCTTCTCCGTCTGGTACTGCAAGTAGTAGGCGTGCTCCCAGGCGTCGAGCACCAAGAGCGGCATGCCGCCCTGGGTGACCTCCGACTGGTGGTCGTGGATCTGCGTGGTGCCCAGGCGGCGGATCACGGGGTCCCAGACCAGCGCCGCCCAGCCCGACCCCATGATGGTCGAGGCGGTGTGGACGAGCTGCTGCTTGAAGAGATCGAAGCTGCCGAAGTCGCTCGCGATGGCGCGGCCCAGCTCGCCGTCGGGCTCGCCGCCGGCCCGCGGAGCCAGGTTCTGCCAGAACAGGCTGTGCAGCACGTGGCCGGAGACGTTGAAGGCGAGCTTGTGCTCGAGCGCCGCGATGCCGTCGAAGTCGCGCCTGCGCCGGATCTCGATCAGCTTCTCGATGCACTCGTTGGCCGTATCCACGTAGGTTCGGTGGTGCTTGTCGTGGTGCAGCTGCATGATCTTCCCGGAGAGGTGCGGCTCCAGGGCGCCGTAGTCGTACCGAAGGTCGGGGAGGACGTAGCGGGACACTTGGTGCGCTCCTTTCTTGAAAAGCTGCGTACCAAGTTCGGCATGATGCCGCAGCGCTGCACCGGAACGGCGGACGGGCGAGCGCATGGAGCTCGTTGTGTTCATGGGCTTACAGGGCTCGGGGAAGAGCGGCTACTTCCAGAGCCGCTACGCGGGGACGCACGTGCATGTGAGCAAGGACCTCCATCCCCGGCACGCGCGGCGAAAGTCCGAGCGCCAGCTCCGGCAGATCGAGCAGGCGCTCGCCACCGGCTGCTCGGCGGTGGTCGACAACACGAACCCGCGCCGGGCCGACCGGGCGCCGCTCATCGAAGCGGCCCGGCGTGCGGGCGCCCGGGTCGTCGCGGTGCACTTCCTCGCCTCGGTGGGAGAGTCGATCCGGCGCAACGCCGCCCGGGAAGGCCCCGCCCGCGTGCCCGACGTGGCCATCTATACGGCCGCGCGGCGGATGGAGCCGCCTCTGCCCGAGGAGGGATTCGACGAGATCGTCCGGGTGCGCCTCGGCGAAGAAGGATTCGCGATCGAGCCGGCTCCCGGGTAAAGCGGCTCGCCCCGTCCGGCGGGCGGTCCGTCCCGGCGGCTGCGCGTCCCGTCCCGAGCATGATGTGGCTGGCTCCGCAATGGCATGGGTACCCATCGTCCGGGGTTTCCTGGACCGACTGCAGGGGCAACATCGACGCGCTTTCGCAGTCGAGCATTCGCGCTCGGGGCGCATAGGCTGTA
>DATFTN010000185.1:0-2193 GCA_035261845.1 Myxococcales bacterium | reverse complement strand
GGTGACGGCGCACAGCCTGGCCACGTTGCCGGTGTTGGGCGGGATCTGGGGCCGCACCAGCACCAGCTTGAGCCGCGGCTCGGGAGGATCGAGGAACACAGGCCGTCTCCTTCTTGGTATGTCGGAATTGTGTCCGGGCTGGCCATCATCGCGAATCCCAACGCGCACAGGAACCGGAACTGGCCGGTCGCCTCGCAGGCCCTGCGAAAGGCGGCGCCCGGGGCGGCGCTGTACGAGACGCGCACCGAGCGCGAGCTGCGGGAGGCGGCCGAGCGGGTGGGTCGCGACCGGCCGCGGGTGGTCGCCATCGCGGGGGGCGACGGAACGGTGACCCACACGGTCACCGCGCTGGCGGAGGCGCTGCAGGACCAGCTGCCTCCCCTGGCGCTCCTGGGCGGCGGGTCGTACGACTCCCTGGCGCCGCTCGGCGGCCGGGGAGCGGCGGAGGACCGGCTGAAGAGGCTCAGCGAGGCGATCTCGACCGGCGCGCAGCTCGAGACCACCGAGCGCGACACCATCCGGGTCCAACTGCCTTCCCGGGCGCCGGGGCGCTGCGGGTTCCGCTTCGGAGTGGGCCTTCCGGTCCGCTTCATCGAGGAGATCTACGGAACCGGCAAGGCGGGCTGGTGGGCCAGCTCGCGGGTGCTCGCGCGCGCGGCCGCGTCCTCGTTCGTGCGCGGGAAGTTCGCCCGGCGGCTGTTCGAGCGCATCGACCTGCGCGTCACCATCGACGGCGAGGAATGGCCTCGGGTACCCATCTACGGCGTGGTGGGCTCGAGCGTGGCCGAGGCGGGGCTGGGGCTCAAGCCGTTCCGCCGCGCCACCGAGCAGCCGGGGTCGTTCCAGGTGCTGGGCCTCACCGCCGGGCCGCGCAGCTTCGCGCTCGAGGTGCCGCGCCTCCTCCTGGGCCGGCCGGCGCGCCGCGACCGCCTGCTGGAAGCGGTGGCCGAGGAGGTCGAGCTGCGCGCGCCGCGACCGTTCGGGTACTTCCTCGACGGGGAGATCGAGGCAGCGCCGGGACGGCTGCTGGTCCGGGCGGGGCCGCGGGTCGAGCTGGTGCGGTCATGAACGGCGGGATCCGCCTGGTGAACCGGACGCGCGGCGCCATCCTGGCCGACCGCGTCGAGCGCGCCGAACGGGTGCTCGACCGGATGCGGGGGTTGCTCGGGCGCGCGGCCCTCGGGGACGGCGAGGCGCTCGCCATCGCTCCCTGCGGCTCGATCCACACCTTCTTCATGAAGTTCGAGATCGATGCCGTGTTCCTCGACCGGCGCGGGCGCGTGGTGCGCGCGCTCCCCGGGCTCCGCCCGTGGCGGGCGACGCGGTTCCACCTGCGGGCCGAGCAGGTGGTGGAGCTGCCCGCCGGAACGCTCGAGCGCACCGGCACGCGGGAGGGCGACGAGCTGGCGTTCGAGCCACCGGCGGCCGTTTGACCGGCCCGGCGCCCGTTTGCTAGCCTCACGACGAGGGGGAGGTGCGTTGTCCGCGCGCCGAAGACCCTGCGCTCATGCGAATCAACTACGCAGCGAAGACCGACGTCGGCATGAAGCGCGACAACAACGAGGACAACCTCCTCGTGTTCCCCGAGCAGAACGTGTTCGCCGTCTTCGACGGCATGGGCGGCCACGCGGCGGGCGAGGTGGCGAGCGCCATCGCGGTCAACGAGGTGAAGGAGTTCTTCACCTTCACCGGCAAGGACGAGGACGCCACCTGGCCGTTCAAGGCCGACCGCGAGAAGAGCTACGACGAGAACCGCGCCGTCACCGCCATCAAGCTCGCCAACCAGCGCATCATCGAGCAGAGCGAGCAGGACGGCGCGAAGAAGAACATGGGCACCACCGCGGTGATGGTGCACTTCGTCGAGCGCAACGGGGCGGGCGCGAAGGCGCTCATCGCGCACGTCGGCGACAGCCGCGTCTACCTGTTCCGCGACGGCCGCCTCCAGCGCGTCACCATCGATCACTCCCTGGTCGAGGAATACCTGCGGCTGGGCAAGATCACGGCGGAGGAGGCGAAGACCTTCCCGCAGAAGAACATCATCCTGCGCGCCCTCGGCCAGCAGAAGATCGTCGACGTGGAGGTCAACGCCTTCCAGCCGGAGGCCGGCGACATCTTCCTGCTCTGCTCGGACGGCCTCTCCGGCATGGTCTCGGACGAGATGATGCAGGCCATCCTCCAGAAGACCCCCGTCCT
>DATFTN010000184.1:0-2031 GCA_035261845.1 Myxococcales bacterium | reverse complement strand
GTCAGGTGCGGTGCGAGCAGGCGCAGTCCGGTCAGGTGGACTTGCCCGGACCGCGTCGCCTCGATCATGGCCGGCAATCGCCTCGCTGCGCGCGCCACCATGATCCGGCTGTAAGCGGCATCCTCGGAGAACCGAAGCTCGCCGACGCAGAACGCGAACATGGAGGGAAATGCGCGGTCGGCGTACAGCTTCCGCTCGTCGACCTCGCCCACGTGCACGAGGAGGTCTGCCTCCGTGCAACAGGAGTGGTCGGCCAGCTCGCGCGTCCGCGCGAGGAGATCCGGGTCGTTGAGCAATGCTACGGTTTCGAGTGAGTTGATCATGCACGTTTGGTAGCACGGCCGTTTTCCCACTCTCTGCGCCGGCCGCTCGCGCACGCGGGATGGCGAAGGGCCGCGCAGAGTGGAACTCGATCCCTGCATGCAGGAGAACGCGTCCCGGGCGTTCAGGACTCAGGATTATGCGATGGTCGGAGGGCCGATCCGAACGGCCTGCTGAACTCGTCAACTAGAAAAGGCAGGCATCGGTCAAATGACCGATGATGCGCCCCGCGCCGAAGTTGCTTGTGGAGAGTGGTCGAAACCTCGGCGACTCGCTGCCCGCGCCGGATGGCGCGATGAAGCGTCGCCCGTGCCGAGGCCTCGTGCGTCAACCTGTTCTGGGACGGGCCGCAGCGCGTCAAATCCGGGTGGCCCAGAGCCCGTGCTGCCGACTGGACTCCCATGCGAGCTGCACTCTTCGCCTGACTGGGCTTGGCGCTCCTTCCCTCCCCCCTCGACCCCCCAACAGCTCGCGGTCAACGAATTCGTCAGCGGCACAGCTCGTCGCGCAGCCATGCGTGCAGCGGGGCGTACGAGCGGGCGGCGGCCTCGCTGCGGCGGAGCGCCTCGCGGGAGTGGAGCCACGCGCCGGGCGCGACCCGCTTGCCCACCGTGAGCCCCTTGTAGCGGGACAGCTCGGCGCGCGGGTGCTCCGGCGTGAAGGGGCGCGGCGGCCGTTGCAGCTGTTCGGCAGCCTCGATCTTCAGCCCCGACCGGCGCGCCTGGGTGAGCGCCGCCTCGAGGCGCGCGGCGCTGCGCCCGTCCTGCAGCAGCTTGCGGTAGCGGTCCAGCCGGCCTTCCTGCTCGAAGATCCAGATGCCGCCGCCCATGATCATTTCCTCGGGCGAGATGTGCAGGTAGACCCCGGGCGCGTCGTGCTTGTCGCCTCCTTCCCAGAGGAGCGCGGCGACGTGGGTCTTGTACGGGCTCTTGTCGCGCGAGAAGCGGATGTCGCGGTTCAGCCGGTACAGGCTGCCGCCCACCCTGGGGACGAAGACCAGGTGCGGCATCACGTCCGCCAACCGCTCGTACAGCGCGCCGCACCAGGCGAGCATGGCCGGGACGATCCGGTCGTCCCAGGCAGAGCGGTGCGCTTCGAACCAGTCGCGCTCGTTGTGCTTGCCGAGCTGTGCGAGGAACTCGAGCCCCTCTTTCGGAAATCCCTCGAACACGGCCCGAAGACTACCGGACCAGTCCGGGCTTGCACCTGAACTGATGTTTAGCTAGATCGATCCGGGTGACGCTGCCCGCGCGAAGGCTCGCGAAGGACCCACGCGCGCTCGAGGACCTGCTGCGGACCGGGCAGGTGCGGAGGGCACCCGCGCTGTCTCCGGGCGCGCCGCGGCCCCTGTCCACCGGCGTTCCCAGGCTCGACGCGGCGTTGGGTGGAGGCCTGCTCCGGGGGCAGCTGCACGAGATCGTCGCGCCCCCCGGCGCGGGTGGGACGGCGCTGCTCCGCGCCGCCCTGGGCGCGGCCACCGGGGCGGGCGAGCTGTGCGCGCTGATCGATCCGGCCGATGCGTTCGACCCGCGGCCGTCCGGGATCGACCTGCGCCGCCTGCTGTGGGCGCGGCCGCACGATCCGGTGCAGGCGCTGCGCGCCGCGGAGATCGCGCTGGAGGCGCGCTTCGCGCTCGTCGCTCTCGATCTCGCCGAGCTGGGTCCGGCTCCTCGCCGGCCGCGGGGCGTCATCCAGGTGGTGCGGTTCGAG
>DATFTN010000183.1:0-14102 GCA_035261845.1 Myxococcales bacterium | reverse complement strand
CGCACCGAGCCGCCCGGCTGGGCGATGCTGGCGACCCCCGCTTCGGCCGCGGCCTCCACCCCGTCGGGGAAGGGAAAGAACGCGTCGGAGGCGAGGACGGAACCCTGCGCCCGTGGCCCGGCCCGCTCGGCGGCGATGCGGACCGAGTCGACCCGGTTCGTCTGGCCCATCCCGATGCCGACCGTGACGTCGCGGTGGGCAAGCACGATGGCGTTCGATTTGACGTGCTTCACCACTAGCCAGGCGAACTGCAGCGCCTCGAGCTCCTCGGCGGTCGGAGAGCGCCGGGTGACCACCTTCCAGCCGCGGGCGTCGGCGCCTTGCAGATCTCGCGACTGCACCAGAAGGCCCCCCGGGATGCTGCGCATCTCGCGGAGCTCGGGCCGCCAGGACTCGCGCCCCTCGCTCAGCGACGGCAGCTCGAGCAGGCGCAGCGCCTTCTTTCCCCTCAGCGCCTCGAGGGCGCCTGGCTCGAACGAAGGCGCGATCACCGCTTCCAGGAACGTCTCGGCCAGAGCGGCGCCGGTCGGCGCGTCCACCGGGTGCGTCAGCGCCACGATGCCGCCGAACGCGCTGACCGGATCGGCGTCGCGGGCTCCGCGGTACGCGTCCAGCACCGTACTCGCTCGGGCCACCCCGCAAGGATTGGTGTGCTTCACCACCACCGCCGTGGCTTGCCCCCCCCGACCGTGGGCGTGCTCCTTCACCGCCTCCAGCGCCGCCGCGCCGTCGAGCAGGTTGTTGTAGGAGAGCTCCTTGCCCTGGATCTGCCGCGCCATTGCCAGCGTGGGTTCCGCGGGCGGAGGCACGGCCGCGTAGAAGGCCGCCCTCTGGTGCGGGTTCTCGCCGTACCGGAGCGCCTGCTTGAGCCGGTATTCCGGGAGCGCCGGCGACTCGCCGAACCCGCTGGCCTCCTCCTTGTTCTGCGCCGCCAGCTGCTCCGAGAGCCAGCCGCCGATGGCGGCATCGTACGCGGCGGTGTGCGCGAAGGCGCGGGCCTGCAGCCGCCTGCGCGTGCTGACGTGCACCTCGCGCTTCTGCTGCAGCTCGGCGAGCACGGTCGGGTAGTCGGCGGGATCCACCACCACGGCCACGTGGGCGGCGTTCTTCGCAGCGGAGCGCAGCATCGAGGGCCCGCCGATGTCGATGTTCTCGATCACTTCGTCGAAGGGCAGCCCCTTCGCGACCGCCTCGCGGAACGGGTACAGGTTCACCACCACTAGATCGATGGGCAGGATGCCCTGGGCCTTCATGTCGGCCTGGTCGGAGGCCAGCTCGCGCCTGGCCAGGATCCCGCCGTGCACCTTCGGATGCAGGGTCTTGACGCGGCCGCCCAACATCTCGGGAGCGCCGGTGAAGTCCTGGACCTGGGTGACCTTCACCCCCTCGCGCGCGAGCAGGGCGGCCGTTCCGCCGGTGGAGAGCAGCTCGATGCCCAGCGCCGAGAGACCGCGAGCGAACTCGACGATCCCGGATTTGTCGGACACGGAGAGCAGCGCGCGCGCCACGGCCATGCGCGGCTCCATACCACAGCCGCCGCCCGATCCGGCGGCGGTGCGTCAGTCGTCGTCGCGCGGAACGCCGAAGACCGCGAAGCACCCGTTCAGGCAGTCGGGGAAGACGTTGTTGGCCGGCAGGGGGACGAACACGTGGTTGTTGTGCGGATTCGCGGCGACCGAGTGCGCCGTCCGGCTCCCCACGTTGACCGTGGGCACCACCTGCACCAGCGTCTGGTCTTCCGCATCGATCACCCCGAGAACCGGGCCGCCCGGGTTGTTGCGCGAGGCCGTGTACCAGCGTCCATCCCCCTCGTTGAACCAGACCTCGTCGGAGCCGCCCACGCCCGCCACCACGCGATCGATCGAGCCGTTCCTCGTGTCCATGATGACCTGTGAGGGCGCAGCGGAATTCGTGTCCGTGGCGCTCCACGCCTTGCCCTTCGTGTCGAAGACCACGCTGCAGCCGAGCAGCAGGTCCTGCCGCGGCCCGAGGCTTAGCCCGGCCGGCTGGCAGAGTTTCACCGGGAACAGATTCTCCACCGTACCGCTCGTGCTGATCACCGCCACCGCTCCGTCGGGGCCGCTGCCGCCGTCGCCGCCGATCTCCGGGATCGAGATGTAGAACTTCCCCGTCCCCGGGTCCCAGACCGGTTGTTCCGCTCCGTTGGTCGCATCGACACCATGCGCCTTGTCGAACGTGACTCGCTTGAGCACCGTCAGCTTCCCGGTCTCCTTGTCCACCTTGATCAAGGTAGCGAACGGCGGATCGTCGGCGTTGTTCACCGGGAGCAAGAGCCCGTCTTCAGGATCGTAGGCGAGCTCGTCGGCGCGGAACTTGGTGTCTCCGGTTTTCACGTCGGAGACGATCTTGTCCGTCCGCAGGTCGATGGTGACGACGCGGCTGGGCGCATCGGTCACGAACAGGAAGTGGCCCGAGACCACGACGCCGTTGGGCCCGGCCGTGTCATTGCTCGTGGAGGGCCCGGCGAAGTTGCCCTTCTGGATCTGCTTGACGAAGACGTTCCGCTTCGCCGCGTCGATGACGTCGATCGCCTTGTTCGCCCGATCGGCGAGGTAATAGAGCTGCGTGCGCGCGTCGAGGAAGCTGATGTCGAACGAGGCCAGCGGTTTGTTGGGATTGTCCGCCGTGTTCGGAAGGGGGATCGTGGTGAGGAGCCTGACCGCTCCGCGGCGTCCCTCGTGGGCGCGCGCGGATCCGGCGACGATTGCAACCGCCGCAACGATCGTTGAAAGCGCGAGCCAGCACCTGCGCATCATGATCGCACCCTCCTCTTTTATTCTTTTTTTGACGATACGAACGGAGACCTGCTCGAACGCTTTCCGCCCCCGGAGAACGGTGTAGACATCCGGCGGGAGCAAACGTCAACGGACCATTGCCGCAGGACGATGGTCGCAGGACGAACGGCCCGGCGCCTTTCGGCCCAACGCAGTGCGTTGACTGTTTGGAAGGGCGCGAAAAGACGCGGACGCGCTCGCGCTCCAGATCGGCGATCCGGCGGCGCTGCGAGCGCTGCTCGCGCGCTGACGCCAGCCGCCGATCGACAGCCGGACTGGACTTACTCGTCGTGCTCGTCCGGCTGGTTCTTGCGCGGGCCGTCGTCCGCGATCACCCGCAGCTTGGTGAGCCCGCGCGTCTCCAGCTGGCGCACGCGCTCGCGGGTGAGGTTCATGATCACCCCCACCTCCTCGAGCGTGATTCCGCCGCGGTCGGCGACGTCGAGCGCGCAGGTGTCGGCCAGCTCCCACAGCTCCTTGTCGGGGAAGTTCATCTTCACCGACCCGGTGCGGGGGTTGACGTCGACGTAGAGGTTGAACTTGCAGGAGACGTAGGGACACGGCCGGGGCCCGGTCGCGCAATCGGCGCGCGACCTGGGGCGGCTGGCCTCCATCTCCGCCATCAACGCCTGCAGCTCGGGGTCGATGCCCCCGGCTGCCATCTGCTGGCGGAATTGCCGCGCCATCTCCTTGCGGCTCATGGTGCGGGCGCGCTGCCGCGGCCGCTCGGCCTCGAGAGGCGCTTGTAGATCGGGGGTGACAGTGCGCTTCGGCTCGCTCATCGGTCGCCCTTTCCGGTCTCTTGGCGTGCGGTGATCTGGGAAATCGCGCGTTCCATGTCCTTGACGAACTGGTGCGCCTTGTGCCTGCCGTCGTTCACCAGCCGCTCCAACTCGCGGCGGCGGGAAGCCTTGATGTCGCTCTTCTCGGCGATGGTCTTGTCCAACGCGGCGAAGAGATCGTCGAGCGCGCTCTCCACCGCGTCGAGCTGGCCGCGGAAGAAGACGAAGGAGTGGCGGATGTCCTCGAGGGTCAGGCCGTCGTCCATCAGCGACTTGATCAGGCTGATGCGCCGGAAGGCGGTGGCCGGGTAGAGGCCGCGCGATCCGCGGTGCTTGCCCTTCTCGCCCACCCGGCGGCTGCGGGGAAGCAGCCCCAGCTGCACGTACTTGCGGAAAGTGGCCTGGGCCAGCTTCACCCCGCGAGGCGCGAAGAAGTCGACGATCTGAGCCGCCGACACTCCGTGCGGGTGGGTCGCCTCCAGCCGGTCGAACTCGTCGACTTCCCGCTGCGCCACTCGGGCCCCTCCCGGTGGATCGAAGCGACACCAATCAGTGGCGTCGCGTGAATGCACTCACGCAAGTATCGTATCTTGAGTAGCGTGTCAACAGCCCTGCTCCCTCTGGATCGTGAGGGAAACAGGGGTCCTGTGGGCCGCGCGGCGCACGCGCTGCGCGCGCATCGGAGGCTGCGGTCACTCCCAAACCCCGAGCCCGACCCACCCCCGCGCACGATTCAGCCGCCTTGGAAAAACGGATCACCGCGGAGGCGCGGAGAGCGCGGAGGTTTGGTTTTTCAAAAAAGAATCTCCGCGCCCTCCGCGCCTCCGCGGTGATCCTTTTGATCTTTTACTCGGTGAGATCGAAATCGAGCCGGCCGGAAGAGCCGGGGTACATCGTCACGTCCGCGTTCCGCCACCGGCCGAGCCGCGGGTTGCCGACGCGCACGCTGTGCTGCCCCGCCGCCAGCCGGAGCGTCGTCGGGGTGGTCCCCCGCAATGCGCCGTCGACGTACACCTCCCCACCCGCCGGACGGCTGGAGACGCGCAGATCGCCGGCTTCAGCCTGGAACCCCGCCGGACGGCTCCCCGAGGAGAGCGCCGCGCGCGAAAGGTGCACCAGCCAGACGGCGGGGAGCGCGATCGCCAGCAGTGCTCCCAGGGCAGCCGCGATCTTCAGCGCGCGCCGCCGAGGCGGGGCCACTTTGGCGAAGAGCGGCTGCCCTGCCGCTCTCCCGCGCGAAGTCGCCGCCGCCTCCGCAGGCAGGCCTGCCGGGGGCGCCTCGCTGCGCACGACCGCGGCGCCGGTCGCCGCGTGCCGGTGCTGCAGCGCTTCCGGCGCGGCCCGGTGCAGCCACTCGGCGAGGGCACCGTCCGGATCGGGCGGCGGCGGGCAGGCATGCACCAGCGCCGCGGCCAGCTCGGCCGCGGTCTGGAAGCGGTGGTGGGCCTTCGGCGCGGTCGCTTTGTCCAGGACCTTTCGCAGGGCGCTTCCGCAGCGGACGTCGGCGGCCTGGGCCACGACCCGGCCGAGGGAGAAGATGTCCGCCTGCGGACCGACCGGATCGCCGCTGGCCTGCTCCGGTGCCATGTAGCCCGGCTTTCCTTTCGGGCCCTCCTCCGGGTCGGACAGCTGCTCGCTGCCGCGCGCGCGGGCGACGCCGAAGTCGCCCAGGTACACGGCCCCGCTCCGCGACAGCAGCACGTTGTCGGGCGAGATGTCCCGATGGACCAGGTGCAGCGAGTGGCCGTCGCGGTCGCAAGCCAAGTGCGCCGCGTGCAGCGCGCGCGCCACCTGCGCGCCGACGTGCGCCGTCAGCGCCTCGGGCAGCAGATCGTTGCGCCGGCGCGAGATCTTGAGAGCGCTCCGCAACGAGCACCCGTCGACGAACTCCAGCACGAAGATCGGGCCATGCGCCTCGGACTCGAGGTAGTCGATGGCCGCTACAATCCCGGGGTGGTGCAAGAGCCCCACCAGGCGCGCCTCGTCGGCCAGCATGCAGGCGATCCGCTTGTCCCCCCGCCGCTCCGGGGCCAACATCTTGATGACCACCCGGCGGCGGAAGGCCCCGGCCCCTTCCAGCTCGGCCAGCCAGACCTCCCCCATGCCGCCCAGCCCGAGCCGCTCCAGGAGCACGTAGCGCCCGCCGATCCGGTCGCCTTGCCGGAGCTCGCTCACGGCGCCTCCGGGCGTTGACACGCCCTGCTGCGTACTTACTGTAGCCGCCGCAGCGCGGCAAAGCCGCAAAGGTTCTGCGCCCCAAGGGGCGCCGGGAGAGGAAACACACGTGAAGAAGACCATCGGCATCGACCTGGGAACGACCAACTCCGTGGTCGCCATCATGGAGGGCCGCGACCCCAAGGTGATCGAGAACGAGGAGGGCAGCCGCATCACGCCGTCCGTCGTCGGGTTCACCAAGGAGGGCGAGATCGTGGTGGGCCAGGTGGCGCGCCGGCAGGCCATCACCAACCCCGAAAACACGGTCTATTCGATCAAGCGGTTCATGGGGCGCAAGTTCGACGAGACGGCCGACGAGCGCCGCCGCGTCCCTTACAAGGTGGTGAAGGCCCCCAACGGGGACGCCGCGGTGGAGATCCAGGGCAAGCTCTACAGCCCGCCCGAGGTCAGCGCGAAGATCCTGCAGAAGCTGAAGAGGGCCGCCGAGAACTACCTGGGCGACACGGTCACGGAGGCGGTCATCACCGTGCCGGCGTACTTCAACGACGCCCAGCGCCAGGCCACCAAGGACGCGGGCCGCATCGCGGGCCTGGAAGTGAAGCGCATCGTCAACGAGCCCACCGCGGCCGCGCTCGCCTACGGACTCGACAAGAAGAAGGACGAGGTGATCGCCGTGTTCGACTACGGCGGCGGCACCTTCGACATCTCCGTCCTGGAGGTGGGCGAGAACGTGGTCGAGGTGGTGGCCACCAATGGCGACACCCACCTGGGAGGCGACGACCAGGACCAGCGGATCATGGAGTGGCTGATCCAGGAGTTCAAGAAGGACACCGGCCTGGACGTTTCCAGGGACAAGATGGTGCTGCAGCGCCTGAAGGAGGCGGCGGAGAAGGCGAAGATCGAGCTGTCGGCCACCATGGAGACGGAGATCAACCTGCCCTTCCTCACCGCCGATCAGACCGGGCCCAAGCACTTGGTGAAGAAGCTGTCGCGGGCGAAGTTCGAGCAGATGTGCGAGGACCTGTTCCAGCGGGCGATCGAGCCGACCAAGAAGTGCCTGGCCGACGCGAAGAAGGACCCCAAGGAGATCGACGAGGTGGTGCTGGTCGGCGGGTCCACCCGCGTGCCGAAGATCCAGCAGATCGTGAAGGACTTCTTCGGCAAGGAGCCCAACCGGTCGGTCAACCCCGACGAAGTGGTGGCCGTCGGCGCGGCGGTGCAGGCGGGCGTCCTCTCCGGCGAGGTGAAGGACATCCTGCTTCTCGACGTGACCCCGCTGACCCTCAGCATCGAGACGCTGGGAGGCGTGGCGACGGCGCTCATCCCGCGCAACACCACCATCCCGACGCGGAAGAGCGAGGTGTTCTCCACCGCTGCCGACGGGCAGACCAGCGTCGAGGTGCACGTGCTGCAGGGCGAGCGTCCCATGGCGCGCGACAACAAGACGCTGGGCCGCTTCCATCTGGACGGCATCCCGCCGGCGCCCCGCGGCGTCCCTCAGATCGAGGT
Source organism: Myxococcales bacterium (assembly GCA_035261845.1). Classification (GTDB taxonomy): domain Bacteria; phylum Myxococcota; class Myxococcia; order Myxococcales; family 40CM-4-68-19; genus VBKO01. The sequence continues at coordinate 6,841 of DATFTN010000183.1, read as the reverse complement.
GACCTTCGACATCGACGCGAACGGCATCGTGCACGTCGCCGCCAAGGACCGCGCGACCGGCAAGGAGAACAAGATCACCATCACCGCCAGCTCGGGCCTTTCCAAGGACGACATCGAGAAGGCGGTCAAGGACGCCCAGTCGCACGAGGCGGAGGACAAGGAGCGCCGCGAGGAGATCGAGGTCCGCAACAAGGCGGACAGCCTCGCGTACGCCACCGAGAAGAGCCTCAAGGACCTGGGCGACAAGGTGCCGGCCGCGATGAAGTCGGAGCTGGAGGAGAAGCTCAAGGCGGTGAGGGACGCGCTCGCCGGCACGGACGTCCAGGCGGTCAAGCGCGCCACCGACGCGCTGATGCAGGCGTCGCACAAGATGGCCGAGGAGGCCTACAAGGCGGCGGGCAGCGCGGCGGGAGGCGGGGAAGCCCCCGGAGCGCAGCAGCCGGGCGGCGACCAGCAGCCGGGCGGCGGGAAGAAGGACGACGTCGTCGACGCGGAATTCGAGGAGCAGAAGTAGGGCCCGTTTCCCCCCTTCGGGTCCTTCTCTGTGGGCGAGGCGCCACATCCCGGCGCCTCGCCCTTTTTTTCAGGGCGTCAAATCCGTCCGGAGAAACCTGGGGAGCGGGCTCTGCGGCGGCTACCGCACCTTGGTGCGTTGGGGACCAGCTTCGCCGCCCTGCTGGCTCGCTGCTCCCGCGGGAGCTTCCAGGAGATCCGGGCGGGCCGGCAGCGGATTGGTCGGGTGCTCGATCCCCAGCCGCGCGCGAACGTCGTGATCGAGGCTGATGAGCACTTCCTCGAGCCGCTCGACGCGCTGCTCGATGGCGAGCTGCTGCCGTTGCGAGTGCTCCCGGGTCTCGGCCTCCAGCGCCAGCTCGCGATCCTTCAGCTTGAAGTACTTGATGACGAAGACGATAGCGACGGGAAACCCGAACACCGCCAGTACGCTGACGATGGGGATGAACGACTGGATCATCTCGGAGTTCACGGCACCGGTGAACGTACCAGATCCGGTCCCATTTCGCGCGCCGGCAAACGAAGGGCCGCCGCGGTGGTCGCCGGCGGCCCTCCGGCCCGTCCCCCCCAAGAAGGGATCACGATTCGGAACCGGCCGGCGGCGCGGCGGTAAAAGACTTCAGTCGCAGCCGTATTCGGGCTGCGCTGCGCCTTTCAGGGCGCGGGCATTGTGGGTCTATCTAGGCGGCGGGAACCTGGTCGGCGGATCTGCGAAGGTGTCGGCGCTCGTCTGCCCTGGGCAAGAGCGAAAGCAGCCGGGCGCGTTCCTCCGGATCGGCGGCGAACGCGAGAGTGGCCTTCGCCGCCAGCAGATCGAAGTACGCGCGCAAGGCCCCCTGCGCCTCCACGAGCGCCTGCGCCTCGTCGGTCAGCGGTGCGCCCGCCCCGGGGATCTTCTCCAGGTCCTGCGCCAGATCGCGCATGGTCTGCAGGTCCTCCGGGATCAGACCCGCGTCGGAAGCCACCTCCGGATGCGTCTTCGCGGCCTCGAGGATCAGCCGCAGGGCGCGGAGCACGTGCTGCGGCTGGCGGGCGGAGAACGGCTGGCCGATCCCGAACGCGTGCGCAGCGCGCCGGTCGTCGGCGCCGCGGGTGATCCGCTGCACGGCTTCGCGCGCCGTCTGCGCGGTGCTGGCGGCGTCGGCAAGGAGCTCCGCCTCCTCGGCCGAGCGGCCGCGCGCGGTGACCGCGGCCGCGGGCAGCGCCTGCAGGTGGTCTTCGATCTCGTCGGCGAGCTGCCGCGCCGCCTCGGTGTACCCGGTGGTCAGCCCGCGTCGGGACAGCTCGGCGGCATGCGCCTGGGCCAGGTCGGCCACCCGGCGCCCGGCCTGGGCGTCGGCCAGCGGATCGGATCGCCACTGGGACGCGCCGTCGCGGTTGCGGCCGGCGCGTTCGAGCAGGTCCTTGCGCGCATCGGCTGCGGACTTTCCGTTGCGCAGCGATTTGCCGTTGGCGCTTCCGCCCGCGGCAGGGCGAGGCTTCACCGCGGATTCTCGCGACGAGCGGGCCATGCGGCCCTCCTTGCTGTAGTGCAGCGACGGCGGCCCGGAAGGGGCCGCGCAGCGGATGCTATGCACGAAGCCTCCCGCAAAATGGGGTCGAATGGCAAGACGCAGGCGGCCGTAGCCGCTGGGCTGTCGGCTTGACGACGGACCGCCTCGGGAGCGACGGTGCGAACGCATCGTCGCACGACGCGTAAGACGGCGCCCTTTCATGGAGCTACCCGGCCCCATTTCCGTCGGCATCTGGCTCGGAGTCGCGGCCGGCGTGTGGGTCGCGCTGGCGATCATCTGGCCGCGCGCCCGGCCGCCGGGAAGGCGGTGACGGAAGCGGGGTGACTTTCGTCACTCCTTGGCGCGCGCCAGCGCCTGGATGGCCTTGGTCGCGGCGGCCGCGTCCTCGTCGCTGGCGAAGCCGATCGCAGCCGAGAACTTCTTGCCCACCACCTGCGCCATCAAGAAGGCCATGCTCACCTTTGCGTCGGAGATCGCCCGGGAGATGCGCGCTCCCAGTCCGCGGCGGTCGTCCCCTTCCACGAGGAGACAAGGCGTGTCGGACACGGCGAAACCGATCCGGCGCGCCTGCGCCTCGGCGGTCGGCCCGTCGATCGGGAAGACCTCGATCGCGCACCGGTCCAGCTCTGTCGGGAACCGATAGGCCATCACGATCTGGAAGTGGACCCCCGCCGCGGCCAGCGGCTCCAGCGCGTCGGCGAGCATTCCCTTCCGGTCGCCACCGTGGAACACCCACAGCTTCACCTGCTTCACGGTCAGCTTCAGTGCCATGCGTCACCCCTGGTGGAGAGTCAGTTCTTGTCCTCGCCGATGTCGCGGGTCAGATTCTCGAGCTTCAGTCGGCTCAGCTTCTCGATGGGGAGCGAGACTAGCAGCTGCACGCGCCGGTAGAGGCGCATCGCAACTTCGTAGAAGAAGCGTTCCTTCGCGGCCGCGTTCCCGTCGAACGCCGCCGGATCGTCCACGCCCCAGTGCGCGACGATCGGCTGGCCCGGCCAGATCGGGCAGGTCTCGCGGGCGTTGTCGCAGACCGTGATCACGAAGTCGAACTGGATCCCTTTGAACTCCTCCCACGACTTGCTGCGTGCCTCGCTCGCATCGATGCGGAACCGGTCGCGGAGCACCTTCAGGGTGAGCGGATTCACGACGCCCGACGGGTTCGCGCCCGCGCTATGCACCTCGAACCGTCCTTCGCCCAGGCGCCGGAGGAAGCGCTCCGCGAACACGCTGCGGGCGGAGTTGCCGGTGCAGAGGAACAGGACACGGTAGGGACTCGTCTTGCCGGTCATGGATCCTCCGGGTGCGCAGCGTGCGGTACCACCACCTCGGGTGCGACGTCGGGCAGCGCAGGCGCCAGCCACCGGAACAGCGCGGTCGCCGCGCCCGCTCCCAGTAGCTGGACGACGATGAACCCGGGCGCGTCCTGCGGCCGGATACCGGCGAACGTGTCCGTCGCCGCGCGGGCAAGGGTCACCGCGGGGTTGGCGAAGCTGGTGGAGGCGGTGAACCAATACGCCGCAGTGATGTACGCCCCGACGGCGAACGGGACCGCGCCCGAGCGCCGCCGGGCGCAGCCCCAGATCACCGCCAACAGCCCGAACGTGGCGACGAACTCGCTGAGCAGCTGCGGCGCGCCTGCGCGCACATGCCTCGACGCAGAGAAGATCGGTTCGCCAAACATTGCGTCACCGACTGCGACGCCGGCGTACGCGCCGAGGATCTGCGCGGCGACGTACACCGGGACCTCGCCCCAGCGCAGCCCGCCCCGAGAAGCATCGGCGAGCGTGACCGCCGGGTTGAAGTGCGCCCCGGAAATCGGACCGAAGGTGAGGATCAGCGCCACCAGCCCGGCGCCGGTCGCCATGGTGTTCGCCAGGAGCGCGATGGCCACGTTCCCACCGGCCAGCCGCTCGCCCATGATGCCGGAGCCCACCACGGTGGCGAGGAGCAGTGCGGTGCCCGTGAACTCCGATGCGGCCCGCCTCGAGATGGTCGCGCCGTCCACGGCTACGCCTTCGCCGCCGGGCAGCAGCCGCCGGACCTCTTGAGGGCACGCAAGCGATTCGCGTCCTCGCCCAGCACCGGCATCGAGCGGCGGCAGATTCCCACCGCTTGGAGAAGGTGTCCGTGCAGCGCCGTCGAGGCCGGCGCCAGCGCGTAGAAGGACCACAGCCCGCGCTTGACGGCCGACACCAAGCGCGCGCGCCGCAGGTACGCAAGGTGCCGCGAGGCCGTGGGCTGCGGGACGTCCAGCGCCTTCACCAGGTCGCCGACGCAGAGCTCGCCGCCCCGGAGAAGGTGCAGGATGCGCAGGCGCATCGGTTCAGACAAGGCGCGAAACAGCAGGCCGGCTCGCTGGGTGGCATACTGCATTCGCCTAGGCGAATACAGTCGGTCGCCTCGCCCGTCAACACTCTTCAAGCATCTACCCAGGCGGGCGGATCGTGTTACACGGAGTGCGGTCCCTTGCCGGGAGTCCGACGCATGGAGTGGACAGAAGAATCTGTACGCCGCAGGCAGAAAGAGCTGCTCTTCCCCAACGTCTCGACCTACTACCAGGAGCCGCTGGTGGTGGACTCGGCGAAGGGCATGTTCGTGCGTGACGTCGAGGGGCGCGAGTACCTCGACTTCTTCGCGGGAATCCTGACCGTCTCGGTGGGGCATTGCCATCCGCGGGTGACCGAGGCGGTGGTCGAGCAACAGCGGAAGCTGGTGCACGTCTCGACGCTGTACCAGACCGTGCCGCAGGTGCAGCTGGCCGAGAAGCTGGTGCAGATCGGGCCGATGAAGCCGGCCAAGGTGTTCTTCTCGAACTCGGGCACGGAAGCGAACGACACCGCGGTCACCGTGGCCAAGGAGGCCACCGGCCGGACCGAGCTGGTCGTGCTGCGCCACAACTACGGCGGCCGCGGGACCCTGGCGCTGAGCGCCATGGGCGTCAAGCAATACCGGCCGCGGGTCCAGAGCGAGATCAGCGGCATCCGCTTCGCGCACGCTCCGTACTGCTACCGCTGCGACTTCGATCTCAAGTACCCGGACTGCGGCATCGCTTGCGCCAAGGACCTCAAGGGGCTGATCGAGACCACCACCCACGGCGAGATCGCCGCTTTCATGGCGGAGACGATCATGGGCGTGGGCGGGTTCATCGTTCCGCCCAAGGAGTACTTCCAGACCGCGCTGCCGATCGTGAAGGCCGCCGGCGGCCTGCTCATCGCCGACGAGGTGCAGACCGCCTGGGGCCGCACCGGCGGCAAGTGGTGGGGCATCCAGCAGTTCGGGGTGGAGCCGGACATCCTCACCAGCGCAAAGGGGATGGCGAACGGGCAGCCGATCGGGCTCACCATGGCGCGCACGGAGGTCGCCGATCACGCGCGGTTCGCGCAGATCTCCACCTTCGGCGGCTCGCCCATCTCGATGGCCGCCTCGATGGCGACCCTGGACGTCATCGAGGAGGAGAAGCTGCTCTTCAACGCCCAGATGATGGGGCAGGCGCTGCGCGACGGGCTCGAGGGCTTGAAGGAGCGCTTCCCCGCCATCGGCGACGTGCGCGGCATGGGCCTCATGCAAGCCATCGAGCTGGTGAAGGACCGCGGCACCAAGGAACCCGATCCGCAAGCGGCGAATCGGGCGCTGGAAGCGACGCGCAAGCGCGGCCTCTTGGTGGGCAAAGGCGGGACCTACGGCAACGCCTTTCGCATCGCTCCGCCGCTGGTCGTCACCCGCGGCCAGGTGGACGACGCCCTGCGCATCCTGGGCGAGGCGCTGGCGGAGGCGCTGCGGAAATGAAGCGGCGGCTCCTGCTCGCGGCGCTCGTGGCGCTCGCCGGCTGCAAGAAGAGCTCGCGGCCGCCCGCCTTGGGCGACGCGCTGGCCGTCGAGCAGCCCGGAGGCCTGGCGACCCAGCTGATCGCGCAGGGCAGCGAAATCCCCACCAGCGCCACCGAGAGCTTCACCACCTCGCGCGACGACGAGAAGCGCCTCGCCATCCACGTGCTCCGCGGCTCCGGCCGTACCGCCTCCAAGATGCAAAGCGATGGCTGGTGGGTGGTCGACGGCGTCCAGCCGGGCCGGGCCGGCGAGCCGCGCATCTTCGTCACCTTCGAGGTGGACGCGCAGGGCGGGCTCAGCGTGTCTGCGCGGCAGGAGGACCACAAGCTCAAGGTGAGCCGCACCGACGAGGCTGACGCGAAGCTCAAGCCGGCCGCGCTGTCGGAGCCGGACGATTCCGAGGACACGGAAGACGATCCGGACTAGTCGCCGCCGTATTCGGCGGCGCTATGCTCTTCGGAGCGGACGGTGTGGCCGCGTTCCGGATTGGCTCAAGATTGGACGAAGTCGTTCGTGAAGTACTCGGGCAAGGGCAGCTTCTTGTCGATCACCCCCGCCTCGTGCAACAGGTCCAGCGACCGCTGCCATGCGCCGTCGCTCGAGACGCCGAGGCCGGGCTCGCGGTTGACGAGCGTGAGCAGCCGCGTCACCTGCCCTTCGATGATCTCCGGACCGAGGCGGTCTCCGTAGAGCTTCGTCATCAGGGCGATCGATTCCTTGGGCGAATCGAGCAGGTATTGGAAGCCCCTCTGCGTGGCCCGGGTGAACCGCTTGACCAGGTCGGGGTCGCGCTCCGCCACCGGGCGGTGGACGATCAAGACGTAGCCGACGGGGTCGAAGTCCAGGTCGGAGAGACGGAGCAGGTTGAGCTTCTGCTTGGCCCTGGACTCGAGGATGACGAAGTCGTTGGCCACGAAGATGTCGGCCATGATGTCCAGCCGCCGGCTGAGGAACAGGCCGTTGCGCGCGGACGGGTCCGCGTTCACG
>DATFTN010000182.1:0-5155 GCA_035261845.1 Myxococcales bacterium | reverse complement strand
CGACCCTCGCGGAGATCGCCGAGCGCACCCGGATCGCCCCGCCGGACGTGGCGCGCCGGCTGTGCGAGCTCCGCCGGGCGGGGCGTCAGCTCGACGTCGGGCGCCTCCTCGGGCAGGGCCGGGTCGACGCGATCCGGCTGGCAGCTCGCGGAACGAACGGCGACGTGGCGGCGGTCCGGCGGCGGTTGCCGTTCACCGCGCCGCTGGCGGAGATCCGGCTCGCGCTCGAGGCGTAGGGCCTTTCGAGGGAGCGACCAAGCCGGCCGCGGCCGGGGGCTTGGCGCGATCCGGCTGCGTTTCCCCGCTGTCGGACCCCTGTGCTACCGTGCCGCGACTTTCCAAAACGAAGAGGCACTCATGGCGGGCAGCGGCGTCAACAAGGTCATCCTGGTGGGCAACCTGGGAAGGGATCCCGAGGTGCGGTACACGCCCGGCGGTCAGGCGGTCGCCAACTTCACCATCGCCACCAACGAGAACTGGACCGACAAGTCCGGGCAGAAGCAGGAACGCACCGAGTGGCACCGCATCGTGGTGTGGGGGAAGCAGGCCGAGCTCTGCGGTGAGTACCTGAGCAAGGGCCGGCAGATCTATCTCGAGGGCCGGCTGCAGACCCGGGAGTGGACCAACAAGGAAGGCGCCAAGCAGTACACCACCGAAGTGGTCGCCAACCAGGTGGTGTTCCTCTCCGGCGGCGAGCGCGGCCAGGGCCGCGGCGCCCCTCGAGGCGGCGGCGCTCCCGACGAGCTCGGCGGCCCCCCTCCCGCCATGGAAGAGAGCGGCGCCAAGCCCGCCGAAGACGACATTCCTTTCTGACGTACGGCTCGTTTCGGTCGAGACAGCCGGGCTCGAGGACGATCGAGCGCATTCCGCGCGCGAGGCAGAACGTCACTTCTCGTCTCGCGCGAGACGTTCTGGTTCGTGGACGATCGATGCGCATTCCGCGTCCGAGGAACGAACGACCGTGGGTCCTCCCTTGCTTTCCAGGGGGAGACTGTCGAAGGCAGCAGCACTGACGTGCGGGGGCCGCTCTGCAGCAGACGATGGCGCAGCTGGCACGGCCACGCCGTTGACGCGCCACGTCCCGTCCCGGAACTCATCATCAATCACTTCTCGTCTCACGCGAGACGTGTCTGGTTCGAAGATGATCGGTGCGCATTCGGCGTCGGAGCACGAACGACCATTGTCTCCCTTGCTTTCCAGGGGGAGTTTGTCGAAGGCAGCGGCGGTAACGTCGATCCAAATGAGTGCCACGGCGGCTCTGCAGCAAGCGACCGCGCAGTTGGCGGCTACTCTGTTGACGCGCTGCGTCCCGGCCCGGGACGGGACGCGCTGCGTTACATCTCGCGTGCTGCTCGAACGACCGCGCGGCATTCGAAGAAGCACCGCCCGCGCGCGAGTCGAGTTCCGCGCCCGCTGCTGCGCCCGACCCTTCCCCTGAAAAGCAACGGAGACCGCCCGTCGATTTGTCGTCGCCGTGGAGTCGCTGCTGATAACTCGGCTCGAGCGAGTTACGCGGAATGTGACGAATCGTGAGTCCCGGAACGGGACGCGCTGTGTCACTTGTCGCGTTCTGCTCGAGCAGCCTCGCGGCAATCGGGAGAAGCACCGCTGGCGCGCGAGACGAGTTCCGCGCCGCCGCTGCGCCGGACACTTCCCCTGGAAAGCAACGGAGACCCGCCGTCGATTTGTCCTCGCCGTGGGGGGTTCGATCTCGTTGCTCGGGAAACTCGGCTGGTCCAGAGCCGGCGACCCGCTAACCGCCGGGGCGGGAGGCGCGAGGCGGGCAGTGCGAGGCCTCGGCCGTGCAGGCCTGCTGGGGTTGATTCGCCGGCACCGGGCGGCCCGCGGCGGGCGCGGGGCCGGATGATCCGTCGGGCCGGCCGGGCCCCCTTACCGGGTTCGGGATCACGGTCACGGGCCAGTCCGGATCGGCGGCGCCTGAAGACGCGTTGACGGCGGCCGGCGCCGGGGTCAGCGCCGCGGCGGCGGCCGCGCCGACCGGGGCCAGCGTGGTCGCGTTGATCGGGCCAGAAGGGCGCTGGAGCGCGGCGGGGGACGGCTGCGCCGGTTCGGCCGGGCCCGGGGACGCCGCGACCGTCGGCTTCGCTTCCGGCGGCGCGGCCGCGGCCGGAGCGGCTTCGACGTGCCGCTCCAGCGCGGCCAGCCAGGCCTGCGCCTGCGTCGAATCTGCTCCGTGCGATTCCCTCAGTACGCGCGCGAGCCCCGACCGCGCCGGATCCGACTCCGCCGCGGTCAGGCCGATGGCGGCCAGCTCGACGGCGGCTTGTGCCTGGACGGCAGGGACCGTCCGCATCACGGAGAACAGCTCGTCCGCCGAGGCGTCTGCCACGTCCGCGAGACCCTTGGAGAGGAGGACCTCGAGCTGCGCGTCGTGCTGCGGGCCCCGCGCGAGCGGCGCCAGGGAGAGCAGCCGCGCCAGCGCCTCGGCGTTGCCGTCGACGGCCAGGTCGAGCAGGGGCGAGACGGCGGGCACCGGCAGGGACAGCTCGCGGCCGATGGCGCGAAGCTTCACGAACAGCTCGGGCGAGGAGGGCATCGCCTCCAAGAGCGGCCCGCCGCCCTGCTCGGGATCGCTCCGGACCAAGGCGTCCGCGACCACCAGGCGGACCATCGGATCGCGCTCGCTGCGCAGCGCGCTGCGCAGGAAGGCCAGGTTCTTCTTGTCGGGCGACTGCGCCATGGCGGAGTAGGTCGCGACTCGCGCCCGCAGCTCCGCGGGGGACAGCTCGGCGGGCGCCAGTGCCGCCAGCGCCTCCTTGTCCGGGCCGCCCCAGGAAGCGAGGACGCCTCCCAGCCGGTCGACGCTCGACACCACCTGCGAGCTGCGGCCGGACCAGTCGTTCACCAGCACGGAGAACGCGAACCTCTCGCCTCCCAGGCTCTGCACGAACCCGGAGAGCGCGGTCACCTTGTCGAGGGTGCCGGTCTTGGCGCGCAGCCGGCCGGCCGCGTCGGTGCCCTCCATGCGCAGCTTCATCGTCCCGTCGCGCGCGGCGATGCCCAGCGAAGAGACGAACTCGGCGGCCACCGGGAACCGCTTCCACACGGCGGTGAGCAGCGTGGTCATCTGGTGGGCGGAGAAGCGGTTGGTGTCGTTCAGCCCGCTGCCGTTGCGCAGCTGGTACGAGCCGCGCGGGATGCCCAGCTCGGCGAGCAGGTCCTGCGTCACCTCGATGCCCTTCGGCCAGGTGCCCGGAGCGCCCTTCAGCTCCGCTCCCAGCGTCTTGACCAGCATTTCGGCGATGAAGTTCGAGGAAGCCTTGTTCATGTCCCGGACGACGTCGGACAGCTCGTCGGAATCGTGCGAGGCGATCAGCGTCGCCGAGGCGGGGGCGGCGCCCAGCCTCACCCGGGCGCCCACCCGGATCCCTCTCTGCTTGAGGGCGAGGCGGAGCGTCTGGCCGAAGTACATGGCCGGATGGGTGACGCGGCGGGAAAGCACCACCGGCTCGGACCTGGCCGGCAGCCGCCCGTCGACCACTACCCGTGTCCGATCACCTTCCGCGTAGGTGTGCGGCCGCAGCTTCTTCCGCGCGTCCTCCCGCACGGTGCCGACGTTGTTGTGCAGGACGAAGCAGTCGGCGTCCGGTTCCAGCTCGACGCGCGCGCGCTGGCCGGCGCGGTCGCCCGGCGTGACGTAGATGTTCACCGCGTTGTGGTTCAGCGAGAGCGCTCCCACCGGCGCCGCATACGCCTTGTCGCTGGTCTCCTGTTCCCAGCCGGGACCCCACTTCTCCGCGTCGAAGTAAGTGTCGTCGAGAACGATCTCGCCGACTTCGCGGACGCCGCGGTGCCACAGATCGGCGGCCAGCCCGTAGAGCCGCTCGGTGTTCAAGGTGGGGTCGCCGCGCCCCTTCACGTACAAGGTCTGGACGCGCCCGCGGCGGTCCGGGGCCCGGTCCCCCAAGAAATCAGTGGTGAAACGGAAATCGGGGCCCAGCCGGAGCAGCGCTGCCGCGGCAGTGACCAGCTTGGTGTTCGAAGCCGGATTCAGCTGGTCGTCGGCGCCGCGCGAATAGATGACCGAGCCGTCGTCGAGCGAAACCACTTCCACCGACGCCCGCGCACCCGCCAGCGGCGGCTGCGAGAGTAGCGCGTCGAAAGCGCTGCGCAGCGCCTGCCAATCGGAGGACGCCGCCGAGGCGGTGTAGGCGCTGCAGAGCGCGCACACCGCCAGCGCAGAGACCAGGATGCGATGCTTCTGCCGAGACAGGGGGGACCTCGCTTGGTGGGCTTGCCCGCCTCTCGATCTCTACCAACCGCCCGCCCGCCGGGCAACGAAACGGCGAGCCTCGACTCCCTCGGGATGCGACCAGCGAACAATCGGCAGGCCCCCCCCCTTCCTGGGTGTGACACCTGAGTGTTCCGTGCTAGGCAGCCTCCATGGACTACGAGAAGCTCGCCGCCCGCTGCGTGATCGCCGGAATCCAGGGTCCCACACCCACCCCGGACGAGCTCGACCTGGTCCAGCGCGGCATCGCGGGCGTGGTCCTCTTCAAGCGCAACGTGATCGACCCCGCCCAAGTCGCCGAGCTGTCGCGGGCGCTCAAAGCGGCCGCGCCCGGCGCGCTGCTCATCTCCGTCGACCAGGAAGGCGGCCGCGTGCAGCGGCTCCGCCCTCCTCACTGGACCGAGCTGCCGAGCATGCGCCGGGTCGGCGAGCTGGATGCGGCCGGCGGCGTCGCGGGGATGAACGGCACGACGATCGCAGAGAAGCTGGGCCTGCTCGTCGCCGAAGAGCTCTCGGCTTGCGGCATCGACCAGGACTACGCGCCAGTGCTCGATGTCGACACGAACCCGGACAACCCGGTGATCGGCGACCGCTCTTTCGGGCGCGACCCGGCGCGGGTGGCGCGCCTGGGGGTCGCGCTGGGGAAGGGGCTGGAGTCGGGCAGGGTGGCGAGCTGCGGAAAGCACTTCCCCGGACACGGCGACACTTCGCAGGACTCGCACCTCACGCTGCCGCGCCTCGCCCACGACCGCGAGCGCCTCTGGCAGGTGGAGTTGGTTCCGTTCGTGGCGGCGGCGCGCGCGGGGCTCGCCTCGGTGATGACCGCGCACATCCGGTTCGAGGCGTTCGATCGGCTGCCGGCCACCCTCTCGCCGGAGGCGATGAAGCTCCTCCGCGAGGACG
>DATFTN010000181.1:0-2153 GCA_035261845.1 Myxococcales bacterium | reverse complement strand
CACCAGCGGCGCGTCTACCAACTGGCGCTGGGGATGGTGAGAGACTCGGACGAGGCGATGGACATCACCCAGGAGACGTTCGTCAGGGTGCACCGCTACCTGCCCTCGTTCAAGGGCGACTCGTCCTTCTTCACCTGGACGTATCGGATCGCGACCAACCTGTGCCTGGATTCGGCGCGCAAGCGGGGACGGAGCGAGCGGGTGGAGCTGGACGAGAGCGACGCGGAGATCGAGGCCGGCATGGACCCGCCCTCGGCGGCGCTCGCGGGCCCGCAAAGGGCCGCGCTCAACGCGGAGCTGAAGGGCAAGATCGAGGAGGCCCTCGCCACGCTCTCGGAGAACCATCGCGCCATCCTGCTGCTGCGCGAGGTGGAAGGCCTGAGCTATGAAGACCTGGCCCGGGCGCTGGGCATCCGCAAGGGGACGGTGATGAGCCGGCTCTTCCACGCGCGGCTGAAGATGCAGCGGAAGCTGCGCGAGTACCTGGGAGACGAGGCGGAGGACGAGGAATGAAGCGGCGTTGCGAGGAGTCGGTCCCTCTGCTCGGACCGTGGATGGACGGCGAGCTGCCCGAGGAGGACAGCGCGTGGCTCGCCGAGCACGTCGGCTGCTGCCCGACGTGCACCGCGCGCAAGGCGCTCCTCGCCGCGCAGCGCGACGCGCTCCGCGAGGCGGCGGTGCGGCGCGCGGCATCCGCCGACCTGTCGCGCCTGGCGGACGCCGTCATGGCGGGGGTGGAGAAGGACCGCGCGCCCGCGAAGGTGCTGCGCCTGCGCGTCTGGGGCACGGAGACCTGGAGGGCCCACAGGTCCGGCATCTCGGCGGGCGCGGGCCTGGCAGTCGCGGCCTGCCTGGCGCTCGTCGCCATCTTCTCCCCTCTGCGCAGCGATACGCGGGCGGGGCCGCTGCTCGCGGACGCCCGATCGCTGGGCGCGACGCTGGAAGCCATCGATTTCGAAAACCACGAGGGGGCGGTGCTGCAGGCCGGCCAGACCACCGTGATCTGGGTGGACGACGACGGGCCCGCGGTGCAGCAGTGAAGGCGGTCGTCGCCGCGCTCGCCCTCCTCGCCGCCGAGCGCGCGCAGGATGGTGGCGCCGCCGCGCAGGGCTCGCGCGTGCGCATCACGGTGCGAGCCATCGCCGCGACGAGCGGCGCGGACTGGATCGACCCGAGGCTTGCGCCGATCGCGCAGAATCTGGCCAAATTCGCGGAGGATTTCCGCTGGCGGAACTTCCGGCTGGCCAGCGAGCAGTCCCTCGAGCTGGCTTTCCGGACCGCCGCCGAGATGGAGCTGCCCGGCTCGCGCAGCCTGCAGGTCACGCCCCGGCAGATGGACCCGGACGGCCGCATCCAGGTGCACCTCGAGCTGCTCGGGGAGCACCCGGCGCACACGCGCAAGCTGCACACCGACTACACCATCCCCCGGGGGGGTACGATCTTCGTGGCCGGGCTGCGGCTCGATCCGAAAAAGCCCGAGGCGGGGACGCTGCTCGTCGCCATCACCCAGGGCATGGGCGGCGACTGACTGCTGACGCCGTGCGCCGTGCGTGCCATGAGTGCGCGCCTCACGAAAGGACTGCCATGATTCGCCTCGCCATCGTCGTTCTGCTCGCCCTCCCTCTCGCCGCGCGCGCGCAGGCGCCCAAGACCGACGACGACAAGACGCTCTACGCCATCGGCTACCTCACCGGCGGCCGGGTGCAGTTCCTCCAGCTCAAGCCCAGCGAGCTGAAGGTCCTGGAGCAGGGCTTCCACGACGCGGCGGCGGGCGCGAAAGCGAAGGCGGAGCCGGAGGAGCGGCAGGATGCGATCAACAAGCTGGTGCAGGCGCGCACCAACGCGGCAGCCGACAAGGAGAAGGCGGCCTCGAAGGACTTCCTCGCCAAGGCAGCGCAGGAGAAGGGCGCGCAGAAGACGCCCTCGGGGCTGGTGATCAAGGTGCTGCGTCCCGGCCCGGGCCCGAGCCCGAAGGAGACCGACAAGGTCAAGGTCAACTACGAGGGCCGGCTGATCAACCGCACCGTCTTCGACTCCTCCTACAAGCGGGGCCAGCCGGCGGAGTTCCCGCTCAACGGCGTGATCAAGTGCTGGACCGAGGGCGTGCAGAAGATGCACGTCGGCGAGGAGGCGGAGCTGGTCTGCCCGTCGGA
>DATFTN010000180.1:0-9453 GCA_035261845.1 Myxococcales bacterium | reverse complement strand
GGCGGTTCCACGCCTCCGCACCCCGGCGCACCCGGGCGAACTTGCCGCTCACCGGGGCATACCGTGCACAGTTGCAGGTATGGCCCTCCTCCCCGCCCGCCGTCCCCTGGAGCTCGATCCGCATGCGCTGGCCCAGCGCCGCCTGCGCAACTTCGGGGTCACGGCCGTGCTGGTCGCCATGGGCGCCGCGTTCTGCGCCGGATCGGTCGTCTCCGCCCGCCAGGTGGTGCAGGAGCGGGTGCTCTGGTCGCGCGGCATGCAAGGAAAGCTCGTGCACCTCTCCGGCAAGGTGGAGGAGACGCAGAAGCTCGGCCTGACCTTGTTCTACGACTACGACCTGGACGTGAAGTGGCTCGACTCGCAGGGCCGGCAGCACTCCGGAAAGGCGAGCTTCGGCCGCACCTTCCGGGCCGTGGGGAAGCGCGAGCCTCCCCGGCTGCGCTACGACCCGGAAAATCCGGACCATTTCGTCCTCTCCTGGGCCGCGCAGGGCGGAATGCCCCGGGCCGGAGTCGCTCTCCTCTGCGGGCTTCTGGGCGGCCTGATGCTCCTGGGCGCCCGGACCCTGGCGAAGATCGAGCGGCGCCGCCTGGAGCTCTTGCAGATGTGCGCGGAGGACGGCGAGGAGGTGGTCGGCGAGGTGGAGAAGGCCTGGAGCCACAAGGGCATCCACTATCTGCGCTACCGCCTGCCGGACGACATGCGCGTGCGCAAGTACCAGGGCGACGCGCCGTTCGTGTTCGCCCGGGAAGGAGCCCTGCACGTGCTGGCGCTGCGTTCGCCTCGCGCGCCGGACGCTCCCTTCCTGGTCGAGGCGGATTTGCGCTCCTTCGACCTGCCCATCGAGGTTCGCGCCCGGGTGCTCTCCGCGGCTGGGGCCGGGTAGGGGACCACCTCCCCCTCATCCACCTGCGCAGCCGGTGTAGGAGCGGTCCCGGGACCGCCGGATCTCAAAGGTTCGAGGCCCGCTTCGTGCTGCTACAGTGGCCGGCGTGGGTTACGCCGACGAGCGCCCGGCGCTGCTCGCGCGCCTGCGCGAGCGCGTGGAAGGCCGCGCGGTGCAGGACGCGCTCCGCCTCGACGGCCGGACGCTGCGCTTCCATCTCGGCACTTCGCTCGCCGATCTCCGCGTTCCGGTCGCTTTGGGCGGCGATCTGCGGCGTGCATTCACGGCGGCGGTCCGCGACCTCTACTTCCTGCTCTGCGTGCGCCATCGGCCTTTGCTCAAGGAGAGCGAGTTCGACCAGCTCCTCCTGCAGGACGGATTCGATTCCAAGGCCCTGCGTCCGGTGTCCTTCTCGCCGCCCGTCGCGGTCGCCCGGGAGAACGTGCGCCGCGCGTTCGTGGAAGCCCCCGAGCTGCACCCCGCGCTCGACGCCGGCGTGCTGGCCTCCTGGATCGCCTCCGGGCGCCCGGGCCGCGCCTGGCTAGGCGCGCTGAACGCCGTCCTGCGCCGGTCGATGGCCGAGGCGGCGGCGAACGATCGCCAGGAGCCCACCGCCTACCTCGTCGCCCTCTCGCTGCGCACCTTGGCGGACGAGGCGCACGCCATCCTGCGCGCGGTCCCGCTGAGCCAGCCCATGCAGCGGGTGATCCACGGTGCCCTGGCGACCGGGCTCCTCGTCGCCGCGCGCCTCGCCGCCCGCGAGGCCGGCGCATTCGAGGCGCCCGGGGGCGTGCTGGTCGAGGCCGCCACGCAGGCGCTGGGCTGGATGGGAGGGACGCGCCACCTGGTCGGCAGCTCGAACCAGGCGTACGGAGTGGCGTTCGCGGATCCGGTGGTGCGGATCGACCTGTATACCCAGAAGGTGATGCAGGGCACGGCCCCCGAGCAGCTCGCGCGCGAGGTGGCCGCCGAGCTGGGTGGTGAGGAGGACTCGTTCCACCGCGCCGAGCGCGCCTTCACGCTCATGGCCATCCGATCCGATCTGCTGGAGCTGCTGCGGCTGGCGGAGACCACCCGGACGCAGGCCTTCGGGCTCGACGGCATCGCGCCCGCGCAGCTCTTCGGATCGCCGGGCGCATTGGAGCGGGTGCTCGCCTCGCCGGAGCGGCGCAAGGAGATCCAGGCCCGCGCCAAGGCGGCGGCGAAGGCGGCGACGCACGAGGAGGCGCGCGCCGTGCTGCAATCGCTCTTGCGAGTCGGCAAGGAGTGGCGGGAGGACCAGCCGTCCATCTTCGCCGCCGCCGACGTGCAGGAGGGCACGGGACAGGCGTTGGCGGCGCTGGCGGTGGACGCCGCGCTGGAGAAGCTGCTCCACCAGGCCGAGACCTCGCTCCTGCACCGCTCCGGGCCGGAGAACGCCGACGCCATCGAGGCCGAGCACGAGCGGGGCCGCCTCTACCTTTTCGGCGCCGGCGAGCGGCCGATGCTGCGGGGCAGGGCCCAGGCCCTGCAGATGGGACATCTCTTCTGCGACGTGAAGGACTTCACCCGGCGAACTGCATTCCTGAAGGAGGCGGTGGTCGCCGACTTCCTCTCCCGGGAGTTCTACACGCCGATCCTCACCGCGGCGACGCGCCACCACCACGGGGCGGATCATCTCCACGACAAGGGCGGCATCTACCTGAACAACTTGCTCGGCGACGCGGTCACCTTCTCCGGCGACGTGGCCGCGCTGGTGGCGCTGGCCCACGACATCCGGCGGGCGCTGAACAGCTACGCCCGGCGCCTGGACAGCGAGAGCAGCTCCGAGGCAGTGGCGAAGAGCATCGCCTCCATCGAACAGCGCGCGGCCGTGCGGCGAACCGAGCTGCAGCAGCAGGTCGCGCAGGCGCAGGCAGCGCTGCGCGGGGGCGCAAAGGACCCGAGCGGCGAGGACCCGCGGGCCAAGCTGTCGCGGCTGCAGCTGGAGCTCTCCCGCCTCGAGGAGGAGCGCCAGGCGGAGACCGCGCTCGCCGCCGGCGAGAAGCTGGAGGCAGGCATCTTCATCTCCTACGGCGCCGCGCCCGAGGTGGCTACCTTCGAGGACCACGTGTTCGGCTCGATCAAGGTCGCCATCGCGGAGAAGATCAACGAGAGCGCGCGCGGCACCGCGCGCAACGGCGGCGTGCGGGCGCGCATCGACTCCCTGGTCAAGCAAGCCCGCGCCTCGCGGGGTCACGCCGAGCTGTCCTGCCCGTTCTCGGTGTTCGTTTCCCAGCCGCTTTCGATCCCGGTGCCTCCCGAGGCGGAGCTGGCCGTGCGCGGCTGTCTCGAGGACGGCGACCTGGGCGGAGCCGAGCTGATGCTCCAGGAATCGGTCCGCCAGTTCGTCGCCCGGCTCTCGCAGGACACCGGGATCGCCGGCGGGGGCGACATCTACAACGGCGGCGCTGCCCTTTCGGAGGAAGCGCTGCGCGCGTACATCCAGGCGCGCGGAGGCGAGCTGACCTTCCTGCGGCGCCGCCTTCCAGTGGCCGCGCTGCACGCCTCGATCGGCGAGCGCTTCGTGTTTCCCATGCAGACGCTGCAGCTGGTCGCGGCCGTCGCGCCCGACGGACTGAACCTGCACGAGCTGTACATCCACGTCGGGCGAGCGCTCTTCAAGGGGTTCGAGAAGACCGGCGGCCTGGGCGTCTACGAAATCGTGCCGCCTTCCTCCGGCCTGTTCTCCTTGCTCGCCCAGCACCACCTGCCTCGCTGGCTGGTCGAGCACGAGCACGGCATGGAGGAGGAGGAGCCGCGCTCCGAGGCGGCAGGGACATGAGCGAGGAGAAGCAGATCCAGCGCTATCCCCCTCCGGAGCCCGAGCCTCCGGAGCCGAGCTTCAAGCAATACCTGCTCGGCTGGGGCGCCATCTTCCTGGCCCTGGTCGCCCTCGGCATCCTGCTCGGCCTGTTGATGCGCTTCCTGCGCTGAGTAGGCGGCTAGTCGAGCTGGAACGTCCGGAAGGTACCCTTTTCGTCCAGCACCGTGCCCCAGACCTTGTGCGAGGCCTGGTGCTCGCTCATGCCGAAGCTGAGCGAGGCGCCGGTGCCCAGGTCGAGGCTGCGGATGCTCTCCAGCGCGTCGATGACCTTCTCGGTCTCCAGCGCCTGGGCGCGCTTGAGGCCCTCCACCAGCAGCGTGCCGGCGACGTACCCCTCCAGCGAGACGAAGTCGGGCTTCTCGCTGGGAGCGTACTTGCGCAGCGCCTCCTGGTACTTCAGCACCGCCGTCGCGCTCGACTGCGGCAGCGGGACCACCTGCGTGACCACCGTCCCCTGCGCATACTTGGGTCCTAGCGCCACCAGCTCCTCGCTCAGGGCGTTCGCGCCGACGAAGGAGACATTGGTAAAGATGATGTCAGACCCCTTGTCTCTCATCTTCTCGATGAGCTTCGCCTCCGCCTTGTACGTGGGCACGCAAACCACCGCGCGCAGGTTCGGGTGCTTGGACAGCTCCGCGACCGCCTCCGAGACTTCGGAGGTGTTGCGCTGGTACCCGACGCGCAGGATCTGCGACGGGTCGCGCCTGTACTTGCGCATGGCGCGCGCCACGCCCTCGAAACCCGCGTCGCCGTAGCTGTCCTGCTGGGCGAACACCGCGATGTCTTGCGGCTTGATGTGCTTCTCCTCGACGAGGTGCTGCACGATGGCGGCAGTCTCCTCGGCATAGCTCGCGCGGTAGTTGAAGACGTAGCGGTCGGGCGGGTCCTTGCGCAACAGGCTCGCGCCGGTGAAGGGGCCGAAGAAGAGCATTTTGTGCTCGACCGCGTACGGCACCGCGACCGCGGCGGGCGGCGTACCCACGTTGCCGATGAACCCGAAGACATGCCTCTGCTCCGCCAGCTCCTTCATCGCGACGATGGTACGCGTGGGCTCGTACCCGTCGTCGAGGGCGATCAGTCGCAGCCTGCGCCCGTGGACGCCGCCCGCCTCGTTCGCCACAGCGAAGGCGACCTCCACGCCGGTCTTCATGCCGCGGCCCAGCTCCTTGGCAGGCCCGCTGAGCGCTGAGGCCATGCCGAAGAGCAGGTCTCCTTGCGCCACCTGCGCAGCCTGACCCAATGGCTGCACCACCGACGCGACTTTCACCACGCCCCCGGCGGGCCCTTCGCTCGACCAGTACGAGCGTAGAAGGAGCACGCCGGGACCGCCCAGCGCCAGCGCGGCGACCACGCCGAGAAGCAGCGCGCCCCTGTGGTTCTTGGCGGGCGCCACCATGGGTGGCGGCTGGGGCGGCATCGGCACGCGCCCGGTCGGGGGACGCATCGTCCCCGGAGTCGGGCGGGCTGGAGTGGGCTTGCGATCCGAAGTCACGACTGCCTCCTTGTCCAGGCCGGCGAGGACGTCTTCCACGTCGCGGTTGGCCTCGTCCTCGCGCCAGGCCTCCTCCAGCAGCACCTTGGTCCAGGGCTCGTGGATGGCGCGCGCCGGGCAGACCGCGTTCTTGTCCACCCGGAAGGTCCCGTCGCGCAGCCGCATGGCCGCGCGAATTGCGTCGAGGCCGCGGTGCTTGCCCAGATGGGCGTCGACCACGTCCCCGTTCTGGATGAAGAACGTGCCCTCGCCTCGCGAGGTGCGCACCACGAGCGCCACGGTCTCCCGGCGCTGGCAATAAAACTGTACCAGGTCGGTGAACGGCGTCTCGCTCAAGTCTCCGGTCAAGGCCACGGCGGCTTCTCCCTGGACAAGCAGCGTAGCGCGCTCTCAAGAAAATCCAAAAATTTCACTGCATTAGCTCACATCCGAGCAGGATGGAGCAGGGGGTGGGGCAGGCTCCGCCGCAGCCCGATTCGCCCGTGGCGGAGCGTGCTTACCGCCGATGGAGGGCGTGAGATATGAAAAATATCACCGTAGCTAAATCCGCCCAGAAGGCGCTCGCGAGCACACCGCGCGGGCGTTTTCGCGTGACCCCGGTCACTGATCCTCGACCAGCCTGAGGTGGGCCTCGGCCAGCGCCCGGGAGGCGGCGGCGAAGATCCGGTCGCCCGCGGACGCGGAGGCGAGCGACGGATCGGAGCCGACGCGCCCGTCGGGATACCGGCGGCGGAAGTCCTGCGCGCCCCAGGCCACCATCTGCTGCACGGCCTCGAATCGATCCATCGGCGGGAGATCGAGCACCGCCCGCGGATAGAAGCGGCGGACCACCGACAGCTCGGCGGGGGTGGCGTGGTGCCCTTCGCGCGCGCCGAACAGCTCCAGCACCAGCGATTGCACCTCCGGCAGCTCCCACCAGGAGACGAGCAGACATCGGGAGTCGGGCAGGTCCGCGTGCGCCTGTGCGCAGGCCGCCTGCAACGAGCCGGCGGACCCGGGATGGCCGTTGACCAGCAAGAACCGGCGGAACCCGTGCACGTACAGGGCGCGGAGCGCGTCGCGTACCAGCGCCAGCAGCGTGGATGGCTGCACCGCGATCGTCCCGGGAAATGCGGCGTGCATCGCCGACACGCCGAACGGGATGGCCGGGGCGACCATCGCCCGCCGGTCCTCGCCCAGCTCCTGCGAAAGCTCCTCGGCGACGATCAAGTCGCTGCCCAGCGGGCCGGAAAGACCGTGCTGCTCGGTGGACCCGACCGGCACCACCACGTCGTCGCGGCGGGCGAGGTACTCCTCCACGTCTTGCCAGATGGCCAGCTTGAGCAGCACTGCTCGAAGTCTACCCGGGCCTCCGGTCGCGAGCCTAGACGGCCGCAAAGAGCTGCCTCAGGATCGTCTCCACCAGGATGAACCAATCCTTGATGGGCGGCTTGGCGCCCACGTCGGTGGGCAGGTCGAGCAGCTTGGCGCCGCCCTTCTCGGCGACGAGCCGAGCTGTGTTCAGGTTGTAGAAGTCCTCGGCGAGGAGCAACTGGACGTGCTCGGCGCGCATCGACTGGATGAGGCGGAAGAGATGGTCGGGGTCGGGCGGGATGCCGGGCTTCGGCTCCAGGTAGCCGATCTCCTCGAGCCCCAGCCACTGCGACAGGTACGTCCAGCTCTTGTGGTAGGTGACGATCTTCACCCCGCGAAGCTTGCCGATCATCGGCTGCCACTTCTTCACTGCCGCGTCGACCCTGAGGTTGAACGCGGCCAGGTTCTTCTGGTAGGTCGCCGCGCCCTCGGGGTCGAGCTGCGAGAGCCGCTGGGCGATCTCGCCCGCGATGATCCGCGCGTTGGCGGGCGGGAGCCAGTAGTGCGGGTTGCCTTGGGGATGGATATCGCCCATCGAGCGATCCACCTTGGTGGTGGGCACGTCCAGGACGGGGATCGCGCGCGAGCAGTCGAGGTTGCCCAGCTCGCCGGTCTGGATCTTCGGGTTCCGCGAGCCGAGCACGAGCGGCGGGAGCCAGCCGATCTCCAGCTCGAGCCCGACGTAGAGCAGGAGGTCGGCCCTGTTCAACACCAGCATCAAGCTCGGTTTGGGCTCCACGAAGTGCGGATCCTGGTAGCCCTTGCCGAGAGACTCGACTTCGACGCGGTCGCCGCCGACCTCCTTGGCGAGCGAGCCCAGCGTGGGGATGGACGACACCACGCGCAGCGCGGCAGCGGCGGGGCGCGGCGCGCAAAGCGCCAGCGTGGCGAGCAGGGCGAATCGTCTCATGGCCACCTTTCGACTCTCCTCCGGATTGCGATCTTCAGAACGGATGCGCTCCGTGCGCGCCCATGGAGATCTCCAGCTGCAGGAAGGCGGCGACCGCGTCGCCGGGGACGACGGGCGCCAGGGACACCCGAGGCGCCGAAGGTCCGGAGACGACGTGCTCGGCCTCGCCGTACGCGCGCACCCGGGCGAATTCGCTCAACTGGAAGGTCACGCTGGCCGACCCGCGCAGGGTCTGCCCCAGCGAGCTGGAAGTGGGGATGCCGACCACGTCTCCGCGCACGCCGAGGAACCACCGGCGCGCGACCTGCAGCACGACCTGGCTGTAGAGGCCGCCGTCCCAGCCGCCGGGCAGGTCCGCGGCGTCGTCGAGGTGGCGCCAGATCGCCTCGGTCTGCCAGGCGAGGGAGTTGTATCCCGCAGCGACGTTGGGAGGCTTCCACTTGACGTACAGATCGGCCCCGACCAGGTAGCTCCGCCGGTTCGCGCCGATCACGTCGACGCCTGCCGCCGTGGGTTGGAAGAGGCCGGGGGAGACGCCCGTGGCACCGTTCAAGCCCAGGTAGATCGACCAGGCGTCACCGAAGGGAAAGAAGGCCTTCGCCTCCACCGCGTACGTCAGGTCGTCCGGCTGGCCGCCGCCGAAGGTCGCCACCGGCGGCGCCAGAGTGGTGCCCGCCGCCGGCTCGTCCGGAGCGCCGATCGAGAACGCTTCCGCGTACAGGGTCAGGTAGAAGGGGAGCGGCGCCAGCCACGACACCTGGACCCCGGGTCCGCGCAGCCCGTCGGCGCCGAGGAAAGCGGCGTTGATGAGCGGCCGCCGGGTGAAGTCCTGCATGTGCAGGTGCTGGCCGTTCTGCCTGCCGAAGGCGCTGCGGAAGCTGCCGCCCTTGACCTGGAGGTTCCAGGGCAGGCTGGTGCTGGTGGCGAACGCCTCCTCGACTTCCAGCCCTTCCAGGTTGGGGATGGTCAGGAACACGTCGCCGCGGAAGTACGGGTCCACGATGGCGCTGAAGGCCAGCTCCACCTCCTGCACCGCGACGCCCAGCGACTTCTTGCCTTCCTCGCCGCGCAGGAGGGGGTCGTCGCCGTTCAGGAACTGGAGCGGCCGCCGCTGGTACCCGCCTTCGGCGTCGAGAATGACGCTCATGTCCGGGTTGAGCGACTGCGCCCCGCGGAGCAGCGGCGGAGGCGGCGCGGTGCCGCCCGTCGCGCTGGGAGGAGCCTGCGACGGCGGCGCGGGCTGTCCCTGACCCGCCGCCGCGGCCGCGGCGGCGTCCTTGCCCAGCGCCTTCTCCAACTCGCGGCGGAGCGCCTCGTCGTCCTGGCCGGCGTCCGCGGCGCCGGCCGCCGCGGGTGTGCCCGCATCCGCGGCGGAGGCCATGCCGCCGTCCGGCGAACCCGCACGCACAGGCGCCGCGATCAGCGCGAGGAGCAAGATCAACATCGGTCCCCTCCCGGTCTGTTGGTGCGCTCGGACGGCCGGCCCGGCGCTTTATTCAGATCGTGCTGCGCCGGGCCAGCCGGGCCAGCCCGGGAAGCAGGAAAACGGACGCCACGACGACCATCGTCGCGCCCGTGGGAAGCTGCTCGATCCAGCTGACGTAGTAGCCCAGGGCCGCGGAGACGACGCCGAAGATCACGGCGAGGGGCATGGTGGCGCGGATGTTCTCCGTCACCATCAGAGCGGCGGCCGCCGGGATGACCGTGAAGGCGAAGACGGGCAGGGCGCCGACGGCGCGGGTGGCGACCGAGATGACCACCGCGATGATCACGTTGAGCAGCGTCTCGTAGCGGAAGACGCGGACGCCCTGGACGACGGCGGTCTCCGGGTCGTAGCTGACGAAGAGCAGCTCCTTGAAGAACAGGACGTGAGCGAGCACGGCGGCAGCGCCGGCCGCGGCGAGCGCGTAGATCTGCGCCCGCGGCACCGTGACCGCGTTCCCGAAGAGGATGTCGCCCACCGCGTG
>DATFTN010000179.1:0-42884 GCA_035261845.1 Myxococcales bacterium | reverse complement strand
TTGCGCCGCTCGCTCTTCGATCGATGGGCGTATGACGAGTCCCTGAACAGCTACGAGGACTGGTCCCTGTACTTGAAGCTGGCGCACGCCGGACATCGCTTCCTCGTCACCAACGACATCCAATTCCATTATCGTAAGCGTCCTCGCTCGATGATCAGCGAGGTCACCGCAGAACGGCACCTGCAGCTCCTTGCGCGGATCCTCGAATCCCTCCCCGCCCCGCTGCCCCCTTCGGTCCGGCCCTGGGCGACGCTCGCCGCCACGCTGACCGAGCTGCGCCAGAAGAACGCGGCGATCGCGGCCAGGCCGCTGCGGTACAGGGTGGCTGACGCGCTGAACAAGGCGGTGAAGAAGATGCCCTTGGTCCATCCACTCCTCAAGGCTTCGGCCAGCAGGCTCGTACGCAACGGGCCGTGAGCAGCGGGCCGACCGAACCGGGCCGAAGGCCGGTCGCCTGCGATCTCTGCCACGGCCGCGACGCCGCGCACCTGTTCACCAAGGAGGGAGAGACCTACGTACGCTGCCGGGCCTGCGGGCTCGTCTACCTCGATCCACAGCCGAGCGACGCTCAGCTCGAAATCATCTATGGCGCGGATTACTACAAGCCCTGGGGCATCTCCGAGGACGCCGCCGGCGTCGAACGGCTGAAGAAGCTCACCTTTCGGAGCCTGTTCGCGCGCTTGGGGGCCCGCACCGGAATCCGCGAGGGACCTCTGCTCGACGTCGGCTGCGCTACGGGCTTCTTGCTCGAGGAGGCACGGGCGCGCGGGTTCGATCCGTACGGCGTCGAGCTGAACGAGTACTCTGCGCGCCTCGCTCGCCAGAAGCTGGGCGCCCACCGGATCCATCAGGGGACATTGGACGGGGGGCCGTTCCAAGGCCGCTCATTCTCGGTCGTGGTGATGAGCGACGTGCTCGAGCATGTGAGGAGCCCATCCGCCCTGCTCGGGCAGGCCCATCGCCGCCTGGCGGACTCCGGCGCGCTGGTCGTCGTGGCCCCGAACGTCGCCGCCCTCTCTCGGCGAATCCTCGGCAAGCACTGGACCGATTTCAAGCCGGAGCACCTCTTCTACTTCGATCCGGACACGCTGGGCGCGCTGCTTGCCCGCGCCGGATTCGAGCTGCTCGAGGCGCGGCCATTCCCCAAATACCTCGACCTGGCATACGTACACCGGCAGCTCTCGACCTACCGTACTCCGTTCTTTTCCTCGCTGGTCCGCAGCCTGCATGCCGTCGCGCCCGATGCCCTGCGCGGGATTCCGGTGCCGGTTCTTGCCGGGTCGATGTTGATCATCGCTCGAAAAGCGCGCGCAGCCGCAGAGACCGGGGCCGCTTCCGCTTTCTAGCGGCGGGCAGCGAGGTACCGCTCGGTCTCCGCCAGACCGGAGGGCGTGCCGATCTCGTAGAACCTTCGGAACACCTCGTGGCCGGCCATTCGCCCTTCCTGGACGAGACGAGAATAGAGGTCCCCCAGGTCGGAAGGCTCTCCGGCCGGAAGCTCGGCGATCACCTCGCGCCGGAGCACCGAGAGGCCGTAGTCGATGTAATCCATCTCGGGCGTCGGGTGGCGCTTCGAGTACAGCAGGAGGCTACCGTTCCGGAAGACGACGTTGCTCGCGTCGAACTTTCCCGAATTGCGGAACACCGTCATCAGCGCGGGCTTCCCGGAAGCGCGAAAAGCGCGCACGACCGCGCCGTAGTCGATGTCCAGGTACGTATCGCCGTAGAGAACCAGGAACTCGTCTTCCAGCCGATCGAGAGCTGCGCGCAGGGCGCCGCCCGTGCCCAGCAGGTGCGGCCCGTCGCGGTGCCAGGTCAGCTGGACGCCTGCGCTGCTTCCGTCCCCGAAAGCCCGCTCGAGCTGCTCGGCATGGTGACCGACGCAGACCAGGATCCTCTTCAGGCCATGCTCCTCCAGCAGTTCGAGGACGTGGGCGAGAAACGGACGCCCATTCACGGGGACCAGTGCCTTCGGTATCCGCGAGGTCGCCGGCCCCAGGCGCGTACCCAGACCACCGGCGAGGATCGCGACCTGGATCATCGGCCATACACCTCGTCGACGATGCGCAGCGCAGCGAGCGCGTCCCCAAGATCTCCGCGCACGGCTCCGCCGGTGATCGCGGCTCGCGAGAAGTCGTGCCATTCGAGCGCCCAGGACTGGTCGGGGCCCGGATATTCGTGGATGACCGTCTCGGGAGGTCCCATTTCCGGGCGCATCCGATGATGATGGAGGCGCTCGAGGCCGTAGCTGCCACCGAGCCCCTCCAAGTGCAGCTTCGCGACGCGGCAGTAGATCTCGAACGAGAAGAGGTTCTTCCATTCCGTACAGCTCGCGTGCAAGTGCGCGATCTGACCGGAGGCGGTGGTCAAGGTGAGAAAGGCGTTGTCCTCGACGGGCATTTTCCAGAAGAAAGTCGCCGTCTGGGCCGAAACCCGTGCGAACTCGCCGCCCAGGTACCAGCGCGCGAGATCGATGAGGTGCACACCCTGGTCGATCAGCTCGCCTCCGCCCGCGACGACCGGATCGGCGCGCCATTCGCGGTCGTATCCGACGCGCCCGCCGTGGCCGTAGCGACCCCGGACGAACATCACCGGGCCGCAGTCGCCCGCGTCCAGGATCTCGCGCGCCCGGATGGCCGCTGGATGGAAGCGGTGATTGAAGCCCACTTTCACCACACGTCCGCTCCGGGCCGCGAGCGCGATCACCGGCTTCAGCTCGGCCGCGTTGCGGGCCGCGGGCTTCTCCACCAGGACGTGCTTGCCGGCCTCCAGCGCCTGCGCCGCGAGCGGCGCGAGCTGGTCGTTGGTGGTCGCGACCACCACCGCGTCGCACAGGCCGAACAATTCGGCGGGCGACCCGCACGGACGCGCCCCGGTGCGCGCCGCCAGGGCGTGCGCGCGGGCTGCGTCGCGATCGCACACCGCCGTCAGGGTGTCCTCGCCTAGCGCCGCGGCGCGCTTTCCGCCGATCAGGCCACAACCCAGGATCCCGACACGCATCACGCGACCAGGGTCTGCGCGCCTTCGAAGTCGAAGCGCATCCGCACTTCCTGCGGCCCGGCGGCCGCCATCGCCTTCCGCAACGCTGCCTTGTCCTCCGCGAGGAACATGAGGAACCCCCCGCCGCCCGCGCCGATCAACTTGCCGCCCAAGGCGCCGTTATCGAGTCCCAGCTGGAACCAGCGCGCGATGTCGGAGTTCACCGTCGACTTCGATCGCGAAAGCTTCAGAGCCCACTGCTGGTTGAGCAGCGCGGCGAACGCGCGGAGATCGCCCTTTTCCAGCGCGGCCTTGCTTTGCAATCCCAGCTCCTTTACCGCATGAAGGTTCTCGAGCATCGCTGCGTCGTCCCTGCTCGACTTCTCGTGCTGCTCGGCCAGGATCGATGACGCCTGACGCGAATAGCCCGTGAAGAAGAACGCGCAGCTCTCTTCCAACGCATACAGGACCGGACGGGCGAGGTGCAGGGGAACCACCTCGACCTGGTCGGTTCCAGGCGCGACGGAAAAGCAGTTGATGCCGCCGAACGCGGCGATGTACTGGTCCTGCTTCCCCACCGGCCGGCCCAGCTGCTCGATCTCCATCCTGCACGCCTCCTCGGCCAGCTCCCGGTTGCTGATGTGCCTGCGGATGTAGCTGTGCAGCCCCTTGAGCAGCGCTACCGTGAAGGTGCCCGACGAACCGAGGCCGGTCCCCTCCGGCAGATCGGCGAAACTGGAGATCTCGATCCGTTGGCGAACGCCCACCGTCCGCAGGCACTCGCGGAGCAGCGCGTGCTCCACCTCGTCCACCGTCTTCACCCGCTCGAGCTTCGAGTACTTGAGGATGATCTCGTCGGGAAAGATCTCGTGGATCGAGATGTAGATGTACTTGTCGACGGCAGCGCTGATCCAGAAGCCGCCGTGCCTGAAGTAGTAGCTGCGCAGGTCGGTCCCGCCGCCGCCGAGGGTGATCCGCAGCGGCGCCTTCGCGATGATCATGGCTTTCCGACCTCGGCGAAGAGCACGCCGTCGATGCGCCGGAGCGCGAACAGGGATGCCCGATTCACGCGCGATTCATCGATGGCGTCGAGCCTGTCCCACTTCGCCGAAAGGAGCTTCCCGGTCAGCTTGCACTCGTCGGAGGCGAGATGGACCGCCAGTCGGGCGGCCAGTTCGGGAGGATCGCCGCCTTGCTCCATCTGCTGGACGTTCCGCTGGTAGAATTCGCGACCGGCGCGCTCCGGACCGGCGGCGATGACCGCCTCGGTGATCTCGGTGGTCACGGCGCCCGGGGCGATCGCGTTCACCTGGACGTTCCAGGGCGCGACCTCTTTCGCCAGAGACTCGGTGAATTGGACCACCGCCGCCTTCGACGCCGCGTAAGCGCTGATGCGGGGCGTGACGGAAGGGCCTCCGATGCCGGCACCGGCGAGGTTCAAGATCCTTCCCCCGCCCAGGCCGTGGAAGAGTGGGAGCACCGCGCGACTTGCATACACGGTGCCCAGCAGGTTGACCTCGATCGCTCGCCGCCACTCATCGGGATCGCAGTCGGTGAGCAAACCGATGGGTCCATACGTGCCCGCACTGTTCACCAGCACGTCGATTCGACCCAGGGCCGCTCGCGCCGCGTCGACCAAGCGCTGCACCTCGCCCGGATCGGAGACGTTGCAGCGGTGCGCGAGGCAGCGGACGCCGGTTTCGCGACGCAGCTCGGCAGCGGTGGACTCGAGCTGCTGCTCGGAGCGGGCCGCGAGGACGAGCTGCGCCCCCTCCGCCGCGAAGGCGCGCGCGATCGCCTTTCCGATTCCACGCCCTCCTCCAGTGACGAGGGCTACCTTGCCTGCGAGCTTCACGGAGCGACTCCGATCCTGCGCAGCTCGATCCCCGGCGTGGACGGGTCGAGAACGCCTCGCAAGTCGAGTACCAAGGGCCGCCGCATCACGGCTCCGATCCGTGCCCAATCCAGGGCAGCGAACTCGGGCCATCCGGTCACGACGACCACCGCGTCCGCGCCCCGAGCCGCCCCTGGCGCGTCCGGGGCCAGGGAGATCGCCGGAGCGGAGGGGGGCAGCCGCGAAACCCGTGGATCGAAGGCTGTCACTCGCGCACCGGCGCCGTTCAGCGCCCGCGCCAACTCGAGCGCGACCGAACGGCGCAGCGTGTCGGTCCCCGGCTTGTAGGTCAATCCCAATAATGTGATCGCCCGACCCGCGAGACCGCCAAGAGCTTGCGAGAGCTGCTCCATCAGGCGTCCGGTCCGGCTCCGGTTGACCGCGAGCACTGCGTCCATCAACGCCGAGGGGACCGACGACCGTTTTGCGACCTGCCGCAACGCCTGGACGTCCCGCCCCAGCGTTCCCCCCGCGAACCCGAAGCCCGGCCGGAGAGGCGCCTTCGGGCTCACCCGCGCATCGGCGCGAAGGGCGCGCTCTACGTCGTACGCGTCCGCGCCGGCGACTTCGCAGAGGTCTGAAAGCTCGCTGGCGAAGCTGATGAGCGTCGCGAGGTACGCGTTGAGCGCGTGCTTCGACATCTCCGCGCTGCGCACCGTCATGCGCAGGACCGGGCAGTCCAGACGGTACACGTCGAGCACCGAATCTGCAGAACCTCGATCAGCCGATCCGATGACCAGGCGGTCGGGATGGAGGAAGTCGTGCACTGCGGTACCGAGGCGGAGGTTTTCCGGGACGTGGACCGCGGTCAATGCCCGGCCGCTCATCTGCGACATCTGCATCACGAGCCGCTCGGTGGTGCCGACCGGAACCTGGCTGGCCACCACCACGGGCATCTCGCGCCGGACGGAGCCCGCCGCGGCTTCCGCCAGCGCCTCGAGCGAAGCGAGCTGCACGCCATCGTCCTCGTCGATGTCGGTGTCCGACGTCAGGAAGATGGCCTCGGCCTCGCCGAGCTCTGGATCGTCCGGCGGGTGGAGGGTGAGCCTGCCCGATTCCAGCTGCTCACGGAGCAGCTCCGGCAGTCCGGGCTCGTACAGCGGAGGCGTCCCTTCGCGTAGCCCAGCAATGACCCGCGGATCGAGGTCCGTCGCGCGCACGCGATTGCCCCGCGCGGCAAGGCAGGCAGCGTGAACCGAGCCGAGATGCCAGGTACCCCAGATGGAGACGCCGGCCATCAGGCGTCCTCCTCCAGGAGCTCGGGGTGCGCTACCACGTAGGCGACCGTTCGCTCCACGGCCTGACGGATGGTCAGCGTCGGCTTCCAGCCGGTCGCGCGGATCTTGCGAGTGTCGAGGAAAATGAAGGGGCTGTCCCCGATCCAGCCGCGCTCGCCGCCCGTATAGCTGAGCTCCGGATCGAGGCCGAGGTGGCGTGTGATCACGGCGACCGACTCGTTCACCGTGATGTACTCGTCCGTCCCCAGGTTGAACACGTGGAACCCGGCAGGCGACGCGCGCAGCCCATGCAACACCGCGTCGACGCAGTCCTGTACGTACAGGTAGGACTTCCGCTGCTGGCCGTCTCCCTGGATGAGTAGTCGGCGGGGGTCGGAGCTGAGCTGCTTGTAGAAGTCGAGGACGTGCCCGTGGTTGTACCTCTCCCCCAGGATGGAGACGAACCGGAACACGCAGCCCGAAAAGCCGAACCCTTCGCAGTAAGCGGAGATGAGACCCTCGCCGGCCAGCTTCGAGGCGCCGTACAGGGAGGTTTGCACCGGGAACGGACAGTCCTCCGGCGTGGGGAAGACCCGCGGCTCTCCGTAGATGGATCCGGTCGAGGAGAACGCAATCCGCTTCACGCCGGCGTGCCGCATCGTCTCCAGCACGGTGAAGGTGGCCATCGTGTTCTGCTCGAGATCCCTGCGCGGATGCTCGAGGCCCCGCCGCACGTCGGCGTTGGCGGC
Organism: Myxococcales bacterium; assembly: GCA_035261845.1. Classification (GTDB taxonomy): domain Bacteria; phylum Myxococcota; class Myxococcia; order Myxococcales; family 40CM-4-68-19; genus VBKO01. The sequence continues at coordinate 36,045 of DATFTN010000179.1, read as the reverse complement.
GAAGTGGAAGACCAGGTCGTGTCCGCGCAGCGCGGCGCCCATCTTCTCCGCATCCAGCACATCCCCTTGCACCAGGCGAAAGTGCGGGCGATCGAGTGCGTTCGCGAGGAACTCCCGGCGCCCGTTGGAGAAGTCGTCGTAAGCCGTGACCTCGTGCCCCTCGGCGAGGAGCCGGTCCACCATCGTGCTGCCGATGAATCCGGCCCCGCCGGTGATGAACGCCTTCATCTAGCGCAGCGGCTCGAAGCGGCTCGACAGGATGGCCGCCAGCCAGGTCAACGGATCGCGGAAGAAGCGCACTTTCTTGCCCTCGGCGTACGTGCGGGAGCGGTAGTTGATCGGGACCTCGAGCGGCGTGTGGCCGTGGCGCATCAGCTTGCAAACGAGCTCCCAGTCGAAGTCGAAGCGGTCGCGCCGGAAGGCGACCCCTTCGACGCACTCGCGGCGGAAGACCTTGTACATGGTGGTCGGATCCCGGACGTCGGCGTCGTAGACCCAGTTGGCGAGACGCGTGAAGAACTCGTGCGCCAGGTTCATCAACCAGGAGAGCGCCCGGAAGTCGGCGAACTTCCGGATCTTCCAAGTGCGGCCTCCCATGTGGCGCGAGCCGAGCACGAAGGTAGCGGACAGGCGCAGCAGCGGCTCGAGCACGATGTCGTAGTCGGAGACGTCATACTCCGAGTCGGCGTCCTGGATGAGCACGATGTCGCCCGATGCCGCTCGCAGGCCGGCGCGCACGGCATGTCCCTTGCCGCGCGGTTGCTCCTGGTAGATCACCCGGACGCCAGGCTCCGACTCGATGGCCTGGACCAGCTCGCGCGAGCCGTCGGTCGAATTGCTCTCGATGACGACGATCTCCCGCTCGAGCCCGTCCATCCGCCAGGCCGCGACGCGATCGAACGTATCGCGAAAGGTCCGCGCCTCGTTGAAGACAGGCATCAAGATGGTCAGGCGAGGCGAACGCGGCGCCTCGGCGACCTTGGCGCGCAGCTCGAGCAGTCCGCTTTCCACCGCCGTCCTCTTGCCCATCGCTCCGAGGAGGCGATGGATGCGCGAAAACCTGACCGGCAGGTCGACGCGCTCGTCGACGCGCCCCTGCAGGGAACGGGCGAGAAGGCCGCAAGCTCGCGGATCAAAGGCCGCGGCAATCGCCAGACGGAGCAGCGTGGCGGGCTGGAACACGAAGCGGGGGAGTTTGCCCTCGTCGGACGGCAGTCGAGCGAGATCGCCCGATCCCACCACCAGTGAAAGGGTCCCTTCGGGCTTCAGCGCCGCCCGGATCTGGCGCAGCAACGCCACCGGGTCGCGCACCTGCTCGACGACGCCATTGACGAAGGCAGAATCGAACGAACAGGGCTCGATGGACTCGAGAGCTTGCGCATCCTTGGGAAGTGCCAGCGCGACCTGCGGGACTCGCGGGTCGAGCATCAATTGCCCCTGGCCGCCGAACGTGACCTGGAGGATGCGCCCCGACAGCCCCTCGCGAAGGCTCTCCGCGGCTGCGGCGTCGAGCAGGTACGAGCTCGCCGAGCGCGGCGCGCCGTTCCCCGACCCATCCATGCAGGAGATAAGGCCGCATTCGTGACAACGCGTCATTCGGGACTGCCCGACGACGAACAAGTACTCCCGACGGCGGCCTCCACACAGCGGGCACTGGGCAGCCGCGGCTTGCCAGAGTGGCGTCGGCTGCACCGCGATCGACTCCTCCCGAATCGTGATGGCCGGCTTCATTCTCTCCTTGCTCCGCAGCGTCGAGGCGGCAAGTAGCCGATTTTACGGCGAGGGTCAAACAGTGGTTCTCTTCAGCGCGAGATGGCCTTGAAGACGCCGAAGGTCTGCCACCCAAGCCGCGTCCGGTCGCCGCTGAGCCGGAAGAGCCAGTCGAAGGCCGTCATCGCCAGCACGAACGCGCGGGACTGCGGCGTCGCCTGGTCGGCCTTCCGAGCCAGCCTGCGCCCCTGGAGGATCACGGCCAACCTGTAGAGGTTGAAAACCGGGAAGCCCGCGCCCCGTACGTCGATGGGCTCGTAGCCGGCGGCGCGCACGAGCGACTCGAGCTCACGGGGCGAGTAGTGTCGCCGGTGCCCGATGTGGATGTCGAACGCGGAGCGCGGACCGCCGGGCACGGTGACGATCAGGTGTCCGTGCGGGGCCAGCGCCTGCGCGGCCTTGCGCAGGGCAAGCGCCGGTTCATCGAGGTGCTCGAGGACTTCGGAGCAGATGACGTGGGTGGCGAAGCCGTGCAGCTCGGAGGGCAAGGGATCGTCCGTGGCAAGATCTGTGCGGAACAGACGCGCACCTGCCACGCGCCTCCGCGCTAGCTCCAGACCGGCAGCGCTCCCGTCCACGCCAGCGAGCTGCGCATCCGGAAAGCGCTCCCGCGCCTCCCGGAGGAAATCACCCTGTCCGCATCCCAGATCGAGGATCCGCATCGGCAGCCGCGCCGAGCGCTCGAGCTGGGAGATGATCAGCGCCCTACGGAAGCGGTGGGCCGGATTCTGCCGGGTTGCCTGGTCATACTTGGCCCAGTGGCTGTCCCAGCCGGCAGCGGTCTCCTTCCTGTCGCCATCGGCCGGCGCCATCCCGTCCTCTTCAAGCCGGGTCCTTCTGGCACACCGCGAAGGTATTGAGGCCGAACTTGTGGCTGAAGCAGCGGATGCGGCTGGGGCGGAAGCCGGCCAACACGAGCCTGGGCCACAGATCGCGGACGTCATAGTACATCTTGTGGTCATCCATCTCAGCGGCCGGGCTGAGGCCGAGGCGGAACGCCGAGAGCTCGAGGAACACCTTGCCCCGCCAGGAGGGCACGTTGATGAGCGCCGTGCCTCCGGGCTTGAGCACTCGCACCACTTCCCGAAGCAACCGATCGGGATCGCTCAAGTGCTCGAGTACCGAGATGCACAAGGCGATGTCCAGGGACCCGTCCGGCACGGCGGCCAGCGCGCCCGGAAGCGCGCCCTGGATCGCGACGACGCGCGGGTGGGCGACGAGATCTGGCGCGAGGGAGACGTCGACGAGGTAGGCGCGCTCGACCTCGTCGAGCACGGACCTCGCCAGACGGGCATGGAAGCCGCAGCCGAAGTCGCCGAACACTTTGCCGGTGAGGCTCGCGACCCAGCGGCCGATCTGGCGGCGGGACAGCCAGATTCCGAATCGATCCACAAGCGTGAGGCGGTACCCCTCGCCGAAGGATCGAGTGCGCTGGCCCGCGTCCGCGCCTGCTGAACGCTCGATCCCTCGGGCAGATCCAGCCTGAAGCTGGGGCACGCGATTCGTGAACCATGTTTCAGTGCGAGTGTCCAGACGGGCTCCCGCCGGGATTCAAGCGCGGGTAGCGCCTTGGTAGACCCCGCACTCGATGAAATCGCCGTCGATCGCCGCGGCCTGACGCGCGCACGAGAACAGGATGTGGCATCGATCCGGGGAGACCAGCGTGTAGGGGACAACCTCGGCATAGAGCCGTTTCTCAGCGTGGCCTTCTTCAGGAGGTGCCGCTTCGGACGAGGCCTAAGAGCTTGTTTCCGCAGGGCTGTCAACGACGACGCAGCGCGGCGGCTCAGTTGATCGTGCTTCGTTTGTCTGGTACTGACCGGACCCGCTGAGGCGCGCTGGCGCTCGCCGAATCGAGCTGCCGGGGAGAGAAGGATTCGCTTGTCGACGCTTGGAGTTTCGCACAAATTGCGTCCGCTGCCCAGTCCACGCCAGGACCCGGAAGTCCAGCTCTTGCTCTCCGAGAAGGACGTGGAGCGGCCGGAAATCTCGGTCGTGATCCCCGCGCTCGACGAGGAGCTGACCATCGGCGAGTTCGTCGACTGGTGTCACGCAGGGTTCGCCAAGGCCGGCGTGGCGGGCGAGGTGCTCATCGTCGACAGTGGAACCGACAAGACCGCGGAGATCGCGCTCTCCCGCGGCGCCCGGGTCCTGAAGGCCCCCCAGCGCGGGCTGGGCCGCGCGTACATCGACGCCCTTCCCTATATCCGCGCCGATTACGTTCTCATGGGCGATGCGGATTGCACCTACGACTTCCGCGAGTTGGGCGCATTCGTCGAAAAGTTCCGCGCCGGCTTCGAGTTCGTGATGGGCTCGCGGTTCCGCGGCTATATCGAGCCCGGCTCGATGCCGAACCTCCACCGTTACTTCGGGACGCCGGTCACCACCAGCGTCCTGAACTTCCTCTACTCGGGACACTTCACCGACATCCATTGCGGCATGCGGGGCATCACACGGGATGCGCTGCAGCGGCTCCAACTCGAGTCGCAGTCCTGGGAGTACGCCTCGGAGATGGTGCTCAAGTCGGTCCACCTCAAGCTGCGCACCGCCGAAGTGCCCGTCCGGTTCCTCAAAGATCGCCACGGGCGGCTGAGCCACCACAAGCGCATCGGCTGGTTCTCGCCCTGGCAAGCCGCCTGGATCAACCTGCGCGCCATGTTCATCTACGGCGCTGACTTCTTCGTCTTCAAGCCGGGCCTGCTGCTGTTGACCCTGGGCGTGATGCTCACCATTCCGCTCACGTTCGGCCCGTTCAAGCTGGGCCCGGTCACCTTCTCGATCTATTGGATGCTCGCCGGCGTCACCGCGACCCTGCTCGGCCTGCAGGGCATCTACCTGGGTTGGCTCGCACACATCTTCTATGACTTCACCGGGTCCGCCCGCAGGAGGTTGCTCGCCCTTTTCCCGTACACGCGGATGGTGATCGCGAGCGCAGCGATCTCGCTGGCTGGCGTGGTGCTCACCCTGCCGCTCATCGCGAGTTACATCCGGCACGGTCTGTCTTTGCCGCCGCCGGTCGTGCGGGAGACCCATCTGGCGGTCACTGGACTGCTGCTGACCATGGCCGGCTTCCTCTCCTTCGTCTTCACCTTGCTGCTCCATGCCGCCGCCAAACTCGCCAACCGATCCTATGGCCCGCCCTGAGCCTGCCGGAGCAGAGAAACGCATGGCGTCCTTCAGCGAGAGCTACCTGGGCGAGACCGCCACCATTCTGAAGGCGCTCGACCCGGCGGCCCTCGACGTGATGGCAGCCGGGCTCGCCGAGGTGCGGGCCCGCGGCGGCCGCCTCTTCATCCTCGGCGTCGGTGGATCCGCGGGCCACGCCAGCCACGCCGTCAACGACTTCCGGAAGATCTGCGACTTCGAAGCGTACACTCCCACCGACAACGTGTCGGAGCTGACGGCTCGCGTGAACGATGACGGCTGGGACACCGCCTTCGCTCGCTGGCTGAAGGGCTCGCGGCTGTCCCAGAAAGACGCCGTCCTGGTCTTCTCCGTCGGTGGTGGGAACCGGGAGAAGCGGGTCTCGACGAACCTGGTCCTCGCGCTCGAGCTCGCCCGGGAAGTCGGCGCCCGAATCTTCGGGATCGTAGGGCGCGACGGCGGCTTCACCAAGCAGGTCGCCGAAACGTGTGCGGTCATCCCGACGCTCCAAGCCGAGCGGGTGACGGCGCATACAGAAGGCCTCTGCGCCGTGCTCTGGCACCTCCTGGTGAGCCACCCGGTGCTCAGGACCCAGCCCACCAAGTGGGAATCGACCCGCTAGGCTGTGGCGGCGAAGCGGCGGAATGATGCGCGGTGAGCGGTTCTTCCTGGCGGGCGGGGCGGGATTCATCGGTAGCCATTTCACCGACCGCCTGCTCTCCGACCGCGCCGTCCGGCGCGTCACGCTGTTCGACAACTTCTCTTCCGGCCGCGACTGGCACTACGCCCACCACGCGGACAACGAACGGCTGCGGGTCGTGCGGGGCGACGTGAAGAACCTTCCCGCCCTGCGCGATGCGATGGAGGGCCACGACGTCGTCATCCACCTCGCCTCGAACCCGGACATCGCCCGCGCTGCGACAGAGCCGGACGTCGATTTTCACGAGGGGACGTTCCTCACTCACAATGTCGTCGAGTCGATGCGGACGACCGGGGCCAAGCGCATCCTGTATGCGTCGGGAAGCGGCATCTACGGGGACCTCGGCGAGCAAGAAGCGACCGAGGACCACGGTCCCCTGCTCCCCATTTCCACTTACGGCGCGAGCAAGCTCGCCGGTGAGGCCCTGATCGGCGCCTATTGCCACATGTCCGGGCTGAGCGGCTGCATCTTCCGCTTCGGCAACGTGGTGGGTCCGCGCCAGACGCACGGCGTCGGGTTCGACTTCGTACGGCGCCTGCTGAAGGAACCGGGCATGCTGGAGATCCTGGGAGACGGCACCCAGAGCAAGTCGTATATTCACGTCAGCGACGTGGTCGACGCCGTCCTGCTCGCGAACGAGAAGTGTCCGAAGAATTTCGAGGCCTATAACGTTGCTACCGGCGACTACGTCAGCGTCCGCGAGATCGCCGAGCTCGCTCTCGAGGTGCTGCAGCTGCCGCCCGGCGGGACGCGGTTCGTGTTCACCGGCGGACCGCGCGGGTGGAAGGGTGACGTGCCGGTCGTCAGGCTGGACATTCGCCGCATCTGCGCTCTCGGGTGGACCTGTCGGCGCAGCACGCGGGAGGCGCTACGCTCCTCGATGGCCGAGATGGTGGACGATGCCCGCGCGGGACGGCTCTAGATGACACGGCCGGCGGCCGCGCGCGGCGTGCCTGCGGTGTTCCTGGACCGGGACGGAGTGCTGAACCGGGCGCTCGTCTACGAAGGCAAGCCCTTTCCTCCGCGGACGCTCGCGCAGTTGGAGATTCTACCTGGCGTGTCCGAGGCCTGCGCGGAACTGCGCCGCGCGGGGTTCCGCCTGATCGCCGTCACCAACCAACCCGACCTCAGCCGCGGGACGCAGACGCGCGAGGCGGTCGATGCGATCAACCTAGCGGTCCAGCGCGAGCTCGAGCTCGACGACGTGCGGGTGTGTCCCCACGACGAGGCCGATCGCTGTGGCTGCCGGAAGCCGGCGCCCGGCCTGCTCGTGGAGGCCGCCCGCGACTGGGGCATCGACCTCGGAACGAGCGTGATGGTCGGAGATCGCTGGCGCGACGTCGAGAGCGGGAGGCGGGCCGGCTGCAAGACGGTGTTCATTGATCACGGCTACTCGGAGCGGCGCCCCGACTCGCCCGATCTCACCGTGGCCAGCCTGCCGGAAGCGGTGTCCTGGATCCTCGGGGCCGTCCACCATGAAGGGACCTGACATGACGCTCAGTGCGCAGTCGCTCAAGGTGAAGATCTTCGCGGACGGCGCCGACCGGGCCGCCATCCTCGAGCTTTGCAAGGACCCGGTGATCAAGGGCTTCACCACGAATCCTACCCTGATGCGCAAGGCAGGCGTCACCCAATACGAGGCCTTCGCCAAGGACGTGCTGCGCGAGATCGAAAATCGGCCCATCTCCTTCGAGGTGTTCTCGGACGAGTTCGCGGAGATGGAGGCCCAAGCGATGAGGCTCGCTTCCTGGGGGGAGAACGTCTACGTCAAGATTCCGGTGACGAACACGCGGGGAAACAGCTCGGCACCTGTCATGGCGCGGCTCGCGCGGCGGGGAGTGAAAGTCAACGCCACCGCGCTGCTCACGGTCGCGCAGGTGCAGGAAGTCGCGCACGCCCTCGCCGGGGGACCACGTTCGATCATCTCCGTGTTCGCAGGGCGCATCGCCGACACCGGAGTCGACCCACTTCCGGTGATGAAGGCGGCGCTCGAGGTGGTCGCTCCGTACTCGAACATCGAGATCATCTGGGCGAGCCCGCGCGAGCTGTTCAACGTCGTGCAGGCGGACCAGATCCGTTGCCACATCATCACGGTGACCCCGGACCTGCTCAAGAAGCTGCCCATGCTCGGCCGGGATCTCGGCGAGGTGTCGCTCGATACGGTGCGGATGTTCCACCGCGATGCCGCCGCTGCTGGATACACGCTTTGAGCTAGAGATGGCGCGTGAAACGGTCCGATCAGCGATACCGTGGAGCCAGGGGCGCCGTCCTGGCGCTGTCCAACGTTGCATCGCGACTTCGCAGCCCGTCCCGCCTGCGCACCTCATTGGGGAAGGCCGTGAGCCTTCTGCGGACTGCCGGTCCCCTGGGCCTGTGGCACACCGCTCGGGAGAAGCTCCGTTGGGGAAGCGTTCCCTATTCGGCCTGGGTCAAGGACTTCGACACCCTGCGGTCCTCCGATGCGGTTGCCATCGCGGAGAGGATCCGGACGCTCGCCCGGCGTCCGCTATTCTCCGTGCTGATACCCGTGCGCGGAGCCCAAGCGCTGGCACTTCGCCGCGCGATTGAATCCGTCCTGCACCAGCTCTACCCGGATTGGGAGCTGTATATCGCGGACGACGGGTCGAGCGGGTCGGCCGTCAGCTCCGCGCTCGAGTGCCTTCCCGGTCGAGACGCACGGATCCGGATCGTCGAGCCGCCCGCCAACGGGCGGTTTGCGGCCGTCTGCAACGCCGCTCTGGAATTGGCCCGCGGCCAGTACGTCGCCTTCGTCGATCAGGACGGCGAGCTGGCGCGCCATGCCCTCTACGTCGTGGCGGAAGAGCTGAACGCCGACCCGGCGACCGAGATCCTCTACAGCGACGAGGACAAGATCGACGAAGCGGGACGGCGTCTCGATCCGTTCTTCAAGCCGGACTGGAACCCCGACCTTCTCACGTCGCACGACTACATTTCGCGGCTCACCGCGCTTCGCTCGGACCTCGTCCGCGAAGCGGGCGGCTTCCGGGGGGGTTTCGAAGGTAGCGAGAGCTATGACCTGCTGCTGCGCTTCGTGGAGAACGCCTCCCCGGAGCGGATCCGGCATTCGCCCTACGTTCTGTACCACCGCCATGCCGGCGCGGCGGCCGGGGACGGACACCGGACTCCCGCCGCCGACGAGGCGGCTCGTCGCGCGCTGCAGGAGTTCGTCGCGCGGAACGAGCCGTCGGCGAACGTCGAGGCCGGCCCGGTCCAGGGAACGTTCCGGGTCCGCCGCCCTCTCCCGTCGAGCCCACCGCTCGTCACCTTGATCGTACCCACCCGGGACGAATGTGGACTGCTCCGCCAGTGCCTCGAAAGCATCCAGCGCAAGACGACCTATTCGAACTACGAGCTGATCGTCGTCGACAATCAATCGCGGGCCCCCGAAACGCTCCGCTACTTCGAGGAGCTCCGGGCTTCCGGGAGAGCGCGAGTGCTCAGCTACGATCGTCCCTTCAACTACTCGGCGATCAACAACTTCGCCGTGGCCCATGCCCGCGGGGAGCTGATCGGGCTGCTCAACAACGACGTCGAGGTGATGAGCCCCGACTGGCTCTCCGAGATGGCCGCGCACGCGCTCCGTCCCCGGATCGGGGCCGTGGGCGCGAAGCTGTACTATCCCGATGGATCCTTGCAGCACGCCGGCGTCATCGTCGGCCTGGGTGGCGTGGCCGACCACAGCCACAGGTACCTGCCGGGCGACGCACCCGGGTATTTCTCCCGGGTACAGCTCGTGCAAAACCTGTCCGCCGTGACTGCCGCGTGCCTGGTTGTCCGCCGCGACCTCTATCTCCGGCTGGGTGGGCTGGACGCCGAGAACCTTCCCGTCGCGTTCAACGATGTCGACTTCTGCTTGCGACTCCGAGAGGCCGGATACCTCAACGTCTGGACTCCGTACGCGGAGTTGCTGCACCACGAGTCGGTCAGCCGGGGCACCGAGAACACGACGGAGAAGCGAGCGCGCGCCGCGCGCGAGATCGAGTTCATGAAGTCGCGCTGGGGATTGAGCCTGCTGCGAGACCCCTATTACAGCCCGAACCTCACGCTCCACAGCGAGAACTTCGGCCTGGCGTGGCCCCCGCGCGCGCCCAAGCCCTGGCGTGCCGATCGCGGGGCCGGAACGGGACGACGATGAGCCATCTCGCCGGCGGCGCCGAGCCGACGGTCATCGCGCCTGGTCCGCAGGGCAGCCGGGCGGCCGCCACGCTTCGGTTTGGTATATCGATCGCCGTCTCCGCAGCTGTCACTGCGTTCGTCTTCTGGCTCCTGCCGCGCCGGCTCTCCGTGGTCACCGACGTCGTCGGCCATCCGATCCACTCCAATTTCAATTACAAGCCCTACTTCTGGCGCTACTACCTCGGCGTCCTCTTCGCGCCCGCACTCGCCGCCGCGGTCTATCATTTCGTCGGACTTCGCTGGCCGCAGTGGCGCTGGCCGGACTCCGCAGCCCGGCCTGCCCCGGAAGTGGTGGACGAGCCGCCGCGGAGGACAGTCGTCTTGGAGCAGGGGCTCCGCGCGCTCGCCGTCGGCGCCACCTTCGGACTGGGATTCATCCTCCTGGATCCCCGAGGCTCCGCCCGGTTCTGGGTTGACCTCGCGGCGGTAGCTTTCGCCTACGCGGCGGCGGTGTTCGTCGGTGCAGCCATAGCTTCGCGACGCGACCCGTCCGTCCAGCGGTTCGCCGAAATCGCGGCACGCCTGAATGCACTGGCCGCGCCGTTCACGGTGGCCTCGCTTTATGCCGCGTCCGGGGCGACTCGAGTCGTGGTCGCGTCGGACGGATCGGTTCAAGCCTATCCGTGGTTGCCGGCATGGCTTGCCGCGGCGGCCACGGCCGTTCTGTTTGCGGTCACGGTCAGCCGCTTCCGGCGAGCGCAGGGGCTCGTCCGGGTCCGCCGCATCGAGGCGCAAAACGTCCTGCTCGTAGCCGTACCCATCGTCCTCTGGCTGTATACGGCCACCTTGCCGTTCGCCATCAGTGGGCTGGACAGCTTCCACAGCGGCGAATTCATCGCAGGCGCCTGGCTCTTCAGCACTGGCGCGTTCCCCTGGCGCGACCTCTTCTTCATCCATGGCCTGCTGCAGGACATCTTCACACCGCTGGCGGGATTCAAGCTGTTCGGCGACAGCATCTGGGGCGGCTCCGCTGGCTCCGCCATGCTTCTCGCCCCGCTGTGGTGGACGACGACCTACCTCCTTTTCCTCTACCTCTTCCGGCGCAATGTGCCGCTCCTGATCGCCGCGGTGGCCGACCCGGTTCTGGGGGCGTACATGGATGGGCACTGGCGCTTCGCGCCTCTTTCGCTCATCCTGCTCGCGCTCGCCGCACTGCTCGAGCGCGCCACCTGGCCGCGGGCGTTCCTGCTCGCCGTCGCATTGGTCGCTTCCAACGTGCTCGTCCCCGAGCTCGCTTCTGCGGTGCCGGCCTGCGGCGCCGCGCTGGTGGGATTCGAGCTGACCCACGCCCAGCGCGATCGTGGCTTCTTCGGCAACTTGCCGCGGACGATCCGAGTCGTGCTGTCCGGATTGATCGTTCTTGCGCTCGGGATCGCGTACCTGGCGCGTCACCACGCCGTCTCGGCGTTCCTCGACTACTACGCGGCGTTTGCCCCCGATCATGCACTGACCGGTGCGATTCCACACGGGAAGGAATGGAACTTCCTGGTCTACATGTTCCTGCCGCCGCTGCTCCTGCTGCTCGCTTTCTGGTACGCGGTCGCGGCGGTACGCATGCGCTGGGTGCTCGACGTGCGCGATTGGGTGATGGCGGCCCTGGCCATCGTCACGCTTCTCTACTACGGAAAGTTCCTCAGCCGGGCGGACTGGCACTTGCTGCAGGCCGTGAGTCCCGCGCTACCGCTGTTGTATTACGCCCTCGACAAGATCCTGGCGATCAGCGGGCTACGCAGCCGGCGCGCTTTGGTCGCGACAGCCGGGATCGTCGTTCTCGCCACGATCCTCTTCACGCCGGGCCGGGTCGCGGACAGCCTCTCGCGCGTGCCGTCCAACTTCATTCGCGTGGTCCCCAACCAGCCCGTGCTGGCGGAACTGGGGTGGTCAGAACCAGCGATGGCGAACCAGGCAGCCGGCTGGACCGAGCTGCGCCGCTTCCTCGACGCGTCGCTCGACGCCGGCGACACTCTCTTCGACTTCAGCAATCAACCGGCTCTCTATCATTATCTCCTTCGGCGCAAGCCGGCGACCCGCTACTACCACGTGTCGATGGCCATCCGGCGGAGCGTCCAGCTCGACCTGATCCAGGAACTGGAGAAGGCGCGGCCGAAGCTGGTGGTCTTCGATACCAAATCGGGCGGCCTGCCCGCGTGGGACGGCGTGACGAACGAAGTCCGGCATTACGAGGTGAGCAGCTATATCTTGCGCCGGTACAAGCCGTTCGCTCGACTCCAGGGACAGGTCTTCTACCTACGCAACGACCTCGTGCTGGATCCCATGCCGCCGACAAGGTCTTTCGAGGTCCTTCGGGTTCCCGACGCCTATGCACGGGCGCGCGCCTGCAACTGGGGCTATGCGCCCGGGTTCATGCGGACTGATTGGCTCGACCCGGGTCCATTCGCCGAGCAACGGCAGCCGGCCTTCGCGCGCTGGCTGGCGGTGTCTGGTTGGGCCGCGGACGCCCGTACCCTGCAGCCGGCGCGGGAGGTGATGCTGTTCGCGCGCGGCATGCTCTTGGCGCGCACTGTCCCGGCGTCGGAGCGCCCGGACGTCGCGCGCGTGCTGGGCTCGGCGGCTCTGGAACGCTCGGGGTTCTCGATGTCGCGGGAGTGGACCGATCACGAGCAATTCCAGTGGAACGATCTCCGCGCATACGGCATCTCGCAGGACGGGAAGGCGTCGCCGCTAGAGACTACCTGGCCGTCTCGCGGCGACGGCCCGCCCGATCTGCGGCTGGACAGCCGCACTTCGATCCCCGTCGCCCCTGGCGCGGCGAGGGGCTGGGTCGACCAGGCGGAGGTAGAAGAAGCGGAGCGGATCGCGCCCTTCGAGTTTCCGGCCGGCACCCTCGTGCCCGGCTCGAGCGGCCTGGAACTGAACGTCGACGTTTCCCGGAACGCGATCTTAATCGTTTCCGATCAACCCTTCGTTCCTGCTGACGGATCGGGGGCGCAAAGCCAACCTGCTCCCTGGGGACTCGTTTTCCGGGTGGCCGCGCCTTTTTCGGGCAACATCCGGGTGATGATGGAGAATTGTCCCCAGTGGCACGCGCTGAGCGGCCGTACCCTCTACCTCCGCTACGGCGACGGCGTCACGGTCCACCGGCTGAGCCTGCTCCTCCGCCACAGGCCGCAGCCCGAATGACGGACACGTCCCGCTCGTTCATTCCTTCGAGTCCGGGCGCGCCGCTGCCTCGTCCAGCGCTTCGCGAAGAGCGTCGCGGACGCTGCGAGAAGGTTGCCATCCCAGCTTCCGCAGCTTGGTTGGATCTCCGACCAGGCTGGGCAACTCCGCGGGGCGGAGCCGCGCGCGGTCGACCTCGATCTCCGCGCGGACGCCGGCGATCTGGAGCATCTCGTCGAGCAGGCTCCGGATGGTGCGTCCTTCACCGCTGCAGACGTTGTACGCCTCGCCGGGCGTCGCCCGCAGCGCGAGAGCCCGATACGCCTCCACCACGTCGTCGACGTGCGAGAAGTCGCGCGCGACGGTCAGGTCGCCGCCCTGGAGGACTGGCCGCCCTTCTCCCGCGCGAATCGCTTCGATCTGGCGCGCCAGGGACGGGACGACGAAATGTGGCGCCTGCCCGGCCCCGATGTGGTTGAACGGCCGGACGGCAATCACCTCGAGACCGGCGGCGCGGTGGAACTGGAAACCGGCCACCTCGGCTGCCACCTTCGACGAGGCGTATGGGCTCGAGGGCCGCAGCGGAAAGTCCTCGCTGGCGCGGACGCCTGCCGGAATCGGGCCGTACATCTCCGCCGAGCCGATCAAGAGGATCCGCGCCCGCGGAGCGGAGTCTCGAGCCGCGGCCAGGACGTGCACGGCCCCCAGCGTATTGACCAAGAAGCTGCGGGAAGGGTCACGATGGCTCTGCGCCACGGAGCTGAGGCCAGCGAGGTGGATCACGACTTCGGGACGGGCGTCTTCGACGATCGCCCGCACCTGCGCGGCATCGGTCACGTCCAGCGAGGTGCCACGGGAGCCGGCGCCCGGCGCCGGCGGACCGTTCGCCTCCAACACCACATCGCCCTGCCCCCGCAAGTGCGCGCAGAGGTGCTTTCCGACGAATCCGTTCGCGCCGGTCACCAGGACGCGCACGCTACCGGCCGGACGCCTTGAGGCGATCGAGATCGGCGTCGACCATCAGCTCGACCAGCTGCTCGAACTTCACGGTCGGTTCCCAGCCCAGTTTCCGCTTGGCCTTGGAGGGATCGCCGATGAGCATGTCCACTTCCGCCGGCCGCACGAAGGCCGGGTCGACGTGGACGTGCTCCTTCCAGTCCAGCCCGGCCCGGGCGAACGCGATCTCGCAGAATTCCTGCACCGTGTGCGTCTCGTGGGTGGCGATGACGAAGTCCTCCGGCTGGTCCGCCTGCAGCATCCGCCACATCGCCTCGACGTAGTCCGGCGCATATCCCCAGTCGCGCCTCGCGTCGAGATTTCCCATCGCCAGCCGCCTTTGCAGCCCCAGCTTGATCCGCGCGACGCCGTCCGAGATCTTCCGCGTCACGAACTCCAGCCCTCGCCGCGGCGACTCGTGGTTGAAGAGGATGCCGCTCACCGTGAACAGGCCGTACGACTCGCGGTAGTTGACGGTGATGAAGTGCCCGTACGCCTTCGCCACGCCGTAGGGCGAGCGCGGGTAGAACGGCGTGTCCTCGTTCTGCGGCACCGCGCGGACCTTCCCGAACATCTCCGACGACGAGGCCTGGTAGAAGCGCGCCTTGGGAGCGGAGTAGCGGACCGCCTCGAGCATCTTGGTCACGCCCAGGGCGGTGAACTCGCCGGTGAGCACCGGCTGGTTCCAGCTGGTCGGCACGAACGACTGCGCGGCCAGGTTGTAGATCTCGTCGGGCCACAGATCGGTGAGCAGCCTCGCCAGCGAGAACTGGTCGAGCAGGTCGCCCTGGTGGAGGATCACCTTCCCCTTGAGGTGCGCGATCCGCTCGAATTTCTCCTCTGAGGAGCGGCGGACCATGCCGTGGACTTCATAGCCCTTCGAGACCAGCAGGTCGGCCAGGTAGCTGCCGTCCTGTCCCGTGATTCCGGTGATGAGCGCGCGTCTGGCCATGGCGAAGTCCGCGACTAGTAGGATACCCGCAGCTCGGGATCAAGCGCACAGGCCATCAGGGCACCAGCACCACCTTCCCGAAGTTCTCCCGCTGCTCCAGCCGCTGGTGTGCCCGCGGGGCCTCCGCCAGCGGCACCTCCAGGTCCACGATGGGCCGGAAGGCCCCTTCGACCACTCCCTGCAGGATGGCCCGGAGCTCCGCGATGAGCAGGTCCTCCAATCCCCACAGGCGGCCGATGTTGACGCCGATCAGCGCCTTGTTCGACTGCATCACCTTGAGCGGCCAGAACGGCGTCATCCGCAGGACCGACGAGAGCATTCCCACGGGTCCCTGCATGACCGAGCTGGCCCCGAAGACCACCAGCTTCCCGGTGGGCGCGAGGCAGCGCCAGCCCTTCTTGATCGAGGCGCCGCCCACCGCGTCGAGCACGACGTGCACGCCGCGCCCGCCCGTGATGCGCTTCACCTCCTCCTCGAAGTCCTGCTTCCGGTAGTCGATCGCGTGCGCGAGCCCCAGGTCGCGCAGCCGCGGATGCTTGGACGCGGACGCGGTGCCGATCGACTCCGCGCCCAGCTTCCGGCAGATCTGCACCGCTGCCGTCCCCACCCCGCCCGCCGCCGCGTGGATGAGCACCCGCTGGCCGCGCTTCACGTTGCACAGCTCGACCAGCATGTGCCAGGCAGTGAGCCAGTTGACCGGGATGGCGGCGGCCTCCGCATAGGACATCCGCGGCGGGATCTCGACCGCGCGCTTCGCCGGCACCACCACCACGTCGGAGTACCCCCCGAAACGCGTGAAGCCGAGCACCCGCTTGCCGACGCGGTCGGAAGGACCCGCGTCGACGTCGCCTGCCACCTCGTATCCGGGGACGAACGGGAGCTTCGGCGCGTCCGGGTACAACCCGCGCCGGGCCATCAAGTCCGCGAAGTTCACCCCTGCCGCGCGGACGCGGATGCGCACCTCGTCCGGCCCCGGCTGCAGGTCGGGCGCTTCGCGCATTTCGAGCACCTCGGGCCCACCCTTGCGCGTGATCCACACCTGGCGCACACCGCCTCCTTGCGCAGCACCCCGCCGTCCTGCAAGCTGCTAGCATGCGCTCGCGCGGCAGCCTGGGGATGCTCTGCCTCGCGGCCCTCGCGGCCTGCGCGGTGCCGCGCCTCTCTAGCACGGCGGAGGAAACGCCGCTCGCGGTCGAGGTCCGCGGCCCCGGGCTCCTCTTCGAGGTCCGCTACCCGCGCGAGGACGCCGCCGAAGCAGGGCGGATCGGAGGCGGCCTGCTCGCCGCAGGCCCGCGGCTGTCGCGCTGGGGCCAGTTCAGGCACGGCGTCACCGTGCGCCTTCTTCCGGACCACGACGCCCTCGAAGCGCTGGTCGGCCTGCACGGCTACCCCTGGCTGCGCGCCTGGGCCTTCGGGGACCAGATCCTCCTGCAGAGCCCGCGCAGCTGGGGTGACCCGCCCGCCGCGGCGCAGGAGGAGATGTCCGAGCTGCTGGTGCACGAGTTGACGCACGCGCTCATGTACCAGCTCCTGCAACCCGCCGAAGGGGGATTCCCCGAAGAGCCGCCGCTCTGGTTCCGGGAGGGGATGGCCTCGGTGACCGCCGACCAGGGACACCGCCGCCTCGGCCTGGCCGAGCTGCGGCTCTGGCAGAGCGCGCACCCCGAAGCCGATCTGTTGCGCCCCACGGCAGAGCTGTACCGGACGGAGAAGGAAGCCGTGTACGCCGCCGCGCACCGTGCCTTCGAGCTGCTGGTCGCGCTTCGCGGCGACCAGGCGATCCGCGACGTGTTGCGCAGCGTGCGTTCCGGGGCGCGCTTCGACGACGCTTTCGCTGCCGCAACCGGACAACAGCTGGCGGGCTTCGAGGCCGAGGCCGTCCGGTCGGGCTACTCGGCGTCGTCCTTCCGCCCCCGCCTGCCGCTCGGCGCAGGCGGCGACTAACGCTTCACGGCGCTTACCGGCGGCGTCGCCCAAGGGGACGAGAGCACAGGTGACCGCCCGCTGTCCTTCCGCGTGCGCTGCAGCTCGATCTCGCTGATCAGGACCGTCGGCGCGACGGTGGAGACGGGGACGAACCCGCTTTCCGCCCCACAATAGCCGTTGAACACGCGCGGATCGTCGCCCGTCGCGGTGATCTTCCCCAGGGCCGTGAGCGGCGTGCCGACGATCTCCACTCCGCGCACCAGAGTTTCCTCGCCCGTCTTCGCGTCGACCTTGTAGACCAGCCTCGGCTGTCCCTTGAAAGCCTGGTACGCGTAGCTGCTGGTGTCGGTGTTCCCGCCGGTCACGTCGCGGATGAGCAGTCCGAATGGCTTCTCCTGCCGGCGCGCCTCGGCCAGGAGCGCCTCCTTCAGCTTGGGCAGCGGCATCGTCTTATCGGACTGCACGATCAGGTTCCCCATCCGCGCCACCGGGTCCCGGCCGGGAGAGGACCGGCCATGCCCGTTCGAATGCGAGAACCCGGCAACGGGCGCGCGGGAGAGCAGGAACGTCTTGAGCACCCCGCGCTCCACCAGCAACGTCCGCTGGGCCGGGACGCCTTGATCGTCGTACTTGTAGACCCCGTTCAGGCTCGTCCGGCCGAACTGGGCGAGGGTAGGGTCGTCCAGGATGGTGAGAAAGCCCGGCAGGATTGGCTTGCCGATCTGTCCCTTGAAGGTGCGCCCGTCCTTGTCGTCGTTCTGGCGCTCGCCCTCCAGCCGGTGCCCGACCGCCTCGTGGAAGAGCACCCCCGCGGCCTCGGGCGCCAGGAGCGCCGGGCCGGTGTACGGATCGAGGACCGGCGCCTCGCGCAGCGCGAGCAGCTCGCCCACCATCTCGTCGATCTTCGCGGCCAGCTTGTCTCCCCGGGGCAGCTCCGACTCCGCGGCGCCGTAGAAGTCGCGGCTGTCCTCGAGGAGCATGCCGTCCGGCGCCCGGGCCCAGGCCTGGACGTGCAGCCCGTAGAGCGCGCGCTCGGTGATCAGCCGGGTCCCTTCGGTGTTGGCCAGCTCCCGCTCCTGCCGCTCGACGCCGGCGCGGAGCTGCGAATCGAACAGCTCCGGATGCGACCGCAGGCGGTCCGACTGGACCTTCAGCTCGCGCTTCCACGCCTCGGCGTCGAAGGGGTGCTCGACCTTGGGCATGACGTCGGCGTACGGCTCCTCCCGCGAGAAGCTGGACGGCCGGTCCGGGTCGTCGGGACGGTAGACCTCCTTCCCCTTCTTCTTCAGATAGGCGGAGAGCGCCTTCTTGTAGAGGTCGTCGGTGAGCAGCCAGAGGGCGTTGCGCAGCGCCGCGGGGTCGCCGTCGAGTGGGGCCTCGCGCCCCGCGCTGTACCCGGAGTCCTGCCCGTCGAAGTCGAACATCTCCTGGGAGCCGGTGTTGTCGAAGTCGTAGCTCCCCACCCGCACGTCGACCTGCAGCCGGCGTTCCCGGCGGAAGTGGTCGAGGAAGACGGCACCGTACTTGGCGCCCACCTCGCGCGCCTCGGTCCCGCGGACCGCGTAGGAGAGGAAGTACGGCGCCTCGTGGCCGCGCAGCCGCAGGTCCTTCTGCGAGCGCGACAACTCCTCCACCAGCGCGGAGAGGACCCGCTGGCGCGGATCGTTCCCGTCCGGGGCGGCGGCGAGCAGCGAGCAGAGCAACAAGGCGAAGGCCATCCGCTTGTTTTCCCCCGCAAGCGGGCGCGACACAAGGATGTTGCTGCTGTAGGAGGAGGTGCGTCCGGGTCGGCCGGTCGCTCGAGCAGGTCCTCGAGCTCAGACGCGCGCCGCTCATTGCGACCGCGGATCCGCGTTTGAGCGCGGAGCTGATGCTCGTGCGCGAGTCGCGTCAGATCATCTTTCGCCTGCCGTCCTGGGCCCGCCCGCACCGGACCTGCGCCGTCCGGTGCGGGGCACGGATCGTTCCTTTGACGCGGTGCGGCCCGCCCCGGGGCGAGTCTTCCTCCTGCGCGATCGTCTTCGACGCCAATCCCCCATCAGACAACTTACGTACCCGAATCGTTTCTGCTTGACAGATCTGGCGCGTCGTCTCGAACGGCGCCAGCCGGCGTCGTCAGGAAACGCCTCCAGACGCGCAAGGATGCGTGGAGAGCGATCGTCCGGCTCGAGACCTCCTCGCGAGTCGATCGGTCGTGCAGCGCGAGCGCGCGGCCTGCGCAGATCGCCGGAAAACACCGTGCTACGACCACGCGCATGATGAACTCGAGAACCGTCGTCGAATCGCTCAGCTCTTCCGATCTCCTCTCTGCCACGCGAGAGCTCGTGCAGAGCTCTCGATGCCTGGAAGAGAAGCTGCTCGTGCATCTCGGCGAGATCGACGAGCGGAAGCTCTACCTCGACCTGGGCTTCCCTTCGATGTTCGCTTTCTGCGTGGGCGAGCTCGGCTTCTCCGAGGACGTCGCCTACAACCGGATCATGGTCGCCCGCGCGGCACGACGCATGCCGGGGATCCTGGACGCGATGCGCTCCGGACGAGTGCATCTGGCCGGATTGCGAGTGCTCGCGCCGCACCTGACGATCGAGAACCACAGCAAGGTACTGGCGGAGGCGGCCGGCAGGTCCAAGCGGGAGATCGAGGAGCTGGTCGCGCGTCTCTCGCCCCAGCCGCCGGTTGCGACCGTCGTCCGCAAGCTTCCCGGCCGCCCCGAAGCGCCACCGGAGGAGCCGCTGGCCCTTGCATTCGGCGCTGCCCCGACGATGTCACCCGCGGAGCCGCCGCCCGCTCCCGCTTCTGTGCCGCCACCCGCGCCCGTACGAGGCCGCGCTGAGCGGCGTGACATGATTGCCCCGCTCGCCGAGGACTCCTACAAGTTCCAGTTCACGGGGACCCGCGCATGCCGTGACAAGCTCCGCCAGGCGCAGGACTTGCTCCGGCACCGGATTCCCGACGGAGATGTGGGGACCATCTTCGAGAAGTCGCTCGACTTGATGATCGCGCACCTGAAGAAGGAGCGTTTCGCACAGGGCCGAAAGGCGCGGCAGGTCCCGAACAAAGAGAGCTCCCCATCCTCTTCGCGTCGTGTTCCCGCCGCGATCCAGCGCGCGGTTTTCGAACGCGACGGCGGCCGTTGCACTTTCACCGATGACCGTGGCCACAGATGCCCCGAAACCGGTGGTCTGGAATTCGATCATTTGGACGGCTACGCGCGAACGCGTATCCACCGGATGGACCGCATCCGGTTGCTCTGCCGTGCACATAACCAGCACGCCGCGGAGGAGATGTACGGGCGCGAGTTCATGAAACGGGCGCGCGCGAAGCGGGCCTCCCTTCCGAGCCTCCCCGGAATGAATTCGGAGTGACGCAGTGCGGCCCGCCCCGGGGCGAGCATGGCGCCATCATACCCGCTGTATCAGCCGAGGGACGCGTAACCTCCCAACCTTTGTGCGGGTGCGCGCTCGTCGAAATCAGGCGGTCTTGATCTTGTCCCGCCCGAACGTCACGTTCTTGGTGGCGTTGCGGCTGTCCACCACCAGCTTCGCGTCGCGCACCAGCTGCTGGTAGTCGATGCAGTCGTGGTCGGTGGCGATCACCACCACGTCCGCCCACTCGACGCCCTGCTCGAGCGGCACGCTCTGCATCTCCAGCATGTACTTCGGCTGGTGGCGCATCTCCTTCATCCGGGGGCAGTACGGGTCGTGGTATTCGACCTCGAAGCCTTTCTGCCGGAGCAGCTCGATCAGCCGGATCGAGGGGCTTTCCCGCAGATCGTCGATGTTCTTCTTGTAGGCGAGCCCGAGGATCAACGCTTTGGCGCCCTTGGCCGGCTTTCCCTGCTCGTTCAGGGCCTCGATGGTCCGGTCGACCACGTGGTAGGGCATCTGCCAGTTGATCTCGCCCGCCAGCTCGATGAAGCGCGTGTTGAACTCGAACTCCCGCGCCTTCCACGTCAGGTAGTAGGGATCGATGGGGATGCAATGCCCGCCCAGGCCGGGACCCGGGTAGAAAGCCATGAACCCGAAGGGCTTGGTCTTCGCCGCGTCGATCACTTCCCAGATGTCGATGTTCATCCGCTCGCAGAGGAGCTTCAGCTCGTTGACCAGGGCGATGTTCACGCAGCGGAAGATGTTCTCCAGGAGCTTTGTCAGCTCCGCCTCGCGGGTGCCCTTCACCGGGACGACCTTGGTGATCGCCGAGGCGTACAGCGCGCAGGCCAGCTCGGTGCACTGCCGCGTGTAACCGCCCACCACCTTGGGAATGGTGGCGGTGTTGAAGCTCGGGTTTCCCGGGTCTTCCCGCTCGGGCGAGAAAGCGAGGTGGAAGTCGAGACCGGCGCGGAGCCCGGAGAGCCCTTCGACGATGGGCTTCACCACCTCCTCGGTGGTGCCTGGATACGTGGAGCTCTCCAGCACGACGAGCTGGCCGGAGCGCACGTGCGGGCCGATGGCGCGCGCCGTGTTCTCGATGTACGTCATGTCCGGCTCGCGGTTCGCGTTGAGCGGCGTCGGGACGCAGAGGATGAGGACGTCCGCCTCGCGCGCCTTGCGGAAGTCCATCGTGGCCGAGAATTGCTTGTCCTCGCGCGCGTTCTGCTTCTGGATCCGCCGCGCGTCGATGTGGCGGATGTAGCTCTCGCCTTTCTCCAGCGCGGCGATCTTGCGCGCGTCGATGTCGAATCCGATCACGGGGAAGCCCTTCTCCCCGAACGTGAGCGCGAGCGGAAGCCCGACGTAGCCGAGCCCGCAGATTCCCACCACCGCCTGACGCGCCTGGATCTTCTCCAGCAGCGTCGGCTCCGTGACCTGCAGCATTGCCAAGGACCCCTCGTCACCAGGCGAGCGCCCGGTCCATCTGGTGCGGGGGAAACTAGGCACTCACTCGCGTTTCAGCACGAGGACGGCGGTCCAGATCCGCGCCGGGACGTCGCCCGCGCAGCGCACCATGACCATGCGGGCACCCGTCCGCTCTGCGTAACCGGGCGAGACGTCCGTCTCGTCCACCGATAGTTCGAACGGTAACGAGGCGGCGAAGGCGAACAGGGCAAACGGGTTCCCGTCCACGCGGACCTCGACGCAGCGCGAAGCGTCGAAGCCCTCCGGGGCGAATCCCGCGGGCGCCTCCGCCTGCAGGAGGCGCGCCTCGCCGGGCACGGCCCGGCGCTGGACCACCTCCGCGTGAGGGACGAACCAGCGCGCCTCGAGCACGTGCGCGCCGTCTCCGAACACCTCGTCCTGGAACGCGGCGAACCCGTCGCTCAGCGCCGCGAGGCGGCGGTGCACGACACCCTGCCGGAGCCGCTGGTATCCCCAGTGCTCGCCGCTGGCCATGACGTGGCCGTTGGGCCGGTCCATCCAGCGGATGCGGGCCCGGGAAGTGTCGGGAAGCGCGAACAGCCGTCCGGGGATGATGCGGTTCTGCTCGACGCCGTCGACCTGGACGGTGCTGTGCGCGGCGGTCCCGCGCCGGCGGTCGCGCTCGCGCGGATCGCGGGCGTACACGAACGTCCCCCGGTCCAGCACCAGGTCGACCTCGCCGAACGACAGCTCGACCGAGTTCTTGTCGTTGTGCGCGTGCCCGCCGCAGCCGCCCTGCCCGTTCGGGCCAGCGGTCAGGCAGAGGTAGCCGCGCCCCTGCCGGAGGACCGCAACGTTCGCGTCGGGCAGGAGCGAGCTGCAGGTGTGTCCGTGCGCGGGCAGCAGATCGAAGCGCTCCACGCCGGGCGCGCCCAGGAGCCATGCCACTTCCACCGGACAGGGCGCGCCGGGCAGCTTGAGCGTCGGATCGACCAGCGCCGCCGCGCCGAGCGCCGGCAGGTACCCGCAGTCGAGCGCGGCGCGCGGCATCAACGGCAGGCCGCGGCAGGAATCGAGGTCGCCGATCTGAGGCATCCGCCCGCTCGGCTTGAGCAGGTGGCCGATGCTGCGGAACAGCCCCGCCGTCGCCAGCTCCACGTCGCGCGGCGCAGGCGTCCCGGCGGCGCGCGCGGCGAGCACGGCGCCCAGGAACAGCTCGGCGGTGAGGCGCTGGTAGCCGGTCGACGATTCGAAGTGCGTCCCATCGCCGCGCACTTGCCTGGGGATCTCCTCCCACAGCTTGCGTCCGAAGCCCTCCCGCCAGATGCGCGCGCGCGGCAGCTCGGGAAAGAGGCACCCCACCACCACCAGGCCGACCAGGTCGGCGGCGTAGTGGTTGTTCCGCACCGCCCCCGTGTCCTCGAGGTGCTCCTCGACGTACTCGCAGTGCTCGCCCAACATCTCGGCCAGCTCGGAGGCGAAGGCGCCGTCCACCGCGGGGTCGTCCTGGACGTAGGCGAAAGCGAGGGCGGCGTGGAAGGCGCGGGAAGCGACCTCCATGGCGCACGACCACTGCACCCCCATGCCGACCGGGCAATCCGCGCGGAACTGGCGCACGGTCGCCATGTACGCGCGCGCCCAGCCGGAACGCTCGGCGGCCGTGCCGGCCAGCCAGCGCGCCTGCCCGAATCGCCAGAGCTGCTGCAGGCGCCCCACTTCCCAGGCGGCCTTCACGTCGGCGCCGTACACGAAGTGATCGATGCGCGTCCCGGGGATCCGCCGGTCGTAGCGGACGCCGTGCCCGATGGGGTCGAGGTCGTAGTCGAGTGGAGCGACGTCGGCGGGGACCGTCTGCAGCGCGTGCTTGCGGCAGTCCTTCCACTTCCCGAACACCGGCACCTCGCCGCGCCGGCAGGCCTCCGCCTCTTGCAGCACGAACTTGCACGCCTCCGGGAAGCGCTCCCGCAAGAGGCGCGCGGTGACTTCGCGCATCGACGGATCGAGGATGGACCGCCGCTTGCCGCGCAACTGGGGCCGCCTGCGCTGCTCGGGCACCTGCATGAAGAAAGGCGAGCGCAGCGCCGGGTGGCGGGCGACGGGACCCAGCACCTGGCGGATGCCGCCGCGCAGGGCGCGCCGTGCACGGGCGGCCACCGCGCGGGCCAGCTGGCGCGGCGGCACCGTGCTCGCCAGGTAGGCGTAGTAGCCCAGGTCCATGCTCAGGCCGCTTTCTTCCGGGACGCCAGGGCGGCCGCCACGATGTCCTGCATCTCCAGCACGCGCGCCTCCCAGCCCTCGCTGCGAACCGAGGCGGCTCGCACCTCGCTGGGCCCCGGACCGGCGGCGATGGCGGAGGCGATCTCGCCAACCACCGAGTCGGCGTCGCTGCCGATGCGGCAGAGGCCCAGGCGCTCCACCTCCGGGATCGCGGTCGACACCACCGGGAGGCCCGCCGCCAGGTACTCGCGCACCTTGAGAGGATTCGAGGCCAGGGTCAGCTCGTTCACCTTGAACGGCATCAGGGCCACGTCGAACGCCTTGGCGTAGCGGGGCAGGTCCTGGTACGGCTTGCGCCCCAGGAAGTGCACGTTGCGGGCGCCTTCGAGCGGCGACATGTCGGTGACGCTCGACCCCAGGAGCACCACGGACCCGCCGCTGAACGCGTCGGCGACATGGCGCACGAGCCGCAGGTCGACCCAGTCGGCGACGAGGCCCCAGAAACCGATCACCGGGCCGGGCAAGTTCTTCACCTCGTCCGGCACGGTCGTCGCGGAGTGGAAGGCCCGCGCGAAGTGCTCCAGGTCGACGCCGTGCTGCACGAGGTACACGTTGGAGTTGAAGCGCTCCTTGTCCTTGCACAGCTTCTCCGCCGAGCAGATCGCCACGTCCGCCCTGGCCAGCAGGCGCCGCTCCAGCTCCCGGATCTGCTGCCCGGGCGCGTCGGAGAAAGCGCTGAACTCGTCCACGCAGTGGTAGACGACCAGCTCCTCCCCCAGCGTGCCGGACACCGGCGCCGACGAGGGCAGGAAGGACCAGCTGATCACGTTCTTGAAGCCCAGCTTGTCCATCGCGCGCTTCACCTGTGCTCGCAGCAAGGCGCCGTTGGCCGCGCGCACCAGCTCCGACCCGTAGAACGGGATGGCCAGCGGCGTCACCACGAAGATGTTCGGATGCCTCTCGCGGATCCCCTCGATCGCGCCGCGCACCTTCTTCACCATCCGCTTCAGATCGCGCGCCGACGCCGTCGGGCTCCGGTTGCCGATGCTGTTCACCCACAGCACGCGGTTCTCGCGCGCCAGGATCTTCATCGCGTGCATCTTGGACAGCGGATCGCCGTCCCAGTCGTTGGAGAAGCAGACGATGTCCCGCCCCTGAAGCTTTCCGCCCATCGACACATTCCTCCTCGCGTTCACCTCGGGCGCGCCCGGCGCAGGCGCCCGCGCGCTCCACCCCACCTGGTGCTGCCTGAGCCACAGCTCCAACACCCACAGCGCGTACAGCTCTTCCTTGCGGTCGCTGACGCCGTGTTTGTGATCCGTAAGGAGCCGGCGCAGCGGCTTCTCCCCGAACCGCTGGCGGCAGAACCCGTCCTGGGCGAGCAGAGCCTCGCGCAGCGGTTGATGCAGCTGCTTGCGGAACCATCCGGAGACGGGGACCGTGAACCCGCGCTTTCCCGGCGCGGTGCACTCGGGAGGCAGCCGCTCGTGCGCGGCGTGGCGCAGGAGCCACTTGCCCAGCCGCCCGCGCAGCTTGACCCGCTCGGGGAGCCCCGCGCACCACTCGATCAGCTGGTGGTCCAGGAACGGCACTCGCAGCTCGAGCGAGGTGGCCATGGTCATCTTGTCGGCCTTGACCAGCAGGTCGTCCGGCAGCCACACGCGCCGGTCCAGCTCCAGCATGCGCTCCAGCGTGGGCAGCCCCTCCGTCTCCGCCCAGTGCATCGCCAGGCGGTCGACCAGCCTCGCGCGGATCTTGCGCGGCGGGACGATGCCGCCCTTCTCGCCGCGCAGGATCGACTTCTCCTCGTCGACGAAGGCGCAGGAGACGCCGCGGTAGCGCTCCTCCAGCGGGAGCGTCGACCAGTAGAGGTACTTGCGCACCTTCGGGTTCTTCACCGCGCGGGCGGCGAGCGGCGCAGTGCGATCCACCGCCCCGGCGGCAGCCTGCCGCACACGCTCGAGGTAGAGCATGGTGCGGTAGATGGGATATCCGGCCAGCACTTCGTCGGCGCCCTCTCCGGAGAGCACCACCACCACGTCCTCGCGGGTGCGTTTCGACAGGTAGTAGAGCGGCACGCAGGCCGCGTCCGCCACCGGCTCGTCGAGGTGCCAGACCAGACCGGGGAGGAAGTCGGCGAAGTCCTTCGCCGTCACCACCACCTCGGCGTGGTCGGTGCCCAGCGCGCGCGCCACCCGCCGGGCCTGGTCGAGCTCGGACGACCCGTCCTCGACGAGGTATCCCACCGAGAAGCTCTTCACCCGGTCGCCGCCGCTCTCGCGGCGCAGGTCGACCATGTGGGCCGCGATCGACGAGGAATCCAGGCCGCCGGAGAGGAACACGCCCAGCGGCACGTCGGACATCAAGCGGATCTCCACCGCATGGCGCAGGCGCTCCCAGAAGTCCCCGGCCAACTCGTCGTCGGAGCGGGGGTCGGGCTCGGGCGGGAAGACGGTGTGCCAGTAGCGGCGCACGCTGAGCTTGCCGCCCTCGTACGTGGCGCAAGAGGCTGGCGGCAGCTTGTGGATCCGGGCGAAGGCGGTAAGGCCCGCCGGCACGTAGCGCAGGCTCAGGTAGAGGTCCAGCGCGTCCTCGTCCAGCTCGCGGGGCACTGCCGGATCGCAGAGCAGGGACTTCACCTCCGAGCCAAAGGAGAGGCGCTCGCGGCCGAGGTGGTAGTAGAGCGGCTTCTTGCCCAGCCGGTCGCGGGCGAGGAACAGGCGCTCCTTGCGCGCGTCCCAGATGGCGAAGGCGAACATCCCGCACAGGCGCTCCGGCAGCGCCTCGCCCCACTCCTCGTAACCGTGGACCAGCACCTCCGTGTCGCACCGGCTGCGGAACCGGTGGCCGCGCGCGATCAGCTCCGCGCGCAGATCCAGGAAGTTGTAGATCTCCCCGTTGAAGGTGATCCAGACGCTGCCGTCCTCGTTGGTCATCGGCTGCGCGCCGGCGGAGGACAGATCGATGATCGAAAGACGCCGGTGGCCGAGCGCCAGAGGGCCTTCGACGTGCACGCCGCTCCCGTCCGGACCCCGGTGGGCGATCACGGCCGTCATCCGCTCGACCAGGTCGCGGTCGGCCGGCTGCGCGGGATCGCGGTTCAGGAAGCCGCTGATGCCGCACATGCGGGCCCCTCCCCCAAGGGGCGCGCGGGGACCTCCCCCGCGGCGGGCGCCGGCTCCACGCCGGAGCGGAATCCGTACAAGGTGAGCAGCCGGTCCACGCAGTCGCCGTCCGGCTGGCCGTCGCCGCCCGCCAGCCGGAGCACGGGCCTGCTCCCGGCCGCCTCGAGCAGGACCTGGGCAAGCGCGGCCGGGTCGCCCGGCGGCGCGAGGCGCGCCTGCGGGGGGCGCGCCCCGACCGAAGTCGCGACCACTACCCGGCCGAGCGCCACCGCCTCGCGCACGGAGACCGAGTCGCCGTCGGCCAGCGTGGGCCGGACGAACACGTCGCTCGCCGCGATCACCGCCAGCGCGGCGGGCCGATGCAGCTCGCCGTACCCGCGCACGGCTCCCGCGGCGCTGCCGGCGGATCGCAGCGGCTCCATCTCCAGGGTGCCGGGTCCGTACAGCGCCAGGCGCGCGCGCGGATTGCGCTGGTGGACCTCGGCGAATGCGCGCAGCAGGACCTCCGCCCCGTAGACCGGCCCGGGCGCGAGCATCGCGCAGTAGAGCGGCGCGGCCTCTTCCCGCAGCTCCCGGAAACCGGGTGGCGGCGTGCCTGGCTGCAAGAAGGAGTGCGAGAACGCCGGCACCACCTCGGTGCGGGCGCTCGCGACGCCACAACAAAGGAGCGCCTCGCGGATGTCCTCGCTCACCGCGATCACCTTGCCGAACGCGTTGCCCACCGCCCCGGCCACCTTCGCCCAGGCGGGATCGGCGGCCAGCCAGCCGGGCGCCAGCCCGGAATGGAAGGTGATCAGCGGAGGCACGCGGGCGAGCTTGCCGGCGGCGGCGCAGACGGCCGCCAGCGCCCACGACTTCGGATTGGCGCCGCTGGTGTGCACGTGGATGAGGTAGCCGCGCAGCGCGTGCCCGAAGAGCCGGGCGACGAAGCTCGGATACGCGCCCCCCGGCACGACTCCGTCCGCCGGCAGCTGTCCCTTGCCGATGTCGAGGACCGTGCACTCGCCGCCCCGGGAGCGGACGGCCCGCTGGAGGACCTCCACGTGGACCGCCACTCCTCCATACGGCGGGGGAAAATCCCCGACGATCAATACCTTGGGCGCGGCGCTCATGGTGGTGAACCGGATTGGCCAGGAACCTGTGCAGCGCCCGGCTGCCCGGCAATGGTGCTGAAGTTACGGGGACACCATACGTAACTCGTCCCATCCAGCCTTGGCATGAGTTGCGTATGGTGTCCCCGAATCTGGTGCCCCCTCAGATGCGCGCCCGCGGAGGCTCCGGCAGGTACAGCCCCGTGAACGAGGGAGCCCCCGCCCGCGAGACCGTCGCCCAGCAGCGGGCCAGCTCGAATCCCAGCAGGTGCGGCTGCGTCAGCTCCAGCGCTGCCTGGCGCGCGGCGGCGCCCACGCGTGCCGCCAGCGCGGGGTCGTCCACCACATGCCCCAGCCGCGTGGCCAGGGCCGCCGGCGCTCGCGGCGGGACGAGGAAGCCAGTGCGCCCCTCGCGGATCCAGACCGGATGTTGCCCGACCGCGGTGGCCACCACCGGGGCGCCCAGAGCGAGCGCCTCGGGCACGGCGTCCGGCAGGTTGGCGGTGCGGCTCGGCGCCACGACCGCCGCTGCCTGGGTGAGCACGCCCGGGAGCTGGTCGAGCGCCAGGGGATGCACGACGACCCTGCCGCGCATTCCGGCGCGATCCGCCTGCTCGAGCAGCGCCCGCCCCTCGGCGCCCGCTCCGGCGATCAGCAGATGGAGCCGCGGGCGGGTGCGCGCCAGGGACAGGAACGCGAGCAGGAGATCGGCGTGGCCCCGGTGCGGTCCGTCGCAAGGCGCGGCGCTCACCACCCAGCGCAAGCGCTGATCGAGGATCGGCGGGAAGACGCCGCCGCCCGTGAGGTCCGCCTCCGGGTCCAGGAGGCCGCGCATCACGGTGGTCGTGGACGCAGGAGCCCCTTGCTCGATCAGCGCCTCGCGCAGCGAGACCGTCGGGCAGAGCGTGCGCTCGGCGGCGCGCGCCGCGCGCGCCGTGGTCGCGTTCACGTCCCCCCGCCCGGCTTGCACCACGAGTGGCACGTTGAGCAGCCGGGCCACCAGCCCCAGCTTGAGATGCGAGGCGCGGGCGTGGACCACGGCCGGGCGGAGCCGCATCAAGTCCCGGGCGACGGCCACCACCGAGCTGCCGTCGATGCTCTCCACCCGGCAGCCCTGGGCTCGCAGCGCTTCCACGACGGACAACGGGAGATCGCCGACGAACGCCACCCGACGCATTGCGCAGCGCATGCCCCGCCTCCCCCCGGCCTCTACCGGTCAGCGCGGATAGCTCCCCCGAGCGGGGAGCGCCCGGATGCAACCTGTGGAGCGCTCCCTGCCAGCGCAAGGGCTTCCGCCCCTCCGGCGCTGCTCTGGTTGCGCCGCGGGCGTCGGCTGGTGAACCCTGTCCGGGTGCACCGCGACATCGTCGTCGCCGGCAACTACTGCCACGACAGCCTCCTCGGCGCGGAGGAACGCGGCGAGCTGGGCGGATCCGCGGCCTATGCGTCGGCAGTGCTGCGGGCCGCGGGCGTGGACTTCGCGGTGGTGGCCAAGGTGGGAGAAGATTTTCGCTACGCCGATCGCGTGCCGCCCGCCCTGGTCGTCCCAGGGGCGCGCACCACGAGCTTCGTTCACGACTACCGGAGGGGTGACCGAATCGAGGCGCTGCTGGCAGCGGCGCCGGCGCTCGCGCCCGAGGACTTGCGCGAGCCCTGCGCCGTGGGGATGGCCGTGGCGGTGGCGGGTGAGATCCCGGTCCCTACGCTCCTCCGGCTGCGCGAGCTGTCGCGGGTGCTGGTCGCCGATGCCCAGGGCTTCGTGCGCGGATTCGATCCGTCGGGGCGGGTGCTGCACCGGCCGCCCCCGCCGGACATGCTCGAAGCGCTCGAGCGGGTCGATTACTTGAAGGTGGGCCGCGCCGAGGCCGATTCGCTGGATCTCCCCCGCCTGCGCCGCTCGTGCACAATTCTGGTGACCGACGGCCCCCGCGGCAGCACCGTCCTCTCCTCCGCCGGCGAGACCCGCGTCCCCGCCTTCCCTGCACACGAAGTCGATCCCACCGGCGCCGGGGACTGCTTCCTGGCCGGCTTCTCCATCGGCCTCCTCCGCAACTGGCCCATCCCTCGCGCCATCCTCCTCGGCAACTGGTGCGGCGCCCGCGCCACCGAATCCCCCGGAGTCCCTCTATTCGCGAGCCTACCGGACTTGGACTGAATCCCGGCTACTGCGTTTCACGCAGAGGGCGCGGAGGGAAGGGAGGGCGCAGAGGAACTTGGGTTCAAAAACAGAATTCACCTCCGCGACCTCCCCCTCCTCAGCGCTCTCCGCGTGAAACGCTTGTAGACGAGAGTTCGGCTCTCAGGCGTGGGCGGATTGGAGGGTGTCGGTGGGAAGGGTCGAGGCGAAATGGGTGGGGCGGGCGCCCAGGACGGGTTTCTGCAAGGCGAGCATGCCGAAGGTGTCGTTGAACTGGCAGGAGGCGAGGGCCTTGGACCAGCCGCCGAGGATGCCTGCCGAAGACATCTCCCAGAGCACCTTGCGCTTGAGGGCGTAAGGATCGACGCCCGGCATGTTCGGCATGTCCTCGGTGGTGACCGCGCTGACGAACCCTTCCGCCCGGAGCGCCTGGGCCACCCCGGCGCTGTACCAGCCGTTGCAATAGGCGAAGTGGCGCACCGGCCGGCCGGTGCCCTTCTCCAGTACGCTCTTGCATGCCGCGATCTCGCGGCGCGCCTCGTCGAGCGGCTGGTTGGTGAGCACGGTGTGCTCGGCGGTGTGCGCGCCCGTCTCGATGCCGTGCGCGCCCATCTCACGGAGCATCTCCCAGGTCATCGGCAGCTGCCCGCGGGGCGCTTCCGCCCGGTCGATCCGCAGCCGATCCTCCAGCGCCTCGGCCAGCCCGTACAGCACCGGCGTGAGGTTGTCGGCGATGAGCCGCTCGAGGATCTTGTTGGGCGTCTCGGCCCTCTCGAAGGCGCGGAGCAAAAGCCCTTCGTAGTCGCCGCCCACGCCCACCGAAATGGGCCCCAGCGCGCGCCGCTCCATCGCCATCAGCGCGGCCCAGAGCCGATCGTGCGCCAGCCGCTGGGCCGTCCCGATGAACGACGAGGGAACGTACGCCACCGCCGGCAGCTTCATCTCGCGCAGCACGGGGAAGGCATTCTCGTAGACGTCGCGGTACCCGTCGTCGAAGGTGATGACCGCCAGGTCCCGCCGCGCCGTCCGCCTGCCGCCCAGCACCTCCAGGGCGTCCTCCAAGCGCGTAACCTGATGGCTCTCGCAGAGGACCTCCAGGTGCCTGCGGAAGGTGTCCCGGCCGATGTTGAGCGTGGGCAGCCCGCGCTCGGACTCCAATTGGCAGTTCCCCACCACCCGGTGGTAGCTGACGATCAGCACGCGCACGCCGCCCAGCGCGCGCCGCTGCACCGCGGAGATGAGCTCCTGCGCGCCGGTGTAGTGCAGCGCGAGCGCGGCCGCTCCCTTCACCGCCCTGCGGGCCACTTGCACCGCCTCGTCCTTGAGCCGCTTCATCTTCCCCCTCCTGTACGGAGCAGGCGCCGGGCCCGTCGCGCCGTCTGGAGCGCTACCCTGGGCAGCGCCGCTTTCACCGACTCGCGTGCGAACAGCGCGGCCCGCTGCGCCGCCCGCACCGCCTTGCCGCGTGCGCCGCGGAACAGCCGCATGTGGATGGTCCAGCGCTCGGCCCGCGCCCACTGTGCCTTGTACGCCTCGTCGCCGCGGAGGAAGTCGAACTCGCGAAGCCCTTCTCCGTATGCGTCCTGCAGCGTCCGCGCCAGCAGCACCAGGCCGACGCTCTTCGAGCCCCAGGCCGGGTCGTATCCCGACTGGTAGTAGAGGAACTTCCCGGCGTGCACGACGCCGTAGACCGAGGCGACCGGCCGCCGGGCGGCGAAGAGCGTGTACAGCCGGAGCCACCCGCGCTGGGCGAGCCGATCCACTGCCGCGCGGTGGAACGCCTCGTGCCGAACGTCGGCGAGACCGTCCGAGCCGCCTTCGACCGCCCAGCGCGCGCGGTGCAGATCGAGGAACCGCTCCACGGCGACGCGCGCTTCTTCGGGGCTGCGCGCCACCTCGATGGAGACCCCGGGCTGCCGGAAGAGCCACTTCTCGCGGCGGCGCAGGTTCTCGCGCCGCCCCAGCCCTTGCAGGTATTCCTGGTACGACCCGAGCAGGGGGATGTGCGGGCAGACGAACCGGAGCCGCGCGTCTCGCACGACCTCGGCCGAGGGGCCCCCCAGCCCGGCGGCCGACGACCGCACCGCGCGCCTGTTGGGAAAGAGCTGCGCGAGGTGCAGCGCCGTGGGGCTGTCCCGCCACAAGCCGTCCAGATCGCAGACGTCCCAGGGCAGCTCGCCCAGCGCCCCCAGCGCCGCGGAGCGCACCTCCGCCTCGCGCCCGGGGGCCGCAAGCAGGTCGAGGTAGTCGCAGCCGGTGGCGCCGTCCCCCAGGAACGCGACCCGGCGGGCGGGAACGCCGGCGACCCGGACCGACTCCGAGAACAAGGGAAGGAAGCCCACCAGCCGGTCCTGCTCGAACAGCGCGATGCAGCTCGGCTGGCGCCCATCGCCGAAGTGCTCCCACCAGGGGATCAGCCACTCGGGCGAGAGGAAGAGGCAACCGGAGCGCGCCTCGCCGCACAGATCGCTCCAAGCCGCGCGCAGGCGGAGCAGGCCCGCCGCGTCGCGCACCACTTCCGCGCGCAGGGGGCCCGGCGCCTCCATGGCCCGCGCCGCGGCGCTCACGGGAGCAGCTCCCGCACGCAGCTCGCCACGTGCTCGGCATCGGCGGGGGAGAGATCCTGGTGCACGGGCAGCTCGAGCACCGTCTCGCGAAGCCAGTCTACCTCGGGGAAGTCGCCCTGCTGCACCACCGGATGCCGCAGGCGCCAGAAGTCGACCGTCTCCACGCCGCGGGCCAGGAGGCGAGCCATCGCCGCCGCCTTGTCGCGCACCGGCATGGGGTAGAAAAGCGGGCACACCCCGGGCTTCAGCTCGCCCGTGACCGGGGGCGCCACGTCGCGCAGGGCCGCGTAGAGGAGGAAGTAGTTGCGCCGCCGGCGCTCGACGATCAGGGGCCAGTCCTGGTTGCGCAACACCAGGTGGCTCAGGGCGCTCATGCCCAGCTTCACCGCCGCCGGATCGAAGTGCTGCGTGCCGGTCGAGACGCGCTCGACGCCCGCCAAGCGGACCAGCCGGCGGCCCGCGCCGCGCACCGCGTCGCGCACCCGCCGCCCCAAGGGACCGGTGCGCAGCTCGAGGTTCGAGAGCAGGCTGCCGGCCAGGTGCGACGCCGTCGATGCCCAGCCGGGAGGCTCGACCTCGGCCAGCCGGTACAGCTCGTCGCGGAAGCGGCCGCGCGCGAGGAGCGCGCCGCCGTTGGGCACCGGGAGCGTCTTGTACAGGCAGAAGACGGACAGGTCGC
The DNA here is from genome assembly GCA_035261845.1 of Myxococcales bacterium. Lineage (GTDB taxonomy): Bacteria > Myxococcota > Myxococcia > Myxococcales > 40CM-4-68-19 > VBKO01. Next base: position 2,631 of record DATFTN010000179.1, on the reverse strand, counting down.
CGGTCGACCCCAGCGGCCTGTCGCCGTTGCGGGAGAGCAAGGCCAGCGCGCAGTCCTCCACCAGCGGCACGCCCAGCTCGTCGGCCAGCTGGCGCGCCGCATCCAGGTCCTGCGGGAAGCCGGCGTAGTGGATGACGTAGAGCGCCCGCACCTCGGGTGAGGCGCGCCGCCGCGCGTCCTCGAAGTCGCAGCGCATCTGCGCGTCCACGCGGAAGAAGACGGGCCGCACGCCCGCCGCCAGCAGAGTCTCCAGCTCGACGCCGTGGTGGTAGGCCGGCATCAGCACCTGCTTGCCCGAGAGCTCCAGGAGCTGCACCGCGTCCCAGACGGCGTTGCGCGCGAAGTATCGATAGCGCAGCCCGGGGTGCTCGAACGGGAACACCAGGGGGACCGCCGCCGATGGCCGCGGCACCAGCATGTGCGGCCACGCCGTCTGCATGCACGGCACCGCGCGCCTGGGCGGAGGAGCGTGCTCCCCCAGCCCCGTCTCCACCCGCATCCGCAGCGCGGCCTTCATCAGCTCCCCTTGCCCGCGTCCCCCAAATGCGCCCGCCGCAGCAAGCGCCCGGCCAGCGCGCGCGCCACCGGCCAGGCCGTGTAGCGCGCTTCGTGCACCAGCCGTCCGACCGGCGTCGGACGGAAGATGGTGAGCCAGGTGTGAATCCTCAAGGCCGGTTCCCAGTCCAGCTTCCAGTCCATGCACGGACCGAGAAAGTCGAACTCCGAGAGGCCTCGCTGGCAGGCGTCGCGGATCATCTCCGAGGTGAGCTGCTGCCCCGGGCTGTGCTCGTGGAACGACTCGTCGTACCCGAGCTTGAGCAGGTAATGGCGCCCGGCGTGCACGACGCTCAGGTGCCCGGCGATCCGCCGCCCGGCCAGCTCGAGGAATCCCAGCGCCAGCGCTCCCCGCTTGGCCGCGTCGCGCGCCATCTGCGCGTAGAAGCCCACCAGCTCCGGCCGCTGCGCGATCGCGGTCCCACCGCGGCCCTTCCAGCCGCTCGCCTCGATCACGAAGAAGTCGGCCAAGGCGCAGTCCAGCTCCTTGGCGTCCTTGCCCGGGACCAGGGCGTAGCTCACTTCCCCTTGCTCGGCGAGCCGCCGGCGCCGGCGACGCAGGTTCTGGCGGAACTTGGCGTCGAGGCCGGACTCGACCTTCTCGTACCGGCTGGCGGCCGGCGGCTGGCGGCCGGCGGGCTTCTTCGCGTCGACCACCGCAACCGGAGGCTCGATCGGAGGCAAGGTCAGGTAGGGAGAGCGCAGCGAGGTCCACAGGCCGCAAGGAAAACCGGCGGATTCGGCCAGGTCGCGGAGCTTCCACTCCGGAGCGCCGTGCGGCAGATCGCGGAGGCGCAGCCGGTCCCAGCCCGGCAGGCCGGCCAGCTTGTCCCAGAAGAGCGGCAGCGCCTCCGTGCCTCGCCGGCTGAGCAGGATGCCGCCGCGCAACGAGTGGTCGTTGTGGGGCGTTGCCCAGGTCGTCAACGGCAGGAAGCAGGTGTCTGCGTTCCGCTCCTTGGTCTCGAGCAGCGGCATCGCCGCGTGCAGCTCGCGGCCCGCGCGGGCCAGGAACGTGCGCAGCGGCGCTCCTGGAGCGAAGTTCTCGATCCAGGCGCGCAGCCATTCATGGCGCAGCATCGGCTCGTCGCGGGGCCCGCGGGAGAGCGCTGCGTTCCACTCCCTCTCCAGCGCCTGGAAAGCCTCGCGCCCCTCCACCATCTCGACCGAGAGCGGCGGCTCGGGGGCCCGCTCCACCGATCCTTCTCGCACCGCGACGGCGACGGACATGGGGGCTCCTACCTGGCGCCGCGACCGAACAAGACGATCTTGGCGGTGTGGAAGCAGACGAGCAGGTCGAGGAAGAGCGACCGGTGCTCGACGTAGTAGAGGTCGTACTCCAGCTTGTTCTTCGCGTCGTCGATGCTCGATCCGTAGGGGTACCGGATCTGCGCCCAGCCCGTGATGCCGGGCTTCACCGCCTCGCGCAGCCCGAAGAAGGGGATCTGCTGCTTGAGCTGGTGCACGAAGAAGGGGCGCTCCGGCCGCGGACCCACGAAGCTCATGTCGCCGCGGAACACGGCGAACACCTGCGGGATCTCGTCCAGCCTCGTCTTGCGCAGGAAGGCCCCCAGGCGAGTCACTCGCGGGTCGCGCTGCGAAGCCCACACCGGTCCCGAGATCTTCTCGGCGTCCTTGTGCATGGTCCGCAGCTTGTGCACGCGGTACGGATTGCCCCCGCGGCCGGTGCGCTCCTGCACGTAGAAGACGGGCCCTTTGGAGTCGAGCTTGATCAGGGCGGCGAGGACGGCGAGGAGCGGCCCGGTGCAGATCAAGAGCAGCGAGCTCATCAGCAGATCGAAGACGCGCTTGCCGGCCTGCGACATGGGCGAAGTGAGCCCGTTGCCGACCGCCAGATCGGTCGGCCGCAGCAGAGAGAGCGGGACCCGGCGCAGAACGCGCTCGGCGAAACGGTGCGCCGGAAGCACGGTGACGCCGTGGAGCCGGACCCGGATCAGCTCGTCGATGGGAAGGGATGTTCGTGGGTCGTCGGTGGCGATGACGACGGTGTCGGCGCGCAGCTGCTTCACCGCTTCCGGCAGGCTGCGCGCGGCGATCTGCAGCGACTGCGCCGCGGGA
>DATFTN010000178.1:0-33106 GCA_035261845.1 Myxococcales bacterium | reverse complement strand
GATGGCAGGCCAGAGGAACGGCCGGGGAAGCCAGCCGGCGATGCCCGGAGCGAGCGCCATGGTGGCGACCAGGATCCAGACGAGCGCCGTCCGCTCCAGCGCACGCCACCACTTCCGCACGGGTATTGCCTCGGCCGTCGGAACGCGCAGCCCGGCGCGCGCCAGAAACGCATCGTCGAGGAGCAGGACGCCGAGCACGAGCACGATGTAGTTCAGGAAAGCGTAATTGGCGGTGAGGATGATGGCCGCCTGGAACGGGGTCACGAGGAAGAAGCAGACGAGCCGGAACGGCCGAGGGAGGAGCGCCATCCACACCAGCAGAAGCTCGAAGGCGAACACCACCACGACACAAGCATGGTGGAACCAGAGCGGCAGGAGCTGTTGCACGTACCAGCCGGTCCAGCTCGGGAGCGGCAGGTTCTCGTAGTAGTGATCGAGGGCGGTCAGCGCGCGCCACTGCGGATCGCCGCTCAGGAGCTTGACCACACCCGACTCGAAGTAGATGCGCAGCCATTCCCAGACGAGCAGGAACCAGCTCAACCGGCTGGGTGGATCGCGCTCGCCCAGGCCCGGCCGCGGCCCGGCCGGCGCGAAGAACGTCGAGATGAATCCAGCCTCGAGCAACATGCCGTCGGACTGGTAGCTGGAGAAGTCCTGGGCGGCGCTGACGAAGCTCAAGAAGAAGAGCGTGCAGAGCGCGCAGGTGAGACGAGGCCAGACGTTCGCCGTGAGCAGGATGGAGGAGGCGAGGCCGCACCAGATCAGCGCCTCGAGCGCGAGGGTGCCGTTCCCCAGCCAGAGCAATGTCGGCACCGCCCAGATCGCCTCCCAGCGCGGCATCGCCCCCGCGACTGCGTGCAGGTACTCGCCCGCGGGCAACAAGCCGTTCGGCCCGTTGAGCCCGTCGATCTGCCCGTGGAGGGAGAAGAACGCGGAGAAGAAGATGAGTCCCAGCGCGCGCAGGAACAGCCAGCGCGGCCAGAGGATGCCTACCACCAACCGCTCGACCACCAGTACCGGCGGCGCCGCGCGGGCGTGAAGAGGGCCAGCAGCACCGCCGCCGATCCGAAGAACAGCCACATCGGCACCGGATGGTGCGTGCGCAAGGCGGCAAGCCCGGTGCCGCCCAGCCACAGCGCGGCGGCGCAGCCCGCGCGCCAGCGCCAGCGCGAAGACATCGCCGCCACGGCACGGATCCCGAAGGGGACGCCCGAAGAGGCATTCATCCAGCCGAGGCGCGCCTCCTCGCGCTCTCCCACCTCGCGGGCGAGGACCTCGCCGAGCGCGTAGCGCGGGTCCTGCGCATGCAGCCGCTCCTGGGACGGCTGGCGATCGGCGGCGGCCCGAAGCTGCTGGCGGATCTGCTCGGGATCCGCCGGGCCCGCGGGCTGATGCATCTTCCGCAGCGCCTCCTCCTCGGCGGCCGCCTCGGCGCGCCTCTTCTGCCAGAGTTGCCTGTTGTACAGCTCCTGCTCGGGCGTGAGCAGCGCCGCGCCGCAGTTCGAGCAGCGCTGGGCGAACCGGGTGTTGTCCATCTCGCACTGCGCGCAGCGCAGGAAGGGCTGCGCGTCCGCGGGCTCCTCGTCGGTGGTCAGGCCGCTCCCGGGCGCGCGGCCCTCCTCGTGGGCGAAGCGCTCCGCGTTGGCGACCGGAGTCTGCTGCTCCCCGCGCTGGTGCGGGCGCTCCAGCTTCAGGAACCTGCTGAACCGGTCCGCCATCAAGCGACCTTGGGCGGCTTCACCGGCCCCGAGGCCGGCCGCGCCCGGGTCTTGGCCCACTCGCGCTGCCGCGCGATGTCCTCGCCCATCGTGGTGGACAGCGGGATCGTCTCCTGCACCGCCCGCACCAGGTGCTTCTGCTCCAGCTCCACTCCCTCCGCGAACGCGAAGTGGAGGGCCGAGATGACCGCCTGCTCGATCTCGCTGCCGCTGTACGTCTCCGAGATCCGGGCCAGCTCCGCCAGGTCGTACCGGGCAGGGTCGCGCTTGCGGCGCGCGAGGTGGATCGACCAGATCTCCTGCCGCTCGGCGCCGGCGGGCAGGTCGATGAAGAAGATCTCGTCGAAGCGGCCCTTGCGGAGCAGCTCCGGCGGGAGCGCCTCGATCTTGTTGGCGGTCGCCACCACGAACACCGGGGCCGTCTTCTCCTGCAGCCACGTCAGCATCGCCCCGAAGACCCGCGCGGTGACCCCGCCGTCCACCTGGCCGGAGGACGCGGTCCCCGACAGCCCTTTCTCGATCTCGTCCACCCAGAGGACGGCGGGTGCGACGCTCTCCGCCACCCGGATCGCCTTGCGCAGGTTCTCCTCGGAGCTGCCGATGAAGTTGGAGAAGATCCGCCCCATGTCGAGGCGCAAGAGCGGCAGCGCCCACTGGTTGGCGATCGCCTTGGCGGTGAGGCTCTTTCCGCACCCCTGCACGCCGAGCAGGAGGAGCCCCTTCGGCGCGGGCAGCCCGAACTTGCGCGCGGGCTCGCCGAAGGCCACGGCGCGGTTCCCCAGCCATTGCTTGAGCGCGTCGACGCCGCCGACGTTGCCGAGGTCCTCCTCCACGGCGACGAACTCGAGCAGGCCGCTCTTCCGGATCACCTGCCGCTTCTCGTCCAGCACCAGCCGGATGTCCTGCCCGCCCAGGCTGCCGTCCGTCGCGATCGCCTTGGCGAAGGCGTTCTCCGCCTCCGAAAGGGTCAGCCCCTGCGCCGCCTTGATCAGCTGCTCGGCCTGCTCGCGCGACAGGTTCACGGTGGCCCGGTTGCCCTGCCGCACCACCAGCACGATCTCGCGCAGCAGCTGGTACAGGTCGCGGAAACCCGGGAGCGGCACGTCGAGAACGGAGATCTCCTTCTCCAGCTCGACCGGGATCTGCAGGACGGGAGAGAGCAGGATGACGGTGGTGTAGGTGGATTTTAGATCTTGCGCCAGCTCGCGGAGCGCGCGGACGACCTGCGGATCGCTCAGCAGAGGGTGGAAGTCCTTCAGCACCACCAGCGACGGCTCGCCCAGCTTGGCCAGGGTGCCGAGCATCTCCACCGGGCTCTTCTGCGGGTCGAGCTGCGCGACCGCGCGCGCTCCGCCGACGCGGCGCAGGCCGCGGGTGACCGACCAGGAGAACAGGACCTTCCCATGCTGCGTGGCCAGGTCTTGCAGGATGCCGTCGAGCCGCTGCTCCTCCCAGCTCACCAGGTAGATGAGCGGGTACCGGGCCCGGATGAGAGTGTCGAGGTCCACGACGAAGCGCGGCGGAGGCGGAGCAGGATGCTCGGCGAGCGCTTCGGACATCGCGGCCAGTGTAAAGCGATCAGCGCGCGGCGGCCCGTTTCAGGCGCGCGATCGCCTCGCCGGCGCGCGCGAGAGGTACGTCGAGGTGGGTGACGAGGCGGACGCGGTTCTTCCCACCCTCCGCGTTGCAGAGCAGGCCTTCGGTCTTGCACGAGGCGGCGAAGGCGACGGCGCCCATCGAGAGATCGACGTCGACGAACAGGAGATTCGTCTCGGGCATCGCGCAGCGCAGTCCCCGGATGCCCTGCACTCCTTCGGCGATCGCCTTGGCGCAGCGGTGGTCCTCGTCGAGCCTCTGCAGGTGGTGGTCGAGCGCGTAGACGCCGGCCGCGGCGAGGATGCCCACCTGGCGCATTCCGCCTCCCAGGCGCTTGCGGAGCCGCTGCAGCAGCGGCAGGCGGGCGCGGGTAGTCGCCACCAGCGATCCAGCGGGGGCGCCCAGTCCCTTGCTCAGCGCGACGCTCACGGTGTCCGCGCAGGCGGCGTACTCGGAGAGCTTCACCCCGGAAGCGACGTGAGCATTCCAGAGCCGGGCTCCGTCTAGATGCACGAAAAGGCCCGCCTCGCGCGCCGTTTCCCGGACGGCCCGCATCGTCGCGATCGGCCACACCGAGCCGCCGCCGCGGTTGTGCGTGTTCTCCATCGCCACCGCCTTCTGCAGCGGCGCGTGGACGTCGGTGGACCTGCGCAGCACCGCGCGCAGGGAGTCCGCGTCGAAGATCCCGCGCGGCCCGTCGATCACCAGCACCTGTGCTCCCCACAGCGCCGGCGCCGCGGCTCCCTCGTAGTTCACGATGTGGCTGCCGCGCTCGCAGACGATCTCGTCGCCGTGCGAGACCAGCGACCCGACCGCGATCTGGTTCGCCATGGTCCCGGTCGGGACCCACAGCGCGCATTCCTTGCCCAGCAGTGCGGCGACGCGGTCCTGCAGGCGGTTGACGGTCGGGTCCTCGCCGTACACGTCGTCGCCCACTTCGGCGTCCGCCATCGCCTTGCGCATGCCGGGCGTCGGCCGGGTGACGGTGTCGCTGCGCAGGTCCAGGACGTCCATGCGGTAGTGTGAAAGCATGCCTCGTGAATCGAGGGAAGCGAAAAGCGCGCGGGCCCGCCGCATCGTCAAGAAGTTGGACGCGGCCATGCCGGAAACGCGCATCGCGCTGGAATACGAAAACGAGCTGCAGTTGCTGGTCGCCGTGATGCTCTCCGCGCAGGCCACCGACGCGGTGGTGAACACGGTGACTCCAGAGCTGTTCGCGAAATACCGCACCGCGGAGGACTACGCGCGCGCCAGCGTGCCGGAGCTGGAGAAGGCGATCCGGCGCATCGGCCTCTACCGGGGCAAGGCGCGGAACCTGCACGCCGCCATGCAGCGCATCGCGCGCGAGTACCAAGGCAAGCTGCCCCGCACGCGGGAGGAGCTGTACGGGCTCCCGGGCGTCGGATGGAAGACGGCCGGCGTGGTGGTGAACCATGCCTTCGGCACGCCTGCGTTTCCCGTCGATACGCACGTCGGCCGCGTCTCGCGCCGGCTGGGGCTGACCCGGCAGGAGGACCCCGACAAGGTGGAGGCGGAGCTCTCGGGGCTGCTCCCCCCCGCGAGTTGGGGCAGGGCGCACCAGCTCTTCATCTGGCACGGACGCCGCACCTGCATCGCCCGCAAGCCGCACTGCTCGCGCTGCGTCGTCGCCGCGGATTGCCCCAGGGTGGGGGTGAAGATCAGCGATTGACCGCGGTGTGCGCCTCGCTCTCCTGCCGTCCCACTTCCGCTTTCTTCCAGTCCGCCCGCGCCGCTGATACGCAGGGCAGTGGAGGGAGAGAGTGCTTCCATTTCGCGCCGCCGCTATCGCGGCCTTTCTGGCCGTCGCGTCCGCGGCGTGTTCGCGGGGAAAGGCACCCGCCCAGACGAAATCGCCCTCGGGACCTGCGGACGAGAAGCCCGAGTACAACTTCCGATTCCGCCCTCCCGGTCCCGCGTGGACGCGGCAGGACCCGGACCGCATCGATCCCATCGCGAAGCTCGCCTACGCGCGCTCCCGCCCCGACCTCTCGTTCCTGGTCTACGTCAGCCGGCCCGGCGGCGAGGTCGCGGTGGACGCCGCGGTCGCTTCATGGAAGCGGCAGCTCGAGGCGCAGGCGTCCGGCCCCGTCGATCTGTCGTCCGGGCCGCTCGTGCTGCACGGCCTTTCCGGGACGCGGGCGGTGGCCGCCGCGACGGTGCTGGGGACCAAGGTGGTCTACGAGAACTGGATCGTCGCCCGCAACGGCTGGCTCTACCAGCTGCTCGCCTGGGGCATGGCGCAGGACCGCAAGGCGCTGCACGACGAAGCGAGCGCGGTCTACGCCGGCTTCGAGGTGATCGATCCGGCAGCGCGGATCGCGCCGGTGCGGCGCCCCGTCAAGCAGTACGCGTCGAAGGACCTGGGCTGGTCCATCGACCTGGGCATGCCCTGGATGGAGTGGGGCGCGGTCCAGGAGAGCGTGCCGGCGGCGGAGTACGGGGCGAGGTGCGGGGACGGCTCGCTCGTGGTCGTGGCAGTGCCGCTGCTGGGCCACCGTCCGCCCCTCGACGTAGCGGTCCCCGCGCTGCTGTCGCTCCTCGACGTGCGCAACGGGGAGGACCTCCCCCGCCGCCCGGTGCGCGTCGGATCCTGGAGCGGGTTCGAGCTGCCCTCGCAGCGCAAGGTCGACGGCCGTTTCATGCGGTACCTCTTCTGGACGCTCGAAGGCGAAGAAGCGGCGCTGGTCGCGGCTGAATGGCGCCCGCTCGAGCAGCCCGAGAACGAATGCGCCGAGCCGCTGGAGAAGCTCGCCACGGGACCTGGGCAGCGCCTGCGGCCCGACGAGGTGCAGCGCAAGGACGTGGCGGCCCGGTTCTTCGTCGAGGTGGCGCAGCGGCTGCGCGCTTCGGGGCGCGCGGCGGAGAGCGCCGCGTACTTCGCCGAGGCAGGCGCGCTCGCGCCGGGAGAGCCTGGGCACCTGCTCGACGAGGTGCGGCTCCTCAAGCAGGCCGGCCGCCGCGACGAGGCGTTCCGGCGGATCGCCGCCCGCCTGCACGGCGCTCCCTGCGCCTCCCCGCTGCGAGCCGAGGCGGCCCAGCTCCTCGCCGACCTGGGCCGCTCTGCGGAAGCGATCGCCACCTGGACCAGTGCCTTCGGCTGCGGCTACCGCGATCCCGACGCTCTCTCGCAATACCTGCGCTTCCTCGAACGCCACGGCCGGCTGACGTTCGCTTTCCACGAGGCGCAGGCCTTTGCCGATCCGACCGACCTTCCCCGCATCCGTGGGCAGCTCGCCGCGGGCGAGAGTCAATAGCGCAGGGTGCGGGCCCAAGCCGCCAGGTCGCTTCCGTCCTCGAGATTCGGGGACACCATACGCAACTCGCCCTGCCAACTCTGCGATCAGGCCTCAGGCCGTGTTGGGAAACCAAATTGTGTATGATCTCCCCCGTGGTGTCCCCAAGAGCATAGTCTTCTAACGAGGTTCGGATTCTAATGGCGATGTTCATTCCAGGGATGCCATGCGCGATGCAAGAGCACGTTTACCGCCTGGCTCCGCTCTGCTTCTCTTTGCTCCGCTTCATGTCTTCTCCTCCCAGCTGCTGCTGTCCGCTGGATCGGAGAAGGCGGAGTTAAGCGATATCGACCTCGCTCAGCTGCTCATCAACTGGCGCGCACAACACCGCGGGAACTCCCCCAGACTGCGCAAGTCGAAGCTTCGTCTGCTGACTGGGACGCTTCAGGCGAGTTGACGGATCTCCCGCTTATCTGACGTAACCCTGGCGAGAGGTGTCCAGCACGACACCCCGGCCTCTTCGACAGGCTGGCGTCGTGCGCGAGCTCCGAGGCGGTTCGTGTGCGGCGGTAGCGATGTCCGGCTGCATCGCCCTCTCGCCTCCGAGGAATGGCCCGCATTCGTTTCCGTTGTGCTCAATGTTTGACTGATTGGGCGGCCGAGATCGTCCGCCAGTCGACTCCCTCCCGCTCCTCCAGCCAAGGTCTCAACCCAGGGCTACCAATCGATTCTCCGATTGGAAATCCGCGGAGGCTCAATTGCTGGTCTGGGCAGCCAGCTTTCTGGCCTCTTGACGAGCGACCCGACGGTTAGCGTAATGCGCCGTCTGTACGTAGGGGAACGCTTGCCGAGCTTCGTCGGACCAGCCCCGTCCGACTACGGCACGCGCTCTCCTACAACGTTCTGTCCGGCAGCTCCCGGAGGGAGGGCATCCGATGAGCCGCTACTTCGTCGCGAACTTTCTGGCGCGCTTGGCCTTCAACCGGGAGCGCCCATCCGGGCGCGATCCGGCCGCGGTTTTAGAAGCAGGGAGAACTCTGCTGCTGAGAGTTCCTGCGCGCGCCATGAAAACCCTTACGCGCATCATAGGCGCTGCTTGCGCCGCCGTACTTCTCACTCCACAACCGGCTTCGGCTTGTCTGTTGTGCGCGCCAGTTGATGAGCAGCTGAGCAAGGACGATATCGCTTAACTCCGTCTTCTCCGATCCAGCGGACAGCAGCAGCTGGGAGGAGAAGACATGAAGCGGAGCAAAGAGAAGCCAGGCAGAGCGAGGCGCAAGACACACCCGCTGGAACTGAAGCTACAGTGACCTGAACCCCGAGAACTGGCCAGCCGAAAACGAGACTCCTCCCGCGATGGATGCGATGGGAGGAGCCCATGAGGAAGAGCAAGTTCTCGGAGGAGCAGATCATCGGCGCGCTGAAGCAAGCTGATGCATCGAGCGTCGAGGACGTCTGCCGCAGGCTGGGCGTGAGCCGCAACACGTTCTACCGCTGGAAAGCGAAGTTCGGCGGGATGGACGTGAGCGAGGCCCGGAAGCTGCGCGCTCTCGAGGAGGAGAATCGGCGGCTGAAGCGACTGGTCGCGGATCTCTCGCTCGACGTGCAGATGCTCAAGGACATCAACGCAAAAAAATGGTGAAGCCCGCGGCTCGCCGCCGCGTCGTGGGCTATCTCCGGGCGGAGTACTCGGTCAGCGTGAGCAGAGCCGGCCGCGTGGCAGGGCTGCACCGCTCGACCTGCCGCTACCAAAGCCGGCGGTTCATCGCACCCAAGCTGCTCGCCGACCTGCGCCAGGTCGCGATCGAGCGGCCGCGCTTCGGCTACCGGAGGATCACCGTGATGCTGCGCCGCAAGGGCTGGACGGTGAACCACAAGCTGGTCGCGCGGCAGCTCCGCCTCAACGGGTGGCAGGTGCGGCGTCGATCCTCCACTCTTCGATCTTCCTCCGCGCATCCTCCAGGTCCGTGAACCTCGTTCGGGGTCAAGTTGCCCAGCGACGCGGGCGGCCTCGCGCCGTTGTGCAGGACCAGCTCGCCAGCGCGTATGCGGCGAGGAAGATCGCGTGAGGAGTCATGTAATCAGCCGGCCATAATCGGGGTTCAGGTCAGGATCAATATCGTTGGGCGCGGGCCCAGGCTGCCAGGTCGCTTCCGTCCTGGATCATCGCCTCGAAGCGTTCCCACCCGCCGGGAGCGCGCTCCGAGTACCACTTCGCAGCGGTGGTGGTGAGGGGGTCGTCTGAATCGGCGCTGTTCATCGCGTACGCCTCGGGAGGAGCGCTCGAAGGGCACGCCGCCCGGTACGGTTTCCCGTCGGCGACGATGGACGCCGCGCGCAGCCAGTCGCAGACCTGCTTGGCCCCGTCCTCGTAGACGGGCGCATGGGCGCTGGCGATGGTCAGCACCAGGCCCTCCGGCAGGCGCCTCACCATCGCGGCGGCGATCGCGAGCACGTGATGCGCGCCGGTGCCCGCGATGCGGGGCTCGGGTCCGCAGGTCGCGTCTTCGTGCCACGGCAGAGTCGCTGCCTTGATCGCGTCGTGCCAGATGGCCGCGGCTACCAGCCAGTCGTCGCGAAGCTTCACGCCGTAGACCTGCTGATAGGCGGCGGCGATTCCCCGCGCGCGGAGCAGATCCGCCCACGCATGCACCGCCAGGCCGCCGGGGTAGGAGCGGTGGTCACCCCCGCAGGCCGCCTGGAACGAGCCTCGCTCCGGGGGGAGCTGCAGGCGCCCCTCCAAAAGGCCGGCCTCGCGCAGCATCCGCTCGGCATCGGCGGGATGGGCGACCGCCCAGGACTCGCGAGGAAGCCAAGGCGCCATCACCATCGCCTCCACTGCGGAACGCAGCGGCTGCTCCGAGATGGCTGCCGCGGCGAGGTGGACCTCGCGCATCGCGGAGCGGGCGATCGGCAGGCGCGCGGCGACCTCTTTGGCGCGTTCAGCCGGGACGGCAGCGAGCAGCAACAGCAGAAACAACATCGGATCCTCCGGGGCGTTTTCTTGCCGGGTCCCCCGGCCGGCCTACAGTCTCAGGCATGCCTCGCAGGCGCCTGGTGCGCAAGGCCATCGAGAAGAAGCTCCAGCGCGCGATCCAGCTCTCCGCGCGCGCCGAGCGCACCCTCGCCCGCGCCACGCAGATCATCGACGAGACCGAGGCCCGGTTCTCGCGCCTGATGCGTCCGGTGTAGGTTCCCGGGCTCGCGGCTCGCCGCCTCGGGGCCCTCGGTGGGCCCTGGCTAGCGGGCGCGCGCGACGAGGTCGGCCGTGGCCCTCTACGCATTCGTGGTGCTCAAGTACCGCTATCCGCTCGAGCGGATGCAGCAGACGCTGGATCGCCATCGCGCCTACCTGCGCGTGCTCCACGCGCAGGGGAAGCTGATCGCCTCCGGGCCTTTCGTTCCCCGGGAGGGCGGCGCGCTGCTCCTGCGGGTCGAGGACGAGTCGGAGATCCAGCCCATCCTGGACAAGGACCCGTTCCAGACCGAGCGGCTGGTGGACACGACGATCCACCGCTGGGCGCCGAACATCGGGGTCGAAGGACTGGAGTCGCTCGCCGCCCGCAGCTAAAAGCCGGCGGTTACCTGGTCGCCTTGACGCGATCGGCACTCTCGCCCATCCGGGTGAGCGCGTCCTTCGCGTTGCGGCGGAAGCCGTCCTCGGTCGCATAGAGGCGGAGGAACTCTTTCAGGTGGGTGCGCGCGCGGTCCCGGTTGCCGAGGGCGAAGTCGCTCATGCCCGCGTGGTAGAGCGCCATGTAGTTGTTTGGCCAGGATTCGAGGACGAGATTCATGATCCTGGCTGCGGCCACGTCGTCCCCGGCATCCGCGACCGGGTGCGCCAGGTCGAAGACGATGCCCGCCGCGCGCCACCGTTCGGGTTCCGGGACGCCTGCCAGGACTGTGCGCGCCTCGTCGATCTTCCCCGCCAGCGCCCAGCAGCCCGCGGCGAAGCCGGCTCCATCGCGCCCCGGCGCCGCCGGGTTGCGCGCCATGAACTGCGCCACCTCGACGGGGTTGCAGAACGGCTTCGCCCGGGCGAACCACTGCTGCGCGTTGGTGCCCTGCCGGGGCTGCCCAGGGAGGGAGGAATGGACGGAGGAGGAAGTGGAGGCGCGCGAGAGCGAGGAGACGATCAGCGCTCCAGCGACCAGCGCCGCTGCCGCCACCGCCGCAAAGCGCGGCCGCACTGCTGCAGGCCGGGGCGGGTTTTCCAGCGCTGCCAGAGCGGCCTCGGCGCTGCGCAGCCGGCGGTCTCTGCGGGGCTGCACCAGGCGGGCGATCAGGTCGCGCAGCGGAATCCCGGCGGGAACGCGCAAGGAGAAGTCGCCGGCGAGCAGCTCGGAGGGCGGCTTGCCGGTCGCGGCGTGCAGCAGCGTCGCGCCCAGCGCGTAGAGGTCGCTGGTCGCGTCCACCGTGCCGCCGAGCTGTTCGGTCGGCATGTACCCGAAGGTCCCCACCAGCGTTGCGCCGAAGGTGCGCGAGCCCTGCAGCTTCCGGGCGCTGCCGAAGTCGACCAGCACCAGCTCTCCGCCGGGCCGCACGATCAGGTTGTCGGGCTTGATGTCCCGGTGGAGCACGCCGAGCTTGTGCAGGTACGCGAGCACTTGCAGGACTTGCGCGGCCACGTCCCGGAGCTCGGCCTCGGCGAGGGGTCCGCGGGCGATGCGGGCCGAGAGCGCCTCGCCCTCGATGAACTCGGCGGCCAGGTAGAGCCGCAGCTGGACGCCCTCGCCCTCCTGGAAGCTGGCGATGAAGCGCGGGATGCGAGGGTGGTGCAGCGTCTTCAGCGTCGCGGCCTCGCGCTCGAACGCGTCGATCTGCTGGGCGCCGGGGACGGTGGAGAACTGGAGCTCTTTCAGGGCGATGACGGTGCCGTCGGGCGCGACGGCGCGGTAGACGCGGCCGCTTGCGCCCTGGCCCAGGATGCGCTCGACGCGGTAGGGGCCGGCGGAGAAGGAGACGCCGCAGAAGCCGCAACGCGCGGCGGAGCCGGGGCGGCCGCAACCTGGACAGGCGGACGGCACTGGTGTGGATTCCCCCTCGACATCGAACTTCGACACCGATTCTACCGGGGGCGGGATTAACCGCGAGGAAGCGGTGGTGGTCGGGGAGGCTACAACCGGCGCTGATCGGACCACCCGGAGGGGACGACCAGCTCGACGGAGGAAGAGGGGACCCAGCCGGAGAGGCCGTTGGAGAGCTTGACGCGGCGGTAGCCGTGCTCTTCGTCTTCGATGCGGAGGGCGGTGCCCTCGTGGACTTCGAAATGGCTGGCGGCGCGGTCGCTCGGGCCTTCCCGGGCGGGGGCGGCCTGGGCGACGACCACGGCGCGGTGGAGCGTCAGACGGTGGGCGGCCGCGGATCCGGCGGTCACCAGGGAAGCCGCCGCGGCCAGGATGAAGCAGGCGGCGGCCGATGGCCCCAGCGAGGAGCGAGGGCCGAGGAGGTGGGCGGCGAGAAGGCCCCACCCAAGCGTCCAGAGCGCTGCGAGCGCCACGGCGGAGGCGCGGCCGGGCAAGGCCGCGAGCGCGCGCGAGAACGCCTCGGCGCCTCCATCTTCCGGCTCGCCCTCCAGCTTGTCGACGTTGCCCCGGCGAACCTCGAGCAGGTCGGCGCGAGCGTCGTCGTCGGACGGATCGAGGAACAGCGCGCGCTCCAGGTGCAGCGCGGCCAATCCGCGCTTCCCCTGCCGCAGATAGGCGGCGCCGAGGTTGGTTTCCAATTCGGGGCTGACCAGGCCCTCCTCGAGGAGCGCTTCGTATCCCGCCACCGCGCGGGAGATGTCACCGGAGAGGTACGCCGCGTTCGCCTGGTCGAAGAGCGCATTCCCGCGCGCCTCCGGCGGGACCGAGACGGCCGCGCGGGCGGCCGAGGCGGCGCAGAGCGCGGCGAGCGCAAAGCGCCTCATGCGTTCCTCCGCGCCTTGTCCAGTTCGCCCAGCAGCCGTCCGGCGCGCTCCAACCGCGCCTCCTGCAAGGCCAGGTCGGCCCCGCCCGGAGCGAAGCGGGCCCGATCGCATTCGTCGAGGACGCCCAGCACCGCCCGCACCGTCCCGGGCAGATGGCCGCGGGCGAGCAGCTCGCGGCCCAGCTCCTCGCGAGTGAGCCCGGCGACCGCGATGCCCTGCTTGTCGGCCAGGTACCCGGTGAGCGCGCGCGCCACCTCGGCATGGAAGTCGGAGGCGGAGGCGTTTCCCCGCCGCTGCTCCTCCAGGAGCGCCTCCGCGCCGCGCAGCCGCGCTCGCGCGGCGCTGCGCGCCTTCTTCACCCGTTCCTCCGCCGGGTCCCGCGCCAGCGCCCGGCGCACCCGGCCGGCTCCGGCGACCGCCGCGACCGCGACCGGCCCCGCGGCGAGCAGCGGCCAGAACCATCCTTCCGTCCACGGGGGCGGCTCGACGGACGCGCGCCTCATCCGGAGCCGGATCGGGCGCAGCCCACCGGCGGCGAGGAGGTTCTGCGCGGGGACCTGCGTGCCGGAAGACGCGTTCGCGGGCCCGGCGTGCACGTCCAGCCGGATGGGGTCGGTGCGCACCCCGCGATACGATTTCTGCGCGGGGTCGAACACGTCCATTGCCAGCGAGGGGATCTCGATCGCGCCGGTCCGCTCGGGCACCAGGAGCTGTTCGACCGTGCGGGTGCCGGTCACCTGGCCTTGCTCGATCGACTCCTTGTCGTTGCTGGTCGCATCGTACGAGCGCAAACCAGGGATCTGACCCAGCTTGGGCAGCGCCAGGTTGCGCACGTTGCCGCGGCCTTGCGCGACCAGCTTGAACGTCACCGGCTGGCCGACCGCCACCGCGACCGGGTCCACCGAGGCGGTGAGCGTCCAGCTCCCCACGTTCCCCGCGTCGAAGCCGGCGGGCTTGCGGGCATCCGGCAGGGGCTGGACGTCGACCGTGACTGGCTGCGAGGCGCGGCGGGTGGAGCTGCGGGAGAAGAGCATCCCGAAGCCGGTCATCACTTCCACCTCGGCCGGGTCGATCTGCACCTTGCCGGGACGGAGCGGAAAGAGGGCGCGCTTGCGCAGGAGGAAGGCGCGGTAGGGGACGCCGTCGATGATCCGCGCCTCGCCCACCAGCTGCTGGGGCGCCTCGATCTCCTCGCTCCAGAAACCGTCCAGGCGCGGGAGCTGCAGCTTGTCGATGCCGCTCACGTTGATGCGAGCGAGCAGGTACAGGGAGTACGTCACCTGTTGCCCCACGAATGGACGTTCGCGGTCGATGCTCGCGCGCAGGACCAGGTCGCGGCTCTGCGGGTGCATGTCCTGGAAGGGATCGAGGGAACCATCCTCGGCGAACGGGTCCGGCAGCGGCGGAGGCGGCCCCGCCTGGGCGCGGGCCTTGGGTGCGGGGGTCTGTCCCGGCGCCAGGGCGCGGATGGAGATGGGCTGGGTCGTATACGCGCGCCCTTTGTAGTTGACCCGGGCAGGCTCGATCTTGAGCTGGCCTTCGCGTCGGGGCGCCAGCTTCACCGTGGTCACCGTGGTGCGGCGGAACGTGGGGGCGCCATTCAGGAAGGTGAAGGCCACCTGCTCCGATTGCGAGCGGCTGACGACGTCGAAGTCCTTGAGGTCGGGCAAGGTGAGCTCCGCCTGGTCTCCCTTCGACGAGACCACGGCGGTGATCTGGAGGTTCAAGGTCCCGTCGAGCGCCACCTCGTCGGCGTCGGTCCGCGCGGAGACCTGCACGTCCTCCGCGGCGAGCGCCGCCGAGGCGACCAGCAGGACGGCGATGGCGCTACCAGTCCTTCTCGACATCCGTCCGCCGCTCCTTCGCTTTCTGCTTCCCGAACCGCCAGACCTGTAGGTTCTTCTCGCCTGCCCGCAGCGCGTCGAGGAGCCGCTGCGCCTCGCTCCGATCCATTGGACGGTTTCCCGCGGCTTGCAATTCTTTCTTCTCGCCAGGCTTGTCCGGCTGCGGCTGCCCCTGCGCCTGGCCCTGTTGCTGCTCGTTGCCGGCCTGCTGCTTCTGGCCCTCCTGCTTGCGTTGCTGGTCCTGCCCGGCCTGCTTCTGCTGGTCTTTCTGCTGCTCCTGCGGGCCCGGCTGCTTCTTCTGGTCGTCCTTGCCGGCCTGCGGCTGCTTCTTGTCTTCCGGCCGTCCACCCGGCTGGGGCTGCTTCTGCTTGCGTTGCTCCTCGCGCAAGAGCAGCTCCAGGTTCACTTTCGAGTCGCGGTCCTCCGGATCGAGCTGCAGCGCCCGCGCATAGGCCTCGACTGCCTCGTCCGGCCGCCCCGA
The DNA here is from genome assembly GCA_035261845.1 of Myxococcales bacterium. Taxonomy (GTDB): domain Bacteria; phylum Myxococcota; class Myxococcia; order Myxococcales; family 40CM-4-68-19; genus VBKO01. The sequence goes on along the minus strand of DATFTN010000178.1, from coordinate 18,302 downwards.
CTGCTCCAGCGCGTAGCCAAGGTCGTAGGCCGCGATCGCCTTGAGTGGCGCATCGCCTTCGGTCAGGGCCCGGTTCGCCTCCTGCACCGCCTGGGGCGCCAGCTTGGCGTCGCCCGCCCGCAGCAAGGCGGAGGCCCGGTCGTGCGCGAGCGCCGCGGCCTGCGGCCCGCTTTCGGGCACCCGGGCCTTCTCGTAGGCCTGGAGCGCGCCGTCGACGTCGCCCCGGACCGCGCGCGCGTTCCCCTCGACGACGTTCGGCTCGGGCTTCTCGACCAACCGGCGCAGCGCGCGAGCGGCGCGGGCGGAGAGCGAAGGTCCCGGGGGCTGCTTCGCCTCGGAGCCGGAGGACGCTGCCGGCGCGGCGAGGAGCGCGGCGAGGAGGAGGGCGATCATGCGGCTCTCCTGCGGCGCAGCCGCCCTTCGCCCAGGGCGGCGGCCGCGCAGAGGAGGGCGAAGGCCGGCCAGGCGACGTACGGGTAGCGGTCGTCGTATTGGACGGCGAGGCGCGATTCGAGCTCGCCCTTCTGCAGCTTCTCCAGCTCGTCGATCATCGCGGCGACGCCCAGGTCGGCGCCTCCCGTGGTCAGCACCTTTCCTCCCGCGCGCGCGGTCAGCTCGCGGAGCCCTGCCAGGTCGGTGCGCGTCAGCACCGTGCGCCCGTCCCGGTCTTTCTTGTAGCCGGTCACGTTCCCCTTCGCGTCGGTGAGGGGGATGGGCTCGCCTTCCTCGCTTCCCACCGCGACGGCGTACACGTGGATGCCCGCGTCGCCCAGCTCCTGGGCCGCCTGCAGCGCGGCACCCTCGTTGTCCTCGCCGTCGGTGACCAGGAGCACCGCCTTGCCGGCGCCGCCGCGCGCCCCTCCGTCCAGCACGCGGCGCGCCTCCTGCAGGGCTCCCGCGATGGCGGTGCCCTGCTGGGGCATGGCGCCCGGATCGACGGCGCGCAGGAACAGCTTCGCGGCGCTGTAGTCGGTGGTGAGCGGGCATTGCACGAACGCCTCGCCGGCGAACACGACCAGCCCCACGCGATCTCCCCGCAGCCGATCCAGGAGCGCCGTCACCTCCACCTTGGCGCGCTCCAGCCGGGACGGCTTCACGTCCCGCGCCAGCATGCTGGTCGAGGCGTCCAGGGCCACCACCAGGTCGATGCCGCTGCGCTTGACGATCTCGGTGCGCTCTCCGCACTGCGGTCCGGCCGCCGCGATCGCGAGCAGCGTGAGGCCCGTGCCGAGCAGTCCGCCGCGCAGCGCGCCTTGCGACGCCCCGCCGCCGGGGAGGATCTGGTCGCGCCTCCCCTCGGGGACCGCGGAGCGCGCGCGCCGCCACCGCCGCCAGACGAGGAACGCCGCCGCCGCGCCGGCCAGAAGGCCCAACGGCGAGAGCCAGAGCCATGCCGGATCGACGATGCGCAGCCTGAAGCCCATGAGCGTGGTCTGCAGCGCGGCTGCTGCGATCGGCCCCGCGGTCATGGCGCCCCCGACAAGCGCGTGGCACGCAGCGCCAGGCCGAACAGCCCGAGGAGCGCGGCGGGCAGGAACATCCGGCCGTACCACTCGTCGTATTGGGCCGAGGCCCCTGCCTCGTAGAGCTTCGACTTCTCCAGGCTGTCCAGCACCTGCGAGAGGCCCCGCTCGAGCGACTCGCGATCGGTTGCCTGGTAGGCGGTGCCTCCGGTCGTCTTGGCGATCTGCTGCAGGAGCTCCGGGTTCACGTCGATGTCGACCTGCTCGTACAGAGTGCGCCCGAACAGATCGGTGCCGGTGGGATAGGGAACCCGGCCGCCCTTCCCGATCAAGATGGTGAAGACCTTGATCCCGACGTCGCCGGCGATCTGCGCCGCCTGCAGGGGAGAGATGTTGCCGGCGTTGTTGTCGCCGTCGGTGAGCAGGATGATCACCTTGCTCTTGGCGTCGGATTCGCGCAGGCGGTTGACCGCGGTCGCCAGCGCGTTGCCGATCGCGGTGCCGTCGACGATGACGCCGGTCTTCACCTGGTCGAGCAGCTCCTCCAGGACCCGGTAGTCGAGCGTCAGCGGGCACTGCGTGTACGCCTCGCCGGCGAACACCACCAGGCCGATGCGGTCGTTCTGGCGCGAGGAGATGAAGTCCTTCAGCACCTCCTTGGCGACCGAGATGCGATCCTTGGGGCGGAAGTCGGCGGCCAGCATGGAGGTGGAGAGGTCGAACGCGACCACGATGTCGATTCCCTGGACGGACAGGTCGATGCGCCGGCTGGCGCGCAGGCGCGGGCCGGACAGCCCCACCGAGGTGAGCGCCAGCGCGGCGATCACCAGCCCGCCGGGAAGCCACCACAGGCGCGCCCACCTGGAAGTGGGGAGCTTCATCGGCGCCGCGGGCACGACCAGCCGTGGCATGCGCTGCCGGCGGCGCGCGAGCAGCCAGATCGCGACAGGAACCAGCAAGAGCCCCAGGAGCGCCCACGGGTGGGCGAAGGCGACCCGCTCGAACACCGCGGCGATCACGGCGCTCCTCCGGCCAGGGCGGGGCGGACGGGCATCTCGACCACCGCGCGGGTCCGGTCCACCAGCGAGGCGGCCCGATCGATGGCGCGCACGCAGTCGTCGGCGCTCGGCTCGGCCCGGGCGAACTTCACCAGGTCCTGCCAGGACAGCTCGTCCGAGATCTCCAGGAGGTCCAAGCCGAGGAGCCTGCGGCGGCGCAGCTCGGCGAGCAGCTCCTCGCTGGTGAAGTCGAGCGCGTCGAAGCGCAGCCTGCGCCCGAGGTAGGCGCGCACGATCTCCGACAGCTCGAACACGGCGGTCCTGCCCTGGCCGCGGTCCCACGGGCGCCGCTGCTTGAGCGCGAGCAGGCGGGCCATCGCCTCTTCTTCTGGGGTCGGAGGCGGAGCCGACGGCGCGGGCCTGAGGGCGCGCCGGCGGCGCAGCTCGCGCAGGGCCAGCAGGCCGCCCACGCAGAGCAGCAAAGCCCCCATTATTCCGGCCCAGAGCAAGCTGCGGACCATCACCGGCACTGGAGGCTTGGGCCCGTGGTGCGCGTGTTCCGGGTTCGGCGCCCGCTCTTCCGCGACCAGGCTGCGCAACCGGATCGGCGTCTCGGGGACGGCCAGCTGGCGCGGACCCTCCGGCCCGTCGACGAGCAGCGCCATCGCCGGGAGCCGAGGCTCGAGCGATCGGAGGACCACCAGCGGCAGCGTGAAGGTCGTCTCGGCGCGGTCGCCTTTCGTCGCTCGGGCGGCGGTCGGAGCGCCGCGGAGCGCGAGCGGCTCGACCGGCAACGGCTCGGGCAGCGCATAGGTGTCCAGAGCGGGGTGCTCGACGCGGATGGCGATGGTGAACGGCTCGCCGAGCGTCACGTCGTCCTTGTCGGGCCGTGCCGAGAGCGCGAAGGCATGCGCCGCCGGACGGGGCTGCGGATCCACGGCGGGAGGCGCGGCGGCGGCCGCCGCGGCCCAGGCTGCAATAACGAGCGCGATCACCTCCGCCTCCCCCGCGCTCGGAAGAGCGCGGAAAGCGGCGCGACGTAGTCGTCTCCCGGGCGCACCCGCACCGCGTCCAGGGAGAGCTTGCGGAAGATGCGCTCGCGCCGCTCCCGCGCCTCGCGGGCGGCCTCGGCGTAGGCGGCGCGCGTGCGCCGGTCGGACAGATCGATCCAGACCGCCGCGCCGGTCTCCGAGTCCGCCACTGGCCACAGGCCCCGGATCGCGCCCGCCGGAAGCTCGTCCTCCACCGGGTCGCTCACCACCACCGGAATCACGTCGTGCCGGCGGGCGCACACCGCGAGCGCCGCCTCGTAGTCGCTGGCGAGGAAGTCGCTCACCACGAACACCACTGCCCGGCGGCGCAGGAGCCGACTCACGTCTCCCAGCGCCTGTGCCAGGTCGGTCCCGCGGCCGCGAGGGCGGAATGCGAGCGCTTCGCTGATCAGCCTGAGCCCGTGCTTGCGGCCCCTTCGGGGCGGCACGAACCGCTCCACCCGATCGGTGAAGAGGAGCAGCCCGGCCCGGTCGCCGTTCTCGAGCGCGCTGAAGACCAGCAGGGCGGCGATCTCCGCGGCCACCTCCGCTTTCGCCTGCGGCGCCAGGCCCGCTCCCTGCGAGGCGCTGCGGTCCACCGCGATGAGCGCGGTGAGCTCGCGCTCCTCGACGAACACCTTGACGAACGGGTCGCCCATCCGGGCGGTGACGTTCCAGTCGATCGCGCGGATCTCGTCGCCGGGCTGGTAGGGCCGCACCTCGCTGAAGGCCATCCCGCGCCCCTTGAACACCGAGTGATACCCGCCGGCCAGGGTATCCAGCACGGCGCGCCGGGTGGTGATCTCGATGCGCCGGATCTTGCGGATGAGCTCTGCGGGCGCTGGCATGTTCGGCTTGCGGCAGCGAGTCGCCTACGGGACTTCGATCTTCTCCAGGATGCGCTGAACGATCTTCTCCGAGGTGAGGTTCTCGGCCTCCGCCTCGTAGGTGAGCGACACGCGGTGGCGGAGGACGTCGTACGCGATGGCCTTGACGTCCTCGGGGGTGACGAAGCCGCGGTGGCGGAGGAAGGCGTGGGCGCGCGCCGCCAGGTTCAGGTAGATGGTGGCCCGGGGCGAGGCCCCATATTCGATGTAGCCGGCCAGCTCCTTGAGGCCGCTCTGCGCCGGGTCGCGCGTGGCGAAGACCACGTTGACGATGTACTCCTTCACCTTGGGGTCGATGTACACGTCCGCCACGGTCTGCTGCGCGCGCTCCAGGTCCTCGGGGCCGACCACCGCCTCGAGCTGCACCGGCGGCCTTCCGGCCACGCGCTCCATGATCTGCAGCTCCTCCGCGCGCGAGGGGTAGCCGACCTTCACCTTGAGCATGAACCGGTCGACCTGCGCCTCGGGCAACGGATAGGTGCCTTCCTGCTCGATCGGGTTCTCGGTCGCCATCACCAGGAACGGCCGCGGCAGCGGGAAGGTCTGGTCGCCGATGGTGACCTGCTTCTCCTGCATCGACTCGAGCAGCGCGCTCTGCACCTTGGCCGGCGCGCGGTTGATCTCGTCGGCGAGGATGAGGTTCGCGAAGAGCGGCCCCTTCTTGACCGTGAACGACTGCGTCTGCGGCTGGTACACCTGGGTGCCGACCAGGTCGGCCGGCAGCAGGTCGGGCGTGAACTGGATCCGCTTGAAGGAGAGGCGCAGGCAATCCGACAGCGTCTTGACCGTGAGCGTCTTCGCCAGGCCCGGCACGCCTTCGAGCAGCACGTGGCCGCCGGTGATGAGGCCGATCAAGAGCCGCTCGATCATGGTGCGCTGGCCGACCACGACCTGCCCTGCTTGTCCCACCAGCTGTTCGACGAACTCCGACTCCTGCTGGATGCGCTCGTTGAGCAGGCGGATGTCGGCGGCGGGCTGGGTCACGGCCAAGCGAGAACCTCCGGGGTCGTCGCGCCTCAGTGCATCCCATAACGTCCGCGCCGTCAAAAAGCGCAGCGCCGCCCTAGGGGCGGCGTCTGACACAACGTCCCGGAACGTCCGGGATTCCGCCGGCCGGCTCAATCGTCCGCGGTGAGCGGGCCCTGGACGGGCTCGTCGCGCACTTCGGCCGGGATCGAGCCGTCCTCCGGGAAGAAGCGGTCCAGCGCTCGGCGCACGTCCCCGGCGGTGTGCAGGTCGGGGGCCATGCGCCGGAAGGCGAGCCCGCCGCGCCGCCCGCGCGTGTACCAGAGGAGGTGCTTGCGCAGCTCGCGCACGGCGGCTCGCTCGGCTTCTTCCGCGTCCAGCTCGAAGTGGGCGTGCCCGCCGTTCTCGCGGTACGGCCGCGGGCGCGGTGCGCCCTGGGGGCGAACCAAGCGGAAGCGGCCCTGCTTCTCCTCCACCGCCAGGTCGACGTGCCGCAGGATCATCGCGCGCCACTCCTGCACCGTCACCCCGGGCGGCTCCTCGCCGCGCTCGAGCGCCAGCAGCTCCCGGAAGATCCACGGATGGCCGCACGCGCCCCGTGCGATGCGGGCAGCGTCGGCGCCGGTCTCCTCGAGCATGCGCCGCGCGTCGTTCGCGGTGAACAGGTCGCCCGAGCCCCAGACGCCGATCTTCACCGCCTTCTTGGTCGCGGCGATGAGGGACCAATCGGCCCGCCCGCGGTACATCTGGGCGCGCGTGCGCGGATGCAGGCCGACCGCGACCGCTCCCCCCTGCTCGCATGCCCGGGCGATCTCGGGGGCGTTGCGGTGCTCGTCGTCCCAGCCCGCGCGCAGCTTGACCGTGACCGGCAGCGGGGCGACCGCGTCGACCACCTTGCGGACGGCGCGCTCCGCCACCGAGGGTTCCTTCAACATCGCGGCGCCGGCGCCGTGGCAGCACACCTTCTTCACCGGGCAGCCCATGTTGATGTCGACCGCGTCGATCGGGCCGTACTTCTCGACCGCCACCCGCGCGCCTTGCGCCAGCACGTCGGCGTCGTGTCCGAAGACCTGGATGGCGAACGGCCGCTCGTCCGGTGGCCGCTCGAGATAGCTGAGCGTCTGGTCGCCGCCGTGCACCAGGCCGTGGCTGGAGATCATCTCGGTGTGTGCGATCGAAGCGCCCATCTCGCGGCACAGCAGCCGGAAGGGCCAGTCCGATACCCCCGCCAGCGGCGCGAGGAAGTACCGATTCGGCAGGGTGAGAGGCCCCAATTGTACCGGCTGCACGATGGACACGGCCTCAGTGTATACGGGTTCGCACACATGCAACCTGGATCTGCTCGTGCTCCCGCCGCCGCCCTTCTCCTCGCAATCGCGGCGGGATGCAGGCAGGCCCCTCCGTCCGCCCCACGGCAAGATGCGCAGCCGCCAGCGGAGGCGACTCCAACCGCGCCGGGCCGGGCAGGCGCGGCCCGCGGGACGCTGGTCTTCAAGGCGAGCACTGCTGGCCAGATCGTGCCCTGCGGTTGCTCGCCGGATCAGCGCGGCGGACTGCCTCGCGCGGCCGCGGAACTGAAGAAGCTGCGCGCGGAGTCGCCGGGGCTCGCCTATGTCGAGGCAGGCGACCTCCTCTTCGAATCGACCCTGCCGAGGAAAGGCCCCTCGGGGGCGCAGGCCGAGCTCAAGGCGCGCACGCTGGCCCGCGGCGAGGAGCTGCTCGGCGCGGCCGCTCGCGCGATCGGCGCGCGAGACCTCGCCCTGGGCGCGCGGTTCGTGGTCGAGACCAGCGGCGACATTCCGCTCCTCGACGCGGGTGGCCCGCCCGTGGTGGGCGTCCGGGCCACGCTGCTGGTCAAGGCCGGCGGGGTACCGGTGGGCATCTTCGCTGCCGGTCTCGGACCCGATCCGGCGCAGACCGTGCGCGCTCGCGCTGCCGAGCTGCACCGGCAGGGCGCGCGCGTGGTGGTGCTCCTCGCGCATCCGCGGGGCAGTTGGCAGGAGGCGCAAAGGCTCGCCCAGGCCGCACCGGGACAGATCGACCTGGTCGTCCTCGGCCATCTCGACGACCCCGCGACCGATCCGAACCGCTCGGACCCGGGTCCGCCCGTTCTGCTCTCGGTGGAGGGCCAGGGGCAGAGCCTCTTGCGGGTCGACCTGCAGGTCCCGGAGGGGATGCCGTCGGGGGTCTTCCTCGCGCGGGGCGAAGCCGGCAAGCAGGCGGAGCTGAAGGAGCTGGACGACCGTATCGCCAGGCTGGGTCAGCAGGCCCGCTCCGCGCCGGAGGAGATGCGCCCGCTGTATGCGCAGAAGCTGCGCGAGCTGGAGCAGCGCCGCGCGCAGCTCGCCTCGGCCCAGGAGGTCGCTCCCGCGGGCTCCCTGGTCGTTACCGCCACGTTCATTCCGCTGGGGCCCGGCATCGGGGAAGAGCCGGATGCCCGGGCGCTGGTCGCCGCCTACGACGAGCGCGTGGCCGAGATGAATCTGCGCCTCGCGAAGGAGCAGCCGGAGACCTGCCCGCCGCCTGCCCGGGGGGAACCGGCGTTCACCGGGGTCTCCTCGGCCGGAAAGGTGAAGGGGTGCGCGGAGTGCCACGAGTCCGCGTCGCAGTTCTGGGTGAAGACGGGTCATTCGCACGCGCACGAGACGCTGGTCTCCGTCCGCAAGCAGTTCAGCCTCGACTGCATCAGCTGCCACGTCACCGGATGGCAGCAACCGGGAGGAGTTTGCCGCATCGATCGTACATACGTGGGCGGCGCCGGCTTCGCCGGACGCGGGAAAGGGAGAGAGGACGTGCAGTGCGAGATGTGCCACGGGCCGGGCAGCGAGCACGCCAAAGATCCCCCCGGGCACATCGCGGCCGAGGTACCAGCGGCCGTGTGCATGCGCTGTCACGAAGCGGCCAACTCGCCGCACTTCAACGACAGCCGCTACCGCCCCTTCATCGTGGGGCCGGGACACGGGATGCCGCTCGGGCCCGGCGAGAAGCCCCACCCGGCCGCGTCAGGCAGCGGACCGAACGAGGCGCTCAAGGCTTCCTTGAAAGGGATGCAATGAAGATGCTCCACTCCGAGCAGGGGGGAGCGGTGACCGGAGAGCGCGAGGTCGAGCGGGCCGTCGAAGCGGCGGCGCGGGAAGAGCCGGGGCGCGCTTCCCTCTGGCTGTCGCTCGCCGCCCAGCGCCGCAAGCTGGGGATGTCGGCGCGCCAGCTCCTCAAGCGCAGCGGCGCGGAGATGCAGGCCCTCGCGCTGCTCGGCGTGCCCGATCTGCGGCTCGACTGGCTGCGGCGCCTCTCGCACGCGGCGCTTCTCGCGCAGGGCGCCGAGAGCTGGACCGGCACGCTGGGCGGCCACCGCGTGCACCGCTATGCATTCGCGGGGCGGGGCAAGGATCTCCCGGTGCTGCTCCTGCACGGGCTGGGTGGATCGGCCGATTCGATGGCCACCCTGGTCCCGCCGCTCTTGCCCATCTCGGCGCGGATCGTGCTGCTCGAGCTTCCGGGGCACGGGCGCTCGCCGGTTCCGCACGAGGGGCCGCTCGCCGCGCGCGAGTACGGCGACATCGTCACGGCTGCCGTGGATCGCCTCTACACCGAGTACGGCAAGGTGGTGTTGGTGGGCAATTCGCTGGGCGGCGCGCTCGCGCTCTACGCGGCCCACGAGCGGCCCGACAAGGTGGCCGGCGTGGTCGGGCTCAACCCGGCCGGGGCGGACTTGTCCAACGAGGCGCTGAGCGTATTGCCGGAGAGCTTCGCCGACGAGCGGGCGGGCGCGGCGCGCATGGCGCACCTGCTCTTCCACCGCACGCCCTGGCTCTTCTGGCTGGTGGCCAGGGACTTCGCCCGCGGATGGTCGAGCCCCACGGTGCAGCGCATCCTCGACGATGCCCGGCACGACCGGAACCGGTCGCTCGGGATCGACGTCCTTTCGGCCATCCGAGCGCCGGTGCTCATCCTCTGGGGCGCCGAAGACCGGCTCCTGCCTTCGACCAGCGCCGAGGATTTCCGGCGGCACATCCCTGGAGCGCAGGTCGAGCTGATCCCCGGCTGCGGGCACGTCCCGCAGTTGGAGCAGCCGGCCTTCACGCGCCGGCGGGTGCGGGAATTCATCGAAAAATTGAAGACCTGAGGGCAAACCGTCGGAATCCTTGCACAGGTCAGCGCTCACGTGGCCGGCTGCACCGGCCAGAAGCCTGGAATCCGGGCGACCGCTGGTGCATTCTTACGGTAGCTCGGTGCTTCGGGGGGTAGCAGTGTGTCGGTTTTCATCCGACAGGGGCAAACCGGTTCGGCTGTTTTGACACAGAGTAGGGGCGCCGCTACCGTCACCCCTGCTCGCGAAAGGTGGAGGAGCATTGTTGCCGCGATCGGGACGACCGCAGAAGGCCGCCTTCGTCGCCTTGCTCCTCGCCGCCGCGGGTGCGCGCGCCGAGGGAGCGCCGGCGGCCGATCCCGTCACCGCCGTCCCCGCCGCCTCGGGCGTTTCCGTCGCGCCGGAAGCCAAGCCGGTTGCGGCGCGCGCCGGGGACAAGGCTGACGCGGCCGACGCCGACGATCCCGAGTCGCAAGCCGAGGTCGACAAGGGGGCCGCCGAGCTCGAGGAAGTACGCAAGGCCGAGGAAAAGGCTGGACTTTTGCCCCAGGCGCCAGGCGCCGGCCCGCGCGACGGGCTCGCCATCGGGCTGGATTCCTGGGACCCGCTGGCCCGCGACATGGCCGCGGCGCTGGGCACCTCGATCGACGGGGCGCCGCTGGCCGATCCCGCGCCCTCGGGCCTCGCCCAGGTCCGGCTCGCCGAGCTGGCGGGGATTTCAGAGGACGAGCTGCGCGCGAAGTACGACATCCCGGTCGAGCTGAACGACGCGGTGGTCGCGTACATCCGCTTCTTCCAGACCGACGGGCGGGTGCACTTCACCAAGTGGCTCGGGCGCAGCACGCGGTTCATGCCGATGATGCGCAGCGTGCTGGAGAAGGCGGGGTTGCCGCTCGACCTCGTGTACCTCAGCATGATCGAGAGCGGCTTCAGCTCCTACGCGTTCTCCTTCGCGAAGGCTGCCGGGCTGTGGCAGTTCGTGGTCGGGACCAGCCGGCGCTACGGGCTGCACACCGACTTCTGGGTGGACGAGCGGCGCGATCCGATCAAGGCCACGGTCGCGGCCGCGCAATATCTCAAGGAGCTCAGGGAAAGGTTCCACGGCGACTGGTACCTGGCCTGGGCGGGGTACAACGCCGGCGAAGGCAAGGTGGACCGGGCCATCCGCCGCGAGTCGACGCGCGACTTCTGGCGCATGATGAGCAAGGGCCGCACGTTGCGGGCCGAGACGAAGCACTACGTGCCCAAGCTGATCGCGGCGGCGCTCATCGCCAAGCACCCCGAGCGGTTCGGTTTCAAGGTCGACTACGAGCAGCCCTGGGAGGCGGACGAGGTCTTCATCCCGGACGCGACCGACCTGCACGTCGTCGCCAAGACCGCCGGCATCACCATCGAGCAGGTGCGCGACCTGAACCCCGAGCTGCGCCGCTTCTGCACGCCTCCGGGAGGCTGGACGCTCCGGCTCCCGAAGGGATCGAAGGATGCGTTCGTCGCCGAGTTCGAGAAGCTCGACGCGGGCGAGCGGCTCAGCTTCACCGAGCACAAGGTGGAGCGGGGCGAGCCGCTGGCGAAGATCGCTCGCGCCTACGGCGTGACCGAGGGCGCCATCCTGCGCACCAACGGCATCCGGAGCTATCGCCAGATCAAGGTGGGCAGGGTGCTGGTGATCCCGATGAAGCAGTCCCGGCGCGGCCTGCTCGCGGGCAACCAGCTGGAGGACCGGCGCTTGCCACGCCTGCAGGGCCGGGCCGCCGCGAAGACCGTCGCGGCCGCGGCGCGGGTCCCGAGCGACGATCGGCGCCAGACCTACGTGGTCAAGGCGGGCGACACGCTGTGGACCATCGCCCAGAAGTTCTCCACCACGGTGGATCGCTTGAAGCGCTTGAACAACCTGACCGGGCGGCGCGCCCGCGAGCTGCAAGTCGGGCAGAGGATCGCAGTGAAAGACACCGAGAGCTGATTTTCCGGGGCCGCGTCTTGCGGCTCGCGGCCGGCGCGGTCAGGATGCCGCGCCATGAAGACCCTTCTCCCGCTTTCCGCCATTGCCACCGGACTGGCCTGCGCCGGTTCGACTCCTGCGCCGGCGGGTCCCTCTTCCGGTTCCGCGGGGCTGATGATGGAGCGTCCGAAGATGGAGGAGCACCTCATTCCGTCGGACACGGCCGGGATCCAGCTCTACCTGCGCAACAAGCGCATGGAGAGCGTCGAGCCTTCCCGCATCCTGCTGTTCGTGCACGGTTCGACATATCCGGCGGAGACCTCCTTCGACTTGCCGCTGGGGGGCACCTCGCTGATGGACTTCCTCGCCCGGGACGGCTGGGACGTGTGGCTCGTCGACCTGCGCGGCTACGGCCGGTCGACGCGGCCGCCGGAGATGGACCAGCCGCCATCCGCGAACCCGGCCATCGTGACCACCGACGTGGCGGTGCGGGACGTGTCGAGCGCGGTGGACTTCATCCTGTCGCAGCGCAAAGCGCCGAAGCTCGCGCTGATGGGCTGGTCGTGGGGCACCACCATCATGGCGGGCTACACGGTGCGCAACCCCGGGAAGGTGAGCAAGCTGGTGCTGTACGCGCCGCAATGGCTGCGGACCACTCCCTCGCTCGTCTCCGGGGAGGGGGCCTACCGGACCGTCTCGATGGACTCGGCGCGCGACCGCTGGCTCAAGGGAGTTCCGGAAGACAAGAAGAAGGACCTGATCCCGGCCGGCTGGTTCGAGCAGTGGGCGCAGGCGACGCTGGCGACCGATCCGGTGGGATCGAAGCAGAACCCGCCCGTGCTGCGCGCTCCCAACGGCACGCTGCGCGACACCAAGGAGTACTGGTCGAGCGGCAAGCCATACTACGACCCCGGACAGATCAAGGTGCCGGTGCTGATCGTCCACGCGGAGTGGGACCAGGACCTGCCGAATCCGATGCCCCGCGAGGTCTTCTCCCGGCTGACCTCGGCGCCCTACCGGCGGCTGGTCGAGATCGGCGAGGGCACGCACACCGTCATGATGGAGCGGAACCGCGGCCAGCTGTTCAACGAGGTCCGGCTCTTCCTGGACGAGCTGCAGTAGGTTGCCGAATCCGTACGACAAGATCGCCGCGCGATTCGCCGCGTCGCACAGGCCTTGGCTCGAGTAGCGATACTTCCCCGCGCTGATCGACGGCCTCGGTTCGGGCGCGCGCGCCCTTGACCTGGGCTGTGGAGTCGGGCATCCCATCACGGCGCGCCTGTCACCGGTGCGGCTGCGGGTGGTCGGGATCGATTCCTCGATCGAGATGCTGAGTCTCGCCGGCCGCCTCGTGCCCGCAGCCTCGCTCGCGATGGCCGACATGACCGAGGTGGAGTTCACGGCCGGCTCCTTCGCCGCCATCGTCGCCTGGGACCTGTTCCACGTCGACCGGCGGCACCACCGTGGCATGTACTCGAACTTCGCGCGCCGGCTCCGGCCCGGCGGCCGCGTCCTGTTCACGTCGGGTGGCACCGGCGACGAAGGGTTCACTTCGTCGATGTTCGGCGAGGAGTTCTTCTACAGAAGCCACCCGCCAGACGAGGTCAGGGCGTGCCTCCGAGAGGCGGGGCTAAGCGTCCTCACGCAGGAGCCGGACGAGCCGTTCGACAAGGGCCACGTCTCGTTCCTCGTCGTCAAATGGCAAGACACGAGCCTGAGGGCGTCAATCACCGTAGATTTGCCGGCGTTGTTCTTGCCGACGATGATCGTGTTGCGCCTCAGTGGGATTACATGGTCCTTGAAGCAGCGAAAGTTGATGAGGCGCAATTCCGTTAGCATTTATGCCCCGTGCGCCTTGCTTGTGGCTGGTACTATCGCGACGGACCAGGGCTTACGCCGACGGTCGTGGTGAGCGGCAAAGTAGGTCGACATCAAACGCACACTTACGGTTTGACCAGCCTAATGTAGGGCACGTCTGGTAGCGGACTTGAGGGTCTGCCTTCGTCCTGATTAGTCACGCCAAATCCTTCCAGTTGAGATCGGCAATCCAGAATGAACTCAGACGCAAATGCCTGACCGTCGGACACGATCCTCGCGCGCACACGAAGTTGTTCGTTGGGCAGACGCCAAGAAGGATGTCTCCAGTTGTGCTGATAGCTCTCCTGAGTCCAGCCCCATGCTGAACCATCCGCAAATTTAATAGCAACGGCGATGTGGTTCTCCTCGCCTTTCGCGAAATCCTGGACATATCCAAGACTCATTTTCGATGGATCGAAGTAGTGAATTAGCTGGATGGCATCTGGTCGCGTCGTGACTGCGTTCGTGGAAATCGGCTCTGGCGCAGAAGACCATCGACCAGGCATCTCTGACGGAAATAGTGACGATCCATCCGCGCGCAAGAACGTAAACCAGCACCGGACGCGAGGCGCGAACGCCCCATTGTTAGCGATGACAATGTGGGCAAACGAGCCGTATGGCTCGTGCGTGTTCGGATCTCGAATGCAGGCAGAGGCTCCTGGATGGAGCTCAAACCGTGTCCGTTCGTCTGCAAGGCCATTTACGAACTCGCGGAGGATCACTGAAATCGAAACGCTGCGCTCACGGGCTAGACGCTGCAATGAGGCCATTTCACGCTCATCTAGCCGGAGGCGATACACCAGAGTACGAGGAATCTGCGTGGCGTTGGGTTCGTATACGAGCGGTTCGCCAGCTGCGTCCATTGCGTCGGCAAACGAGTAGCGGTCCCAAACGCTATCGCCGCTTGACGTAGCGGTCTCGTCAATCTTTGAGTGGCGCTGCCACTGAGTCTTCTGTCCTTTCGTCATCCTTGTCTTCTTGGTTTGAGAGGTCATCGTTTTATCGTCCTTCGCCAACCCAGGTAGGATTCTGCCTCATCGTCCTCTAGGTCCCGCGCATGGATAGGGCGATGAAAGTCGTTCGGTTTCGGAACTGTAACCACCTGGAGGAACCGGCCGTCGCAGGTCCGACCGTGCACTACGCATCTCGTTTCGCCGCTGACTGTCTGGATCCTGATCGCTCGAGCAGGCGCGAACGTGGAAAAGAGCACCTCGTCGACGTCGTCGCGCGAGATATCGCGTTCGCCATGCTCTCCTTCAATGTGGGAGAGGTTGTCATCGTCCCATTCGGTTCCCGCGATCTTCACGGCCACCAACAGTAGCAAGTCTAGCGGCCGTAGTCCAGCAGACCACGCTTACGCCGCAGTGCGTCAGTCAGCAGGTCCGTGTATCGTGCGTCTCCGAGGGACCGGTGACCGGGGCCCGCTGATCTACTTTCGCTTGTCAGCTCCCGCGAGCAGCCGGGCGAGCTGGATGACCGCGCGTTTGTGCACGCCCGTCATCACCTCGCCGGCCGGGTCTTTCACCGAGACCTCGAAGGCGTACAGCTTCCCGTCGCGCCCGGTGTAGCGGGCGGTGGCCGAGACGCGGGCGCCGGTGGGAGTGGCCGCGGTGTGCTTCACGTCGACCACCACGCCCACCGACAGCTCGCCGTCCGAGAGGAGCGGCGCGAGCACGCGTCCGGCGGCGAGCTCGCAGAGCGCGATGGCGCGGGTCGTTGCGAACACTGCCGGGTAGGTATCGCCGGTGATGTGGTTGAGGGCGCTCGCCAGGTCCTGCTCCCCGACGAGCATCTCCACCTGCCCCGTCGCCCCGACCTCCGGATCGCGCGTCGGCATGTCATTGCTCCGAGAGAAGCAGCTTCAATTCTCTGATGCGGCGGGTGACGTCGTCGCGGGGCTTCTGTCGGTAGGACTCGGGGAGCAGCTCGCGGGAGGTGCACTCTGCCACCGCCACCAGCGTCTGCAACTCGACTTCCAGCGGATAGCTGGGCGGGACGAAGTCGGCGAAGGTCTCCTTGAGGTCTTCCCGGGTCACTTTTTCGCGCTTGTCGCTCACGGCCCGCAGCTTGGCGCGGACCAGCGCCGCCTCCAGGTCGGCGCCGCTCATCTTCGGCAGGTCGGTCGGGAGCACCTCGCCGAGATCGCCGTCGAACTGCACCCGCGCCTTCTTCGCCATGGTGCGCACCAGATCCAGGCGCTCCTCGTGCGACTCCGGATAGAACAGCGCCAGGTGCTCCTCCGCCCGCCCCTGCCGCTTCAAGTCCACCGGCAAGAGGTCGGGGCGGCTGGTCAGCAGGAACCAGACGATCTTGCCCCGGTACTCGGTGTTCCCCATGAACGAGGCGATCTGGCTGAATACCCGCGCGCTGGTGCCCGAGTCGCCCTGCGCGTTGCGGTTGCCGAGGAAGGCGTCGGCCTCGTCGACGATCACGGCCACCGGCCACATGGCCTTGAGCAGGTTGAAGATCTTTTCCAGGTTTCCCTCGGTCACCCCCTGCCATTGCGAGCGGAAGTTGAGGAACTTCACGCAAGGGATGCCGATCTCTCCGGCGAAGCAGGTGGCGAGGAACGTCTTGCCGGTGCCGATCGGCCCCGCGATGAGGAACCCCATCGGCACCACGTCGCGCTTGCCGGTCTGGATGGCCTTGGCCGCCTGGCGCAGGAGCTGCTTCGCCTTGGCGTGCCCCGAGACCATGTCGATGGAGTACGCGGGCTCGATGAACTCGAGCAGGCCGTGCACCTCGGCCTGGATGATCTCCTTCTTCTTCTCCTTCAGCCGTTCCGCGGTCAGCTTTGCCCCGCCCATCGCCTCGGTGAGCACCCGGTCGAGCGACACCCGGCTCATGCCGGCGGTCATCTGCGCCATCGCCTGCGCGTTCACCTCGCTCACTTCTCGCACCGGCCGGCCGCTTAGCTTCCACTCGATGTAGTCGAGCCGCTCCTTCTCGGTGGGCAGCGGAATCTCGATCCCCGAGGCGTAGGGATTGCGGCCGATGCGCGGGTTCAGCTCGGTCAGGTTCTCCGCCACCAGGCAGACGGAGAAGTCGGCGGCGAGGAACTGCGGATCCTGCGCCCACTTCACCAGCGTCACCAGCGAGTAGCGGTCCTCGCCGGGCATGAAGCCCAGGTCGCCGGCCGGGGCGACCGTCTCCGCGAAGTCGATCACGAAGGCGAGGCTCTTGCCGTCGGCGATGCGCACCCGCGCGTACGATTCCAGGAGCGGGAAGGCCCGTGCCGGGTCCTTGGGGACCGCCTTGGCGTACTCGGTGCCGAACAAGGTGTCGTAGCCGGCGACCGCCGCCATGAAGTCCTTCTGCATCTCAGGCGTGGCCAGGCGGATTCCGCTGGAGCGGTCGTAGAACGCCACCAGGTCGCGGGAGCCGAACAGCTCGTCGGAGAGGAACGTGCGCAGCGGGACGAATCTGCGCCCTCCCTTTCCGTCGTCGGCAGGCTGCAGGTCCCGCACGGCGCCGTGGAGGATGAAAGTGGAGACCGTCTTGGTGTAGTAGCGGTCGGCCAGACGCCTGGCCCACTCGGGGAAGGTGGCTAGCGGATCGGGCTGCGATTTGCTCCGTCGAGGCATGAAACGCTTTAAGTATCCGGCCATCGGCGTGGGCGCAAATCCTCCCCGCCCTCACCGCGCGCGCCTTTCCCTACGTCGCAAAGCGTGCCTTTCGGCATCTAAGCTGGCGGCATGCGCTGGGAACTCCTCTTGCTCGCTGCGCTGCTCGTCGCCCTGGCGCTGGTTCTCTTCGCCTGGAGCCGGCGCGCCCGGTTGCGCGATCGCTTTCCGGCGCGTCGCGCGCCGCGGCTCCGGCACGCGGTGATCCTGGCGCATGGGATGCTTGGCTTCGACGAGATCGCCGTGGCCGGCCGGCGGCACCAGTACTTCCGCAAGATCGCCGACGCGCTGGGCGGCCTGGACGCGAAGCTCCACACGCCGCGGGTGCCGGCGGCGGCGCCCATCTCCGTCCGTGCCGAGCAGCTCCGGACCTTGATCGACGAGCTGCCCGGCGAGAGGGTGAACGTCATCGCCCACAGCATGGGCGGGCTCGACGCGCGCTACGCCATCGCGCGGCTGGGGCTCCAAGACAGGGTGGCTTCCCTGGTGACCATCGGCACGCCGCACCGCGGGACGCCCGTGGCGGACCTGGGCGCCGGGATCGTCCCGGCCGGCGTGTCGCGCGCGCTGGCGAAAGTGATCGACGTGCGCGCGCTGCACGACCTGACCACCGAGGCGCTCGAGCGGTTCAACCGGGAAGTGCCCGACGCGCCGGGCGTCGCCTACTGCAGCGTGGTCGGGCACAGCGGGCTGGCGCAAACCAATCCATTGCTCTGGCCCAGCCATGCCTACTTGAGCGCGCGATCGGGAGCGAACGACGGGCTGGTTCCCTCCGCCTCGCAGGGCTGGGGCAAGGTGATCCGCGAGGTGGAGGCCGACCACTGGGCGCAGATCGGCTGGTCGCTCAGCTTCGACGCCGTCGGCCTCTACGAGGGCATCCTCCGCGAGCTGGCCGGCTTGGGGTTCTGATCCAACGCGGCTCCTTAACGCGGTGCGTCCCGCCCCGGGGCGACCCCGCTCCCGCACTGCGAGCGAGCGACGTCTTCATCCGCATTCGCTGGTATCCGAGGTCATCGGACAACTTACGTATGCGGTGAGTTTTCGGTTGACAGGTCTGGCGTGTCGTCTTGACGGCGGACCGTAGACGTCCTCGGAAAGCGCGTTCAAGCGCGAGCGGCGCGCGGAGAGCGATCGTTCGCCTCGGGGTCTCCTCTCGGGTTCGACTTGCCGCGCAGCGCACGTGCGCGGGCTCCGCAGAGCGCCGGAAAACGCCGTGCTACGACTGCGTGCAGAGCTCTCGATGCGTGGAAGAAAAGCTGCTCGTGCATCTCGGCGAGATCGACGAGCGGAAGCTCTACCTCGACCAGGGCTTCCCTTCGATGTTCGCTTTCTGCGTGGGCGAGCTGGGGTTCTCCGAGGACGTCGCCTACAACCGGATCATGGTTGCCCGGGCGGCACGGCGCATGCCGGGGATCCTGGACGCGGTGCGGTCCGGGCGGGTGCACCTG
>DATFTN010000177.1:0-1745 GCA_035261845.1 Myxococcales bacterium | reverse complement strand
CGCCGCTTCGGCATCCCCACCACCGACGTCACGAATCGGCTCGCCTGGGCGCGCCGGAAGCTGCGCGAGGTCCTGCTCGATCTGCTCCGGGAGTGCACGGCCACGGAGAGCGAGCTCCGCGAGGAAGCGCGAACCTTGCTCGGGCTGGACGGATCGTGAGCCGCCTCGACGACGCCGCGCTGGCGCGGCTGCGGCAGTCGGTGCGCGAGCCGGACCTCTCGGGCACCCGGTACCGGCTCGCCGGCGTCGCCGGCAGCGGCGGGATGGGGACCGTGTACGTCGCCCTGGACACCGAGCTGGGCCGGCGCGTGGCCCTCAAAGTGCTCGACCTCGAGGACCCCGAGACAGAGGCGCGCTTGCGGCGCGAGGCGGAGGTGCTGGCGCGGCTCGAGCACCCGGGCATCGTCCCCGTGCACGACGTGGGACGGCTCGGCGACGGGCGCGCCTTCTACACCATGAAGCTGGTCGAAGGCGAACGGCTCGACCAGTCGACCGCGCGCCTTTCCTTGGCGGAGCGGTTGCGGGTCTTCCTGCGCGTCGCCGAGGCGGTGGCGTTCGCGCACGCGCGCGGCGTGCTGCACCGCGACTTGAAGCCTCAGAACGTGATGATCGGGCCGTTCGGCGAAGTGCTGGTGCTCGATTGGGGGCTGGCCAAGGTGGTCTCCGATCCGCGCGGCCGGGCGGACGGCGCAACCGGGAACAGGCGCGCGCCCGGTGACACCGGGGAGGGGTCCGTCCTGGGGACGCCGGGGTTCATGGCGCCGGAGCAGCAGAGCGGCGGCAGCGGCAGCGTGGATGCGCGCGCGGACGTGTTCTCGCTGGGCGCGTTGCTGCAGTCGCTGCTGGCTCCCGGAGCGCCCGCGGCGCTGCGGGCGATCACCCGGAAAGCGATGTCGCCGCGGCCGGACGATCGATACCCCGGCGCGGCGGACCTGGCGAAGGACGCGGAGCGCTTCCTCGAGGCCGCCCCGGTGTCCGCGTATCCGGAGAACCTCCTGCGCAGGGCGCTGCGCGTTGCAAAGCGTCACCGCGTCGCCGCGGCCATCGTGGCCGCGTACCTCGTCGGACGGGGATTGATCCTGCTGTTCACGCACCGTTAAAGGATTTCCGGCGTGCGGCATACAGCGGGATGACGCCGCACGGAGCGGCGCAGGAGGGACTGCGACATGAGCCGGATCACGGTTGCGTTGCTGGTGGGCGGAGCGCTGGGAATCCTCGACGGGCTGACGGCCTGGTTCACGCCCGAGGTGCGCTCGCAATTGATGGGGATCGTCGTCGGATCGACGGTGAAGGGCCTCATCGCCGGCGCGCTCATCGGCCTCTTCGCGCGCAAGGCCGCGCGGGTCGTGCCGACGGTGATCTTCGGGACCGCGGTGGGCGCGCTGCTTGCCTTGGGGATCACGCTGCTCCAGGGCTCCCACTACCTGGAGATCATCCTGCCCGGGACGCTCGTCGGGCTCCTCACCGGATACGCGACGATGCGCTACGGCCGCCCGGCGGCGGCCGCCCCGGCGACGATCCGCTAGAAGAAATAGAAGCCCATCCCGGCGAGGAAGGACGTCTGCCTGCGGTCGGAAGTGACGAGCCCGTGTGCGGAGCCGTCGGTCCCTTCCATGAACAGGCGCTGCTTGACTTCTCCCGTCAGGAAGAAGTCCCGCCCGAGGTAGAGGTCGATCCCGGCGGAGGCGCTTGCCGCGGCGCGGAGGGCGGGATCGGGGTTGATCGAGGCAACGCCGATGCCGATG
>DATFTN010000176.1:0-9036 GCA_035261845.1 Myxococcales bacterium | reverse complement strand
ACGATCGTGCCCGCTCCATGAAGGCGCGGCCGTAGGTCTTTTCCGCTGCGTGCTGATTGTGGCTACGGCACATCAGCCGGATGCGATCTTCATCGTGCAGATGCGTGAGCGCGAATCCGTCGACGTGTTCGAATTCCAGGTGGCCCGTCTCCGGGCACCGGCGCCCTCGCTCGTCTACGAGCGTGCAACGCCCGCCGTCACGCTGGTAGACCTTCCGCTTGATCGCATCCGGGATGTGGCGGGAGGACGCCTCCTCCTGCACGGCCACGGCGGACGGCTGCCGAGGTTTCCGGCCGACCCCGAACCGCTCCTTCTTCACGTGGTCGATCAGCAAATCGAGCGCCCTCTCGACGATGCAGGCCAGGTCTCCATCCGGAATGCGGTGCCGGAGCAGGTCCTGTGCCTCTCGCAGCTTGTCGTGAAGTTCCTGGTCTGCGGTGAACTCCACCCGGTACATCTTCTCTGCAAGCGGCTCGATGGCACGCCGATGGTCTTCCCGCCTAGGCGGTCTTGCGGGCGCCGGATCGAGGGCGAGGGTCAGCGGTTCCGCCGGGGCCGGTGCGGGCCGCTCCGGGAGCTTCCGGATCGTAGGCGCGACCGCGGGCTGCGGCGCCAGACGCGCGACCAGCTCCTCGATCTCGCGCTTCGTCTTGCCTGCCGCCTCGGCGAGGACCTCGCAGTGGTTCTCGGCTGTCAGGTGCGGTGCGAGCAGGCGCAGTCCGGTCAAGTGGACTTGCCCTGATCGCGTCGCCTCGATCATGGCCGGCAATCGCCTCGCTGCGCGTGCCACCACGATCCGGCTGTAAGCGGCATCCTCGGAGAACCGAAGCTCGCCGACGCAGAACGCGAACATGGAGGGAAATGCGCGGTCGGCGTACAGCTTCCGCTGGTCGATCTCGCTCAGATGCATGAGGAGGTCTGCCTCCGTGCGACAGGAATGGTCGGCCAGCTCGCGCGTCCGCGCGAGGAGATCCGGGTCGTTGAGCAATGCTACGGTTTCGAGTGAGTTGATCATGCACGTTTGGTAGCACGGCCGTTTTTCCAATCTCTGCGCCGGCCACTGGTGCACGCGGGTGGCGAAGGGACACGCCAGAACGGAACTCGATCCTCCGTGCAGGAGAACGCGTCCCGGGCGCTCAGGGACTCGGGATTGTGCGATGGTCGGAGGGCCGATCCGTACGGCCTGCTGAACTCGTCAACTAGAAAAAGGCAGGCATCGGTCAAATGACCGATGATGCGCCCCGCGCCGAAGTTGCTTGTGGAGAGTGGTCGAAACCTCGGCGATTCGCTGCCTGCCCTTGGATGACGCGACCACGGGAGCGCCCGTGCCGAACCGTGTGCGTCGACTTGTTCCAGGACGGGCCGCAGCGCGTCAATCCGGGTGGCCCAGAGCCCGTGCTGCCGACCGGGCTCCCATGCGAGCTGCACTCTTCGCCTGACTGGGCTTGGCGCTCCCCCGGAAAGCAAAACGGAGATCCCCGCCACTCATGCTCGAACGTGGGAGCGATGCGGTCACTGTTTCGCCACCTCGCTGCGCATCAGGCGGCCCTGGGAATCGAACAGGTAGTCGACCGACACGGCGCAGCGATTGGTGCCGCAAGGCCGCAGCTCGCGGTACCGGAACGCGGTCAGCCCGTCCGGGCGCTGCGCGATCGAGAGCGGCGGTCCCCGCTGCGAGAGCATCCTCTTCAGGTCGCCCGAAACGGTGAGCGGGGCGGCTTCAGCCGGGGCGGCAGGGACTCCGGCGTCCGCCGCCGCCACCTCGCCCGGCGTTCCCGCATCGAGTCCCGGAATGATCGGCTCGCCTTCCTGCTCGTCGATGCCGGCCGGCGGCTCGCCCATTCCACCGTCCGGAGCGGCCGCCTGCGGCAGCTGCAGATCCGTGGCCGCGGCGCGGATCTCGGCCCGTTCCTGGGCCAGCTGTGGCGGCCACGAATCCATCGCCCTGTCCTCGGCCGGGCGGGCGGCGAGGTAGCGCGCCGTGGCCTGGACGAACGGCGTCTTCGGCGGCATCGGCACCGTGGAGAGCCGCTGGAGCGGGTCGGGACCCGTCGTTCCCCGCGCCGCGCGTCCCAGGTTCGCCGCCAGCCTTTGCTCGCTCACCCGGGCGTTGCGCGAGGCCGTCAGGCCCTGCTTCAGCTCTTCCAGGGAGATCGCGCTCCGGCTCCGCGACCCTGCCAGCGCGTATGCCGTCGCGTCGGCGGCGGCCAGCGCCTCGTTCCGATCCCGGCCGGCGGTGTCGAACGCGGCCACCAGCCGATCGGGGTCGGCCGATCCGCGCAAGATCGCCGGGACCGTCTCCCGGATCCAGGTAGTCCGGTCCACGGCGATGACCAGGCGCCGGAAGCGCCTGCGCGTATCCGAGATTGCGCCGGCGTCCCCGTCGCGAGCCGCTTCCAGCTCGTCGGCCGCGGGCCGGCCGGCCAGGGCCTCCGCGGTCCAGCGTTGCTGGAGATCGATCTCCCGCAGCGTTTGTTGCGAGCGGTCTGGAGCGGCAGCAGGGCCCGGCTCCATGGGGCGTGCCTGCTGCGACTCCCCGATGCAGGCGGCCAAGGAGAGGGTTGCGAGGATCGGGACGCTATGTCGCATGGCGGTTCTCATGGTGGTGCGGCATCCGATGCGTCAAGGTGCCGACGGTCGCAGGACCCGCCGCCCAACTGGCCGGACACGCGGCCCGCGCTCAGGTAAACAGACGTCCATGAGATTCGTTTCTTCAATCCTGCTGGCCGCCTCGGCCGCCTCGTTCGCCGCCGACGAGCCCCTCCCGGACGCGGTCCGCGCGCTGGAATATCTGGGCAGCGCCGAGGGTGCCCGTCCGTCCGAGGACAGCCGCCAGCTCGCCTTCGTGACCACGCTCTTCGGCTCGCCCCAGGCCGCCGTGATGCCGCTCGACGGCGGCTACCCCGTGCAGCTCACGGCGGAGCCGGGCGGCATCGTCGCGGTGCGCTGGTCCCCGTCCGATCCACACGTCCTCATCGCGGTGGCGCTGCGCGACGGCAAGCGCCGCCTGCTGATGCTCGACGACCAGGGAGGGCGGGCGGTCGAGCTGGATGCGGCGCCGGGCGATCAGCTCCTGGGCGGCTTCGCCCGCGACGGCAAGAGGCTGTTCTACGGCGTGGTCGACGGAAGCGCCATCTCGTTGCGACAGGTGGGGATCGACACGGCCAGGAAGGTCACCGAGGTGAAGCCCGGCGCCATCGCGCCGCAAAGCCCGTTTCCCGCAGGCCCCCCTGCCGCGCCGGCGCGACCCGCCACGGCGGCGCCTGCCCCTCCGACCATGCGGGGAGCGGCCGCGGCCGCGTCGCCCGCGTCACCTGGGACGCCCGCAACGCCGCCGCAACAAGCGTCGGCGCCCGCTCGCCAGGCGCCGATCGCCCTGGAGGAGGCCCTGCGCGGCCTGTCGGCGGTCGGTCCCGTGTCGCCGGACGGCCGGTCCTTGCTGATCCAGACGCGGCGCGGGGAGGACGAGACCATCTGGACCGTGGATCTGGCGAGCGCCCGCGCCGAGGCGCTCACGCCCCACGAAGGGACGGCGCGCTTCCGCCTTCCCCGGTGGAGCCCGGACGGCCGGACCGTGTATCTATTGTCCGACGCCGGCCGCGAGCCGCTCGGCGTCGACGCGGTGGTGGTCGCCTCGCGCGAGCGCAAGATCATCTACGCTCCCGGCCGGACCGTGGAAGCCTTCGCCCTCACCGACGACGGACACCGGCTGGCGGTCGCGGAAGAGGCGAACGGACAGACCGTCTTCTCCGTGCTCGAGCTGCCCGGCCTGCGGGCGCAGCCGCTGCCGCAGCCTCCCGGAGGCGCGCTGGAGCCCGCTCCCCCCGGAGAGTCGCCGCTGGAGTGGACGAAGCAGGGAGACCGGCTCTTCTTCGGGTGGCGGCAGGCCGACGACACCGCGGACGTGTTCGCCTTCCGCACCGGGTTCGGCACCACCAGCCGGTTGACGCGCAGCCCACGCCCGGGCCTGGGCCGTCATGCGCTGGTGCGGCCGACCTCGCTCCGGCTCGCGCGCCCCGATGCGAGCGAGCTGACCGGCTGGATGTGGAAGCCGCGCGAACCGGCGAAACCGCACGTCGCCTTGCTGGTGCACGGTACCGAGGACCCGGTCCGGCCGGTGCTGGATCCGCCGGCGCTGGCGCTCTCCGCCTCCGGCATCGCCGCCATCGGCCTCAATCCGCGCGGTCCGTTGCTCCACCAGGTCCCGATCGAGACCCAGGTGTCCGACCTGCTCGCTTCCCTGCGGTCGCTGCGGTCGCGGGACGATCTCGATGCGCGCAAACCGCTCCTGGTGGCAGTCGGCTCGGGATCGACGCTGGCGGCGAAAGTGCTCGAGCGCGACCCGGGCGGCTTCGCCGGAGTGGTGGCCATCGACCCGGAGACGAAGGTCGAGGCCGGGCTCCTGCTGGCGTCGTCTTCGCGGACCGACTTGCGCCAGCTGGTCCGCTTCGCGCGCGAGCACCTCAAGTGAGATCGGCCAGCACGCGGGCCGCGGCCTCGCGCAGGGCGAAGGCGGCCGCGGCCGCCGGGGGCCTGTCGGGAGCCAGCACCAGTACGAGGTAGTAATCCTCGCGCAGCGCCCGGCAGAGCACCCATCCCTTGTCGCAGCGCAGCTGCAGCTCGACGGCCTTGCCGGCGCCGCGCTCCACCGATCCGGCATCCAGGGAAAGCCAGGCCGGCGCCACCTGGGCGCCGGTCAGCTTCAGGTCGTATTCGCTGAGCCCCTCGCAGCCGGAGGGCGGGGGCTCGGCCACTGCCAGATCGACGGATTCGCCATGGCCGTCGCAGAACACCGCGCCCCGCGCTCCCGGCGCGCGCAGCACCAGCTCCCGCAGCGCCGGCCGGAACGACACGTTCGCTTGTTCTCACGAGGGTGCTCTGCTAGTCAAAACTCCTTCGGTCCGACAGGGAGTGGAAGTGGACAAGCGCGCTGCCGTGGTGCTCGGGGTGATCTTCGGGGGCCTGTTCCTGGTCCTGTTCGGGTTCCTGGTCCTCGCCTGGTCGGCGCTCAAGACGACCACCGCGTCGGGGTTGGACGCGGAGCTGTCGACCAGCACCGGCCCGCGCGTCGGCGTGGTCGAGTGCAAGGGCACCGTCGGCGACGCGGAACGGGGGATCGACCCGGACAAGGTGGTCAAGCTGCTGCGCAAGTACGAGCGCGACGACGACGTGAAGGCGGTGGTGGTGCGGGTCGAATCGCCCGGGGGCGCGGTGGCGGCTTCCCAGGAGATCTACTCGGCGCTCCGCAACCTGAGGAAGAAGAAGAAGGTGGTCGCCGCGATGGGCAACCTGGCGGCATCGGGCGGCTACTACATCTCCGCCGCGGCGGACCAGATCTACGCCAGCCCGGGCACGCTGACCGGATCGATCGGCGTCATCTTCATGCACTTCAACGTGCGCGGACTCCTCGAGGCGGTGAAGGTGGAGGAGACGACCCTCAAGTCCGGCAAGTACAAGGACACCCTCTCGCCGTTCCGCCCCTTGAACGAGCTGGACCGCGAGGAAGTGCAGACCATCTCCGAGGACGTCTATACGCAGTTCATCCGCGACGTGGCCGACGCGCGCGGGCTCAAGGAGGAGGAGGTGCGCAAGCTGGCGGAGGGGCGCATCTACACCGGCCGCCGGGCGAAGGAGCTGCGGCTGATCGACGAGCTGGGCGGGTTCCAGGACGCGGTCGCCAAGGCGTGGCAGCTCGCCGGCCAGAGCGGGGAGCCTCGCCTGCAGCTGCCTCCCAGGGACGTGGCGCTCTCGCTGCGGGACCTGATGCGCGGGGTGTTCCAGGGCGCGGCCGCGGGAGTGGGCGAAGGCATGCGCGGCGCAGCCCGCGGCGGCGGGCTGCAGTTCCTGGCCCCGCAGCTGGTGGAGTAGAGGTGGAGCAGCTCTGGGCGCCGTGGCGGATGGAGCTCATCTCCAAGGGTGAACCGGTCTCGGGCTGCATCTTCTGCGAGCTGCCCCTGCAGCGGGACGATCGCAAGAACCTGGTCTTGGGCCGGACCGCGCGCACCTTCGCGATCCTCAACAAGTACCCGTACAACAACGGGCACCTGATGGTCGTCCCGCGCGCGCACGTGGGCGACGTCCACGCCCTGTCGGACAGCGACTACCAGGAGCTGTGCGAGATGCTCCGGATCGCCCTGCGGCTGGTGGGCCGCGCCTACGCCCCCCAGGGCGCGAACCTGGGCATGAACCTCGGCCGCGTCGCCGGGGCCGGCATCGCCGACCACCTGCACTGGCACGTGGTGCCGCGCTGGGGCGGCGACACGAATTTCATGCCGGTGCTGGCGGACAGCAAGGTGATGATCGAGCACCTGGACGCGAGCTGGGACCGGCTGCGCCCGCTCTTCGAGGCGGAGTATCGCTGGGGCGAGCCGGTGGCTTCATGGTGAAGGAGCAGCTGGCGCGGGTCGTCGATCGCGCGCTCGACCGGCTCGCGCGCGACGGGCTCTTGCCCCCGGGAGAGCGCCCGGCGGTCCAGCTCGACGCGCCCAAGAACCCGGCCCACGGCGACTTCGCTTCCAACGCGGCGATGGTGCTGCAGAAGCAGCACGCCCAGGCGACCGGCGCGGCGAAGCCCAGTCCGCGGGCGCTGGCGCAGGCGATCGTGGATCGCATCGAGGATCCGGACGGGATCCTGGAGAAGGTCGAGATCGCTGGTCCGGGCTTTCTCAACCTGCGGCTGCGGCCCGCGGTCTGGTACCGGGCGTTCGGCGTGGTCTGGCAGGAGCGAGAGCGGTTCGGCCGGAGCGCCGCGGGCGGGCGGCGCAAGACGATGGTGGAGTTCGTCAGCGCGAACCCCACCGGACCGATGCACGTAGGTCACGGACGCGGCGCCGTGATCGGGGACACCGTGGCGAACCTGCTCGATCGGGCGGGGTTCGAGGTGGCTCGCGAGTTCTACGTGAACGACGCGGGGGGCCAGGTGTTCCGGCTGGCGCACGCGGTCTTCGCCCGCGCCACGGAGCTGGACGGGACCGTGCCGGTGACGCCGCTCGACCCGGACGACTATCAGGGCGACTACGTGAAGGACGTGGCGCGCGCCTGGCTCGCCACCAGGCCCGACTTGCGCAAGTCGTTTCTCGAGCTGCGCGAGCCGCTGCGAAAGTTCGCCACCGGCTGGATCCTCGACCACCTGATCAAGCCGGACCTGGAGCTGTTCGGGATCCGCTTCGACCGCTTCTTCAGCGAGACGACGCTGCACGACCGGGGAGCCATCGCGCACGCCGTGGAGATGCTGCGAGGCAAGGGCGTCCTGGCGGAGGAGGTGCTGCCGCCTCCGCAAGGCGTGGAGCGGGATGCCGACGAGGAGGTGACCGCCAAGCCGCTCCTGGTGATGAAGACCACCCGCTTCGGGGACGACCGCGATCGCCCCATCTACAAGACGACGGGCGAGCCGACGTACTTCGCCGCCGACCTCGCCTATCACTTCGACAAGCTCGAACGCGGGTACCAGCGGCTCATCGACGTGTGGGGCGCCGACCACGCGGGCTACGTCCGGCGCATGAAGGCGGCGGTGGGGGCGATGGGCGGCGAGCTGGAAGTGCTGATCCTGCAGCTGGTGAACCTGCTCCGGGAGGGAAAGCCGTTCAAGATGAGCAAGCGGGCGGCGAACTTCGTCACGCTCCGCGAGATCCTGGAGGAGGCGGGAGCGGACGCGACGCGCTTCTTCTTCCTCCTGCGCCGCAGCGACATGGCCCTCGACTTCGACGTGGCGCTGGCGCGGAAGCACACCATGGACAACCCGGTCTTCTACGTGCAGTACGGGCACGCCCGCTGCGCCGCCATCCTGCGCAAGGCGCAGGAGGAGCGCGGGCTGTCCCCCGCGTACGATCCGGAGTCCCTCACCCCCCTGAAGCTTCCGGAAGAGATGGACCTGCTCAAGCGGGTGCTGCAGTTCCCTGAGCTGGTGGCGGCCGCGGCGCAGGCCCTGGAACCGCACCGGGTGGTCTTCTACCTGCAGGAGACCATCGCTGCCTTCCACGCCTACTACACCAAGTACAAGAAGACGGAGCGGGTCATCTCGGACGACCCCCGCAAGACGGCGGCGCGCCTCTACCTGGTGTGGGCGATCAAACAGACCCTGGCGAACGCACTGACCGTGCTCGGGGTGTCGGCGCCGGAACGGATGGAGGAAGCGGAGAAGGAACCCGAAGGTGGATAGGCGGGTCGCGTTTTCTGGCAGCCGGGCGCGGACCGATGGTACAGACGCGGAACGATGATCAGGGACGGGCGCTGGCTGCGCGAGAAGATCGAGCTGACCATCGACGACCGGCAGGTGGCGGCGCTCGCAGTGGGGGCGCTGCTGCTGCTCTCCGGGATGTTCGCCCTTGGGCTGCTGGTCGGGATGCAGGTCGCGCGCCGATCGGCGCAGCCCGCGATTTCCGGCGACCTCGTGGCGCTGGACGCGCAGCGAGCGCTCGCCCAGCGGGCCCCGGTACGCGAGCCGGCGGCGCCCGGGCCGCAGGCGGCGGCGCACAAGCCGGCGGCGGAAGCGCCCCCTGCGGCCGCGCCGGTGCGATCCGAAGCGGCGCGCAAGGACCTGCCGCCGCCCCCCGCCGCGGTCAACGTGGCGCCGGCGAGGGCGGTCGCGGTCGATCCCGGGAGCCCCGCGGCGCTGCCGGAAGCGCCGCTCGACCCGGGCAAGTTCACCGTGCAGCTGGGAGCGACGCAGGAGCGCATGGAAGCAGCCCAGATCGCCGCGCGGGCCGGCTCGGCGGGGCTCAAGGCCTACGTGGCCGAGGCGCGCCTGCCGGGCAAGGGTATCTGGTACCGTGTGCGCGTCGGCGCCTTCGCCGACAAGGAGTCGGCGGAACGTTTCCGGCGCGACGTGGAGCGGGAGCTGCGCACGTCGGCCGTAGTGATGCCGGCGCGGTGAGGGGACACTTCCAGATGCCCGAGCACAAACCCGTCCGCGTCGAGAAGCCCTGGGGATACGAGCTGATCTGGGCGCACACCGACCGCTACGTGGGCAAGATCCTGCACGTCCGCGCGGGCCACGCGCTGAGCCTGCAGTACCACCGCGCCAAGGACGAGACGATC
>DATFTN010000175.1:0-1738 GCA_035261845.1 Myxococcales bacterium | reverse complement strand
GGCCCCTGCGGGTCGCCGAGCAGCGAGCGCAGCCGGTCGAGGTCGAGCGGCTTCCCCAGGACGCCTTGCAGGTCGGCGAGGCGGGGATCGTGCTCGGAGATCTCGTTCGCCCACCCGGTGAGCAGCCAGATGCGCGCCGCCGGCGCGATCCGCCGGATCTCGCGCACCACCTGCCAGCCGCTCATCTGCGGCATCCCGACGTCGCACAGGACCAGGTCGTAGCGCTCGCCGCGCTGGAAGCGCTCCACGGCCGCCTTGCCGGACGTGGCGGTCTCCACGCGGTGGCCTTCCATCTCGAGCAGCTCCTCGAGCACTTCGAGGTTGTCGGTCTCGTCATCCACCAGGAGGACGCTGGCCCGGCGCAGCTGCTGCGGCCGCCGCTGCTCGCGCCGCTGCTGCGCGGAGGCGAGCGGGAAGGTGAGGGTGTAGACCGACCCCCCGCCCGGGCGGTTGGCGGCCGAGATGTTGCCGCCCAGCCGGTGCATGAGCCCGTACGCGATCGACAGGACCAGCCCGGTCTCGCGGGTCTCGCTGGTGGAGAAGAACGGATCGAACACGCGCGAGAGGTTCTCCTCGGGGATCCCAGGTCCCTGGTCGGCGATGGTGACCACCACGCCGCCGCGCCCTTCGCGGGCACGGACCTCGACGGTGCCGGCGGCCGGCGTGGAGTCCCGCGCGTTGGCGAGCAGATCGGCGAAGAGGTGCGACAGCTCCGCCGCGGTGCCGCGCACCAGCGGCAGCAGGGGCACGTGCTCCTCGATGCGCAGCCCCGCGCCCGTGCCGTCCAGCTCGGTGCGCGCCATCTCCACCGCTCCCAGGAGAACGGCGCTCAGGTCAACGCCCTCGGCGGGCCGGTCGCGCCGCCGCCGCGCCAGGTCCTGCAGCCGCGCCACCGTCGCCGCCGCCTCTTCGACCACGCAGCCCAGGCCGTCGAGGCTCCGCCGGGCGGGCTCGAAGCGCGGGTCTGCGCGCAGCGTGGCGATGCGCAGGGCGATGACGTTGAGCGAGTGGTTCAGATCGTGCGCCAGCCCGGAGGCGACCACGCCGATCGCGTGCATGCGCTCCTCGTGCAGGCGGACTTCGCGGTCGCGGAGCCGGTGGGCGTCGCTGCGCACCTGCTCGGAGACGTCGTGGCCCAGCAGCACCACCGCCGGACCCGTCGCGGTGGGCAAGCGTTCCAGCCGCAGCTCCAGCGCGCATTCGCCGTGCTCGAATCGGCAGGTGCGCCCGGCCTGCCCGCTCCGCAGCAGGTCGCGGGCCTCGACGCAGGCGAGATGCCAGAGCGAGGGATAGCGCACGCACGCATGCTGTCCGAAGCTCCAGCGCCACTCCCCGTCGCGCTGGTACAGCTCGCGGAAGAGCGCGTTGGTCAGCGTGACGCGGCTGCCGCGCACCAGCCCCACCGCGCTGTGCGCGCTGCGGCCGAGCCACCGGAGCAGGGCGACCTCGTCTTTCGCTCCGCGCCTGCGCCGACCCTGCACGACCTCGCCTCCTCGGCGAGCAGCGCCGCCAGTTCGCACGGCGATCGCTCGTGGACAGTTGGTCCGTAATGTTGCGCATCGGGCGCCAGGGAAGGACCCGTGCGCGGCCGTTTTTTTAGAGGGGCTGGGCAGCTCCCAGGTCGCGCAACACGCGGGCGGCCGCATTGTGGCCCGCCGCGCCGATCACCGAGCCGGCGGGGTGGCATCCGGCGCTGGCCGAGTAGAGCCCTTGCACGGGCGTCGAGTAGGGAAGGCGG
>DATFTN010000174.1:0-17121 GCA_035261845.1 Myxococcales bacterium | reverse complement strand
CGGCAAGAGCGCGGACTTGTTCTCCACCGCGCGCGGGCTGACCGACGAAGAGCGCCGCACCCTCCAGGAGTGGGTGGACGCGTTCTACGCCCAGTTCGTCGATCGGGTGGCCGAAGGGCGCCACCTCCCGCGCGAGCGGGTCGACGAGCTCGGCCGCGGCCGCGTCTGGACCGGGCGCCAGGCGCTGGACCGCGGGCTGGTCGACAAGATGGGGGGCCTGCGCGAGGCGATCCAGGCCGCCAAGGTGCGCGCGGGCCTCGCTCCAGACGAGCCGGTCTCGCTCGACGACCCGGGCAAGGCCGAGGTGAGCCTGTTCCCGGCCTTGCAGGTCCTGCCCGGCGCGCTGCGGCCGCTGCCGGCGCGGGCGCTGCGCGCGCTGGCTCTGTTGGGCGAGCCCGGGACGCTCCGGGCGGTCCTCCCCTTCGATCTCGAGGTGAACTGAGTGCCTGCGCAGGTCCTGATCGTCGAGGACGAGGAGAGCGCCTCGCGACTCATCGCACAGGTCTGCTCGGAGCTGGGGCTGACGGCACAGGCGACGCGCTCCGGCGCGCAGGCCAAGGATCTCCTCACCCAGGCGGCGCAGGCGAACCAGCCCTTCTCTGCGGTGGTGCTCGACCTGGTGCTGGCCGAGCTGGACGGATTCCAGGTGGGCCAGTTCGCGCGCGGCCAGCCGTGGGGGGCGAAGCTGCCGCTGATCGTGGTGAGCGGGATCTACAAACAGCCGAACGCGGAGCTCGTGGCGCGGCTCAAACCGCATGCCTACTTCGCCAAACCGTTCGACATCTCGCAAGTGCGCGACGCACTGGCGAAAGCGTGCAACGTGCAGGGCGCCGCCACCTCGCAAGAGGGGGACCTGGCGCAGAAGCCGGCGGCGGCGCTGTTCGTCGAGCTGTTGCGGCAGAAGGCGACCTCGCTGTTGACCCTCAGCCAGGGCACCACGGTCCGGCTGATCCATTTCGAGAAGGGGCAGGTGCGCTTCGCGCAGAGCTCGGTCAAGGGAGAGCTCGCGGGCGCGGCGCAGGTCGCCGCGGGGATCGTCAAGCAGGCTTCCTTCGACCGCGCGGTGGCGTTCGCCAAGCAGAACAAGGTGGCGCTGCACGAAGCGCTGGCCTACTCGCGGGTCCTCACGCCGGAGCAGCTCAAGCAGGCGCTCAAGCAGCAGACGTTGGACGCCTCGGTGAACGGGCTGGGCTGGACTACGGGAAGCTTCCGCATCGACCCGCAGTCCGCCGAGCAGACCGCTGCGGTGCCCGAGGCGCGGACCAGCCCGGTGGCGCTGGTGCTCGAGGCGGCGAAGCGTTTCGGGGCCCACGCCGCGGAGCGCGACTGGCTGGAAGCGCGCGCCCAGCAGCACATGAATCGGTCGCCCGAGCTGGAGCGCGAGCTGTTCGCGGTGAAGACGGCCTGGCCGGGCGAGGGCGTCACCCCGCTGGCCACCAACCAGCGGCCCTTGGCCGAAGCGCTCTCGCGGGTGAAGCCGGCCGAGCTGCCGCTGCTCAAGTGGCTGTGCGAAAGCGGGCTCGTCGTTCTGTCGGGCGGGGCGAAGGCCGCCGCCCCCTCGCCCAAGGCGGCTGCTCCCAACCCGGAGGACGAGGACCGGGGCCGCAAGTTCACGGCCGACGAGGACTGGTCCCGGCGAGTGATCTTCGCGGAGCGCGATCGGCTGAAGAACGCGAATCACTACCAGGTCCTGGGCGTCCAATCCTCGGCGACCCAGGACGAGATCAAGGCGGCCTACATCGCGGCCGCGAAGCGGTTCCATTCGGACGCGTTCGCCGGGCAGGAATTGGGATCGGCGCGGCGGGCGGCCGAAGAGCTGTTCTCCAAGGTCAGCGAGGCCAACGCGGTCCTCGGCAATCCGTCGAGCCGCGGCGACTACGACGTGTACCTGGATCGCAAGGCGAAGGGCCTGTCCACCGACGTGGGCGCCATCCTCCGGGCCGAAGGTATCTTCGAAAAGGGAGAGAGGCTCTTCAAGGCGGGCAAGTTCGCGGAGGCCGAAGGCGCCTTCCGCGAGGCGATCGCGCTCAACCACGCCGAGGCGGAGTTCCACGCGTACCTGGGGATGTCCATCTACAGGGGGCGGGGCAAGGCGCGGGAGGGGCTCGAGCTGGTCGGCAAGGCGCTGGGGATGGACCCGCGGCTGCGCAGCGCGACCGTCTTCGCCGCCCAGCTGCACGAGGCGCTGGGTGAGGTGGAACAGGCGAAGGCCCTCTTGCGGAAGGCCATCGCGACGGATCCGGAGTTCGACGCGGCGAGGAGCGAGCTGTCGCGGCTGAAGCGGCCTCCCGCGGAGCAGAAGAAGGGTTTCCTCGATCGTTTGCTGAAGAAGTGAGTCCGCGGCTCGAAGGCGAGCCGCGCAATGTGGAGTGATCAAGATGAACGGTGAAGGACAACGGCCCCCCAACAACGAGCCCCAAGCCCAGGCGCACGACGCGCCCGAGCCGGGCAACGCGCGCTACCCGCAGCACGCCCCCAACGGCCAGCAGCAGCAGCAGCAGCAGCAGCAACAGCAGCAGCAACAGCAGCAGCAGCAGCAGCAGGGCGAAGGGGGCGGCGGGCGGCGCCGGTTCCGCCGGCAGCGGCGCGGGGGGCGCGGCCGCGGGCGGAACAAGGGCCACCACCAGAACGTGCAGCCCCCGCTCGACGCGCAGGGACGGATCCTGGACGTGGAGAACGAGCTGTTGCCCGACGACGGCGCGCCCGAGGCGGTGCCGGCGCCCGGTGAGCCGCAGGCGATGGCCGGAGCGGGCGAGCCGCAGGGCTCGCAGACCGGCGCGGACATCACCGGCGGTCCATCCGCGCCGCCCCCGGCCGGGGGCGAGGCACAGCTCCAGGCGCAGCTCCAGGCACAGGGGGTGCAGCAGCTCCGGCCGCCGCAGCCGGGTCAGCACCGCCCGCAGCAGCAGCAGCAGCGGCCCCAGCCGCGGCAGGAGCCGCCGGTCGCCGTCGAGGGCGTGCTCGACGTCGACCACCGCGGAAACGGGCGGTTGCGCAGCGCGAAGCTGAACTTCCTCCCCCAGCCGGACGATCCGGAGGTGCCGCGCCACATGATCGAGCGGGACAAGCTGCGCGAAGGTTCTCTGCTCACCGGTCAGGGAGTGAGGCGCAACGGGCGGCTGCAGCTCATCCGCACCGAGACGGTGGAGGGGCTCCCGCCGCAGCAGGCCGCGGCGCGCACGCTCTTCCAGAACCTCACGGTGATCGACCCCGACGACCGCCTGGTGATGGAGACCACGCCGAAGGAGACGCTGACGCGGGTCATCGACATCGTCTCGCCCATCGGCCTGGGCCAGCGCATGCTGATCGTCTCGCCGCCCAAGGCGGGCAAGACGATCATGCTGCAGAAGATGTGCCTGGCCATCTCGGCCAACCGCCCCGAGGTGATCCAGTTCGTGCTGCTCGTCGACGAGCGGCCCGAGGAGGTCACCGACTTCCGCCGCACGGTGAAGGCGGAGGTGTTCGCCTCGTCCGCCGACCGGCCCACCGAGGAGCACTTGCACGTCGCCGAGATGGTGCTGGAGCGCGCCAAGCGCCTGGTCGAGGGCGGCAAGGACGTGGTGATCCTGCTCGACTCGATCACCCGCCTGTCGCGCGCCTACAACAAGGAGGTCGAGTCGTCCGGCCGCACCCTCTCGGGCGGCGTCGATTCGCGCGCGCTGGAGCGCCCCAAGCGGCTCTTCGGCGCGGCCCGCAACGCGGAGGAAGGGGGCTCCCTGACCATCCTCGCCACCGCGCTGGTCGACACGGGCTCCCGCATGGACGAGGTGATCTTCGAGGAGTTCAAGGGCACCGGAAACGCGGAGATCAACCTCGACCGCCAGCTGGCCGAGAAGCGCATCTGGCCGGCCATCAACATCCAGACCTCCGGCACCCGCAAGGAGGAGAAGCTCTTCTCCCAACACGAATACGAGAAGGTGAAGAAGCTCCGCGGCGCGCTGTTCGCCCTGAAGCCGGTCGAAGCGATGGAGCGGCTCTTGAAGTCGGTCTCGGAGTTCAAGTCCAACGCGGAGTTCCTGGACGCGATCTGAGCAGGCTCACGGCGCAGTGGCCGCCAGGCACACGGAGTAGTCTGCCATGCATGCGCCTGCGCCTGCTCGTCGCTCTCGTCTGCAGCGCTCCAGCGAGCTGGGCGGGTGAGCGGCTCGGCCTCGAGGCCGAGTCCAGCGTCGGACCGATCTGGGCGCTGACGGACATCTGCCGGAATTACGACTGTCCCTCGCCGGTCGGGCTCTCGATCCGCGCCGGATACGAATTCGCGCCCTTCGCTTCGGTCGGCGTGCGGGCCGCGGCGGCCTTGGGCAGCGAAGGACGTGCGACTTGCGGAGGCGGAGTCAATTGCTCTTCCGCGGCCGGGTACCGCGCCGCCTCGCTCCTTCTCGATGGGCGCGTGCACACGCTGGGGGCTACACAGCTCGTCGGCGGCGTCGCAGTCGGCGTCGGCCGATTGGTCCGCCTGCAATGCAACTGCAGCGAGCAGTACGATACGCACGGTTCGGGGCTGCCGGTGCTCGAGATCGCGCTAGGAGTGCGCACTTACGTCGTACCGCGCATCCTTCACGTCGGCATCGAGGGCAGGTATTCGGCGATGTTCAACGCCGAATCCGCCGGTTCGACTGCGCTGGGACCGCCTGTGATGCAGACCGGCCTGACGGTGAGCTCCATCGGCGCGTCTTTGGTGGTGGGTGCGTCCCTGTAGCAGGCAGCGGCTTCACGTTCCTTCTCGAAGTACGCGATGTCCTCAGCGCGATGGCTTCACGTCCCAGATGTAGCCCTCGATACGCAGCCGCGATCCGTCCGCGTGCACGACGACGCTGGCCGGTGCTCCTTTCGCGAGAGCGATGGCGGGACCGCCGACCGCAGCGGCCG
Organism: Myxococcales bacterium; assembly: GCA_035261845.1. GTDB lineage: Bacteria > Myxococcota > Myxococcia > Myxococcales > 40CM-4-68-19 > VBKO01. The sequence continues at coordinate 12,252 of DATFTN010000174.1, read as the reverse complement.
CGATGAGCGCAGCGACGACCGCTTGCAGATCGTCGTGGGACGAAACCTCGGTGTCAGGCAGTTGATAAGCAGCGGTCAAAGACTGCACGTAGGGCGCGAGGTCCGGCTTCTTGGCCTTGGCCGGCAGCGGGACCAGTCCGCTGGAGCGCCAGGCCGAGGTCGGAAAGCATTCGAGAACGACGTAGGCCCCCGAGAACCCGTTGCTGGTGGCCAAGCCTGCCAGCGCGACGCCGGGTCTGCCGAGCAGGTTGGCGAACACTTCGACGCAGAACTCGATCCAGGTTCCTTGCGTGCCCGGGTAGGTTCGCGGGTAAGCACCGGTCTTTCCTTGCGTCCCGCACTCGTACTCGCAGCGCCTCCCCACTCCGGGCGTTCCCTCGGGCGTCGCCGGGTCCCGCCACCCCTGCGGCCCGTCGAGCGCAACGGCGCAGACCCCCTCCCGCCGAGCGAACACGTCGACCGCGTCGGCGAGCGCATCGGGAGTCAGTGGGATCGTCGGCCAACGGATCGCGCCCGGCGTGACGCGCGTGAACTCCTTCGCCTCGTCGTCGAACTCGACGGTGGCGCTCCCGACGGAGCTCCACCTCGAGCTGGCCAGGTCGATCCCCAGGACCTTCCGTGTCACGCGTCTCGCGATCGCCGGAACGCCGAGCGGATCCCGGCGCCGACCACGGTGGCCGGATGGAGCAGCAGCATGCCGAGCCGGCCGCCCAGGCTGGTGGGCTCCGAGAGGACGCCGAGCTGCCGCAGCACGGTGGCCCGGTCGTAATAGATCCGCTCGCCCAGCATGCGGTCGTTCTCGTCGAAGGTGAACACGGCGCACAAGGGGAACTCGAGGTGGCGGCCGGTGGGCGGCAGGCCGCGCCAGGCACCGAGATGGGTTCCGCTGACGAGCTGTTCGAGCACGATCGCGTCGTCGCACACGTGCCGCTTCTTGACCTCGATGTGCAGGTCGGGCGCGGCCCGGAACAGCCCCGCGTAGTACTCGCGGACGGCGCCGAGGCCGTCGTGGCGTTCGCCCCAGGGGCCGTCCTCGTAGACTGCGTTTCCGCCGAAGGTGGAGAGCAGCCCGTCGAGGTCGTGCCGGTTCTCGTGCCTCACGTGCTCTTCGACCGCCGCAATCCGTAGATCGTTGCGAGCTGACGCCGTCGCTTCCATCGCTTCCCCTTTCAGCCGGGCGGCACGGGCGCGCGCTGCAGCTTCTGCAGCAGGAACGCGGCGGCCGCGGCGGTCATGTAATCCCGGTTCTCCTTCTTCTGGAAGCCGTGCCCCTCGTTCAGGCCCAACAGGTAGGGCGCGTCCTTGCCGCGGGCGCGCAGCGCCTGGACGATCTGCTCGGCCTCGCTCTGCGGGACTCGCGGGTCGTTCTTGCCCTGGATGACCAGCAGCGCCGCTTCGATCTTGTCCACGGAGTTGAGCGGCGAGATCCGCTCCTGCACGGCCCGCACCGCCGGATCGCGCTCGTCCCCGTACTCGGCGCGGCGCAGGTCCCGCCGGTAGGCCTGCGTGGTCTGGAGGAAGCTGGCCAGGTTGGAGATCCCCACGATGTCGACCGCGGCCCGGACCCGCGCTCCTTGGAACGCGACCGTGGCGAGCGTCATGTACCCGCCGTACGACCCGCCGTAGGCGGCCACGCGCGAGGCGTCCAGGTCGGTGCGCGAGGCGATGAAGTCCAGCGTCGCTCCGATGTCGCCCAACGCCTGCTCGCGCTTGACTCCGTTGTCCATCGCCAGGTACGGCTTGCCGTAGCCGGTCGAGCCGCGGACGTTGGGAGCGAGCACCGCGATGCCCAGCTCCTGAGCGTAGAACTGCCAGATGGGCTGGAAGGTGGGGCGCGACTGGCCTTCCGGTCCGCCGTGCCAGAGGATGACCACCGGCACCTTGCCGTCGGCGCGCGGCGGCTTCCACAGGAACGCGGGGATGACGATTCCGTCGGCCGCGCGGTACTTCACCAGCTCCGGCTCCACGAAGGAGGCCGCGTCGACCGGGCCCGCCTCGCTCCGCGTCCAGCGGGTGAGCTTGCGCTCCTTGAGCGAGTAGGCCCACACGTCGTTCGGAGAGCGCGCCGTCTGCGCGCCGACGAACAACAGGTCGGCCCGCCGGTCGGGGAAGCGCAGCGTCGAGACGATCCCGCGAGGCAGATCGATCGGGCCGGCGCGGCCGCTGCGCAAGTCGAGCAGGTACACCCGGGACCAGCCCTCCTGGTTGGCGGCGAAGGCGAGATGAGCGCCGTCCGGCGCGACGGTGAGGCCCTCCAGGTCCCACTTGATCTGCGGCGTGAGCGGTTCCGGCTTGGAGCCTGGGCGGGTGAGATCGATGCGGTAGAGCGAGTTGAAATCGGAGTACCGATCCGTGATCAGGTAGACAGACTTGCCGTCCGCGCTGAAGGCGGCGTCCTCGACGCTGCCCTTCCCCTCGCGCGGCGTGATCTGGCGCAGCTCGCCGCTCTTCACGTCGTACAGGTGCAGGTCGGAATCGTCGACGGCGCGGAACTGGGCCACCAGGAGCCGGGTTCCGTCCCACGAGAACTCCACCGCCTGCCAGGCGCCTTCGCGCTCGGTGACCCGCCGCGCATCGCGGGGCTGCGCCATCTGCGCCAGGTAGACGTCCGTGTCCTTCCCGTTGCGTCCGGTGCCCGAGTACGCGAAGCGCGTTCCGTCCACCGAGACCACCAGGCCCTCGTGACGGCTCTTGCCGTCGGTGAGCAGCTCGGAGCGGCCCGTGCGCCGGTCGAGCCGGAACACCTGGTGGAACTCGCCTCCACCGACGTCCTGGAGGTAGAGCAGAGCGCGGGGATCGCCCGGCACGAATCGGGCCGAGTTCACCGGCTCGTTCCCGAAGGTCAGTTGGGTGCGCATCCCCATCGGCTGCTCGACCAGGTGAAGCTGGTTGGTCGAGGCGAAACGGGTCGCGATCAAGAGCTGGCTGCCGTCGGCGGCGACGTCGAGCGCATTCGCCGAGCGCGAGTTCTGGTATTGCTCGATGCGCGCCCGCAGCTGCGCCGGCACCTCGGGCAGGCCGCTTTCCAAGAGCGATGGAACGCCGGCCACCGGCTTCAGATCCGGAATTCTCGAAACCGGGGCGGCGGCCTGCGCGACGAGCAACGCGACGATCCACATGGGGGACCCCTATGGCCAGCCGAAGCGGCGCAGGGTGAGACCCTGCGCCTCGGCGACGAGCGCGGCAGCGTATCCGTTTCCCGGGTCGAGGGGGAACACCGAAAAGCGATCCGCGGCGCCGTCGATCCCTCGCGCCCAAAGGAGCCGCGCCCCGGCGGGTCCCATCTCGATCTCGTAGGACCGCGTGGAACGGGACAGCCCTTCGCCCGTCGCCTTGAGGAAGGCCTCCTTGCAGGTCCAGAGGCGGAAGAAGGCCTGCTCGCGCTCGGCTGGAGGCAGCGCGAAAAGCCGCTGCTGCTCGCCAGGAGCAAAGAACCTCCGCGCGATGTCGTCGGTACGCCGTCTCTTGAGCCGTTCGACGTCGGCGCCCACCTCGACGCGCGACAGCGCGATCAGCGCCCGCTCGCCCGAATGCGAGAGGTTGAAGCGCAGCTCGCCGGCGAGCGGCGCGCAAGCGGGATCCAGCTCCGGTTTCCCGTGCGGCCGATAGCGCAGAGCCACGCCTTCGGGACGGATGTCCAGCGCGCGCCCCAGCACCTCTCGCAGCGTGCCCCGCGCCGCGGACCAGCGGTTGCGCCATTCGTCGGTGGCGAACGAGGCCGCACGCTCCCGCTCGCGCGGAGTGAACGCGGCGGTCAGCCGGCGCAGGCGGTCAGGCCCCGCGGCGAGATCGGCGAGGACGGCGACCACCTCCCCGGGCCGCGGCATCGGGTCTCCCGGCGGGGGCGGCCATGGCTGCATGCCGCGATGGTAGCCCATGCGCATCTTGGCGCGCGTGATCCCGGTACTTCACCTGGTCCAGCGCTTCTACGTAGGCGGCGCGGAGCGCCAGTTCATCGAGCGGCTCCGCGCGCATCCACAGGGGTTCGAGCCCGTCGTGGGCTGCCTGGAGATCTCGGGCGGGAACCTGGCCGATTTCCGCGCGCTGGGCCTGGGCGATCCGCACCACTTTCCCCTGCGCGGGTCGCTGCTCAGCTCGAGCGCGGCGCGAGCTCTCGCTGGACCGCAAGAGCGCCCGCTACCGGGAGCTCTACTGCAGACTTCTGGACATGCCCGCGGGGCACCCTGTTCGTCCCGGACCAGGGGCTGCACTTCCCGGTTACCGTGCCTCACTGGGTGAAGAACGGGCCGTCGGTCTCGATCTCCTTCAGCATCACGTTCCGCACCGCCGCCTCCGAGCGCCAGGAGCTCCTGTACAAGGCCAGTGCGCGGCTGCGGAAGCTGGGCCTCACGCCCACTCCCGTGGGCCGGTCGATCCTCTTGGACCGCACCAAGCAGCTGGCTTTCGGCGCGGCTGCCGGCCTCAAACGCGCGCTATTGCCCGCCCCCCCGAAGAGTCTCCGGGTAGCGACGGGTCGCATCTTTCCTGCACGCCTCCTCGCGCACATCTGCGAGGGACGTAGGGAGCGCGTACCCTAGTCTCCCCCCGAGACGTTTGGTTATCAGTGATCTTCTCACATGACAGGGGGAATCGAAGGAGCGGCGCTGCAGACGCCGACCGGCATCGCCGTCGTCCCGCGGAGGGATCTCGGCGCGGCAGCCGCCCCCGTCGAGAGCAAGGAGCACCCATGCTGGAGAAAAAGATCGCCTGGATTTCGAAGATCGAGACTCGGGACGACGCGCTCGAGGTGGTGACGGTCGCTTCCTACGCCTTCTTCTTCCTCGCCGCCTTGCAGATCGTGCTGTACCTCGCGGTGAAGAGCCCCGGCGCATTCGTCGTCGCCGTCCTGCTGGCGGCGGGTGGGGTCGCGCTTCGCCTGCACAACCGGACGGCCGCTGCAGTCCTCCTCGCCGTCTCCGGCCTCGAAGTGCTGGCCACGGTGGCCAAGATGTTCGGGGCACACCCCGGGTTCGGCAGCAACGTGTTCGTCGCCGGCTTGATGGTCTGGGTGTCCGTCCGCGCCGTCCAAGCGACCTGGGCGCTGGAGCGGATGCCAGACGAGGACGAGGAGGAGGAAGAAGTCCCAGCCGCCGCCCGGCGGAGATGAGATACCGGGGCTCCGGGCGAGCCAGGGCGCGAAGCTGGTTCACCTCGTTCTCTCCCTGCTCGCCCGGTGGCCCTCGCGTCGACTGGCGACGGTGTCGGAGGGCTCTGCCATATTCCCCGCATGACGAACGCACGCATTCTTGCTGGGCGTCTGGCCGATCTGCTCCGTCGGGAGCACGTGGCGATGATGGATTTTCTCCTCGAGCTCGCGGAGTTCGATCGGCTCCGAGCGTGGCGAGAGCTCGGGTACTCCAGCCTCTTCTATTTCCTTCACCGCGAGTTGGGTCTTTCGAAAGGCGCCGCCCATTATCGGAAGACGGCCTCGGAACTCGTGCAGAGTTATCCGGAGATCGTCGAGCCTCTGCGCGACGGCCGTCTGTGCATCACGAGTATCGTCCACCTCGCCAAGGTCCTGACGCCAGAGAACCGGCACGAGACGCTGCCGAAGTTCTTCCAACGTTCGAGGCGCGAATCGAAAGCGATCGCGGCGGCAATCCAGCCCGCTGAGACGGTCCCGCGTCGGGACGTTGTAACCGCCTTATCCAACCAGCCTAGGCCGCTGTTCGCGGACGCTGCTAGGTCCTCAGCGGCCCAGGTGCTCGTCGACGATTCGGTTCAGCCGGCTGAACCAAGTGTCTCATTGGCGACGAACTCGAATCCGTCTGGCACTCCCGGTGTGGCTCCGGCCCGATCGCCAAAGCAAGTTCGCGACACTGACGAGCCGCTGACCGAGGATCTGTCACGACTCCACGTGACGATGTCACGAGGGTTCCTAGAGAAGTTGGAGGCGACGCGCGCAGCGCTTTCTCATTCCCGACCCGGTGCAACCACGGAGGCCGTTCTCGAAGCGGGTCTCGATCTCCTCTTGGAGCGCCACGCGAAGCGCAAGGGCCTTGTCCAGAGGCCGCGGCAAGCGAAGCACTCGACGAATCCCTCATCCCTGACAGCCGCCGTAAAGCGGCAGGTCTGGACCCGGGATCGCGGCCGCTGCCAATGGCCGATTGAATCGGGCGGGATCTGCGGTTCGTCTCTGCGCCTCGAGTTCGATCACCAGATTCCGCGCGCGCTCGGCGGCCTTTCGACCGTCGACAACGTTCGCCTGCTCTGCCGGATGCACAATGACCTGGCGGCGAGGCGCGTTTTCGGAGACGGTTGGATGGACCAGTTCACGGAGGTTGGCACTGAACGACTTCCTGCGTGCGCTGATGCCACTGTTGGTTAAGCTCGCCGCGGATGCCGCAGCGCAACCGCCCTGACCACGGAGCACCCGAATTCCAATGAACGGATGCGAGGTCCGCTTTCCTGGGCCTTCTCCGTCCTTCGGCGAGATTAGTCCTCGAACTGCCGCTCCGGCGGCAGGTCGCCGTGCGCCAGGACGCGCAGCAGCTTGAGCGTGCCGACGCCGTCGCTCTCGGCGACCGCGAGGACGTGGCCCGCCGGGTCCACCAGACGGACGCGGCGGCCGCGCGGGTACGGCGGGGCCCGTAGCCGCGACAGATCCGCCGGACCCGGAGTGTGCCCGTGCGCCACGCGGCGCGAGAGATGCGGATCGAGGCGCAGCTCGGCCAGGCCCTCCAGCGCGCGGTCCAGCGGCTTCAAGTAGCGCGCCAGCTCGTCCCGGCCCTGCTTCGCCGCGGCCATCAGCTCGTCCAGACCCACCGACTCGTCGATGCCGAACGACGCCACCCGCACGCGCCGCAGCTCGCGCAGATGTGCGCCGGGCCCGAGCCGCGCGCCCAGGTCGTGGGCCAGCGTCCGTAGATACGTCCCCTTCGAGCAGCGTACGAAGATGCCGCAGTCGGGCGGCTGGAAGAAGGTCAGCCGCGCCTCGTCGACGTTCACCGTGCGCGGCTCGCGCTCCACCTCCTCGCCCGCGCGCGCCAGCTCGTAGAGTCGCCTTCCCTCCACCTTGCGAGCCGAGTACATGGGCGGGGTCTGCTCGATCAGCCCCACGAACGAGCGCAGCGCCTCGCGGACGCGATCCTCCGTCAGGCCCTCGACCGGCCGAGTCTCCAAGACCCGGCCCGCCGCGTCCTGCGTGTCGGTGATCTGTCCGAAGCGGACGGTCGCCTCGTACTCCTTCTCCCCGTCGGCGATGAACCCGGCCACCTTGGTCGCCTCGCCCACGCAGATGGGCAGGACGCCCGTGGCGGTGGGATCCAGCGTGCCGGTGTGGCCCACCCGCTTGACCTTGAACAGGCCCTTCACCCGCCGGACCACGTCGAACGAGGTGGGCCCGCTCGGCTTGTTGACCACCACCACGCCGCTCAGGTCAGGCATCCAGGGGCTCCAAGGCCAGCGCGACCTCGGCCGCGATGCGGGTCCGGACCGAGGCCTGGTCGCCCTCGATCGCGCACCCGGCCGCGTTCCGGTGGCCGCCGCCGCCGAACCGCAGCGCGATGGCGGACACGTCCACGTTGCCGCGCGAGCGGAAGCTGACCCGCCAGGCGCGCGACCCGTCCTCCGGCTCGCGGAAGGCGGCGGCCACCTCCACCCCGTCGATCGAGCGCGCGTAGTTGATGAACCCGTCGGTCAGGTCCAGGTGCGTCCCGGTGCGGGCCACCATCTCGCGCGTGATGGTGATGGTGGCGAGCTTGCCGCCCGGCGCCACCTCGAGGGTGTTCAGCACTTCCGCGAGCAGCTTCATCCGCGCCAGCGGCTGCTGCTCGTACACGCGCACGGTCATCTCCCACGGGTCGACGCCGCGCTCGAGCAGCTCGGCGGCGACGCGCAGGCACTCCGGATCGGTGGACGAGTAGCGGAAGCAGCCCGTGTCGGCCAGGATGCTCGCGTAGATGCATTCGGCCGCGTCGCGGCTGAGCGGGTGCCCCAGCCCCTGGATGATCTTGTAGGCCAGGATGCCCACCGAGGCCGCCTCCGGATCGACGTAGTTGAGATCGCCGAACGGCTCGGTGGTGACGTGGTGATCGAGGTTGAGCAGGATGCCCCGGCGCGGAGCCGGCGGCACGTCGGGCCCCAGCCGATCCACGCTGCCCGCGTCGGTGGCCACGGTCACGTCGTAAGCGGCGCCGGCGGGGAGGGACTTCGCCACCTGGGCCGCCCCGGCGAGGAAGCGGAAGTTGTAGGGCAGCTCGTCCGGATTGTAGACGGTGACCTCGCGCCCCAGCTCGCGCAGCGCGCAGCCGAGGGCGAGCGCGCTGCCCAGCGCGTCGCCGTCGGGACCGCGATGCATGGTGAGCAGGACGCGCCGGGCGGCGCGCAGCGCCTTCACGGCGCGCGGCAGGTTCTCGGCCGGCTTCCAATCCCGCGGGTTCTTCACGCCCCGGTTCTTGGCCTTCACCAGACCCCCGCCCGAAGAAGGCGCACTCTACTCGTCTTCCGGGCTTTGCGGCGCGCCTTCCTGCCGGCGCGCGTCCTCTTCGTGGACCTCGCGGAGCAGCCGCTCGATGCGGTCGCCGCGGTCGATCGCCTCGTCGTACGTGAAGCGCAGCTCGGGGACCACCCGCAAGCCCAGCGTCGCGCCCACTTCGCGGCGCAAGAAACCCCGCGCCGCCTCGATGCCGCGCGCCGTCTCCTGGCGCACCGCCAGCTCGCCGTGGACCGTCCAGTACACCCATGCCTCGCGCAGGTCGGGGGACATCTTGACCCCGGTGATCGTCACCAGGCCCACGCGCGGGTCCTTGAGCCCCCGGGCGAACAGCTGCCCGAGCTTCTGCTGCACCAGGTGACCGACGCGGTCCGGGCGGCTGTGCGCGGGCATCAGGAATCGTCCTCGCGGACGGGAAGATCCTCCTCGCGCAGGTACTCGCGCAGGGCTTCCTCCTCTTCCCTTCGCGCGGCCTTCTCGTCGGCCGGCTCCGGCTCCTCCCGCGGCTTGTCGAGCAGGTTGCCGTGCAGCGTCGAGTACGTCTCGATCTCCATCTCGCGCGAGACCAGGTCGGCGACGCCCAGCATCTCGACGTCGCGCACCACCTTGTCCAGGACCTCGTTCACGAAGCTGCGGTCGTTGGCGACCGTGGTGAGGCCCAGGACGGCGCGCTGCCAGACGTCGTTCTCGGCCACCTCGGCGATGCTCACGTTGTACCGGCCGCGGACCCGGTCGGTGATCTTGCGGACGACGTGGCGCTTCTCCTTGAGGGAGCGCGCCCCCGGAACGACGAGCGTGAGTCTGAGGACCCCAACGACCATCTGCGCTCTTCCGCCTGCCGCCCGCCGCCAGCCGACTAGGTCAGGCTCGGCCTGATCGTCTCCAGCTCGTACGCCTCGATGACGTCGCCTTCCTTGAGGTCGTTGAAGTTCTCGATGCCGATGCCGCACTCGAAGCCCTTGTCGACTTCCTTCACGTCGTCCTTGAAGCGGCGGAGCGAGGCGATCTTGCCGGTGAAGATCGGCTTCGAGTCGCGGAGCAGTCGCACCATCGCGGTGCGGGTGACCTTGCCGTCGGTGACCGAGGAGCCGGCGATGGTGCCGAGCTTGGGCACGTTGAAGAGCTGCTGCACCTTGGCGTGGCCCACCACCTTCTCGCGGATGATCGCGTCGAGCAGCCCCTCCATGGCGAGCTTCACGTCGTCGAGGGCCTCGTAGATGATCGAGTAGTGCTTGATCTGCACGCCCTCGGACGAGGCGCTCTCGTCCGCGCCCGACTCGCTCTTCACGTTGAAGCCGACCACCAGCGCCTTCGAGGCCGCGCCGAGCATCACGTCACTCTCGGTGACGTTGCCCACTCCGGAGTGGATCACGTCCACCCCGACCTTCGGGGTCGCGAGCCGCGTGAGGGCCGTCTTGAGCGCCTCCACCGAGCCCTGGACGTCGGCCTTGACGATCACCTTGAGCGTCTTGGCCTGGTCCTTCTTGCCCCGGGCGAGGAGGTCCTCTAGCGAGAGCTTGTTGGACTTGGAGAGGTCCTTCTCGCGCGCCTTCAGGGCGCGGTGCTCCGCGATGGTCGCCGCCGCGTTTTCGTCCTCGACCACGTTGAACTCGTCTCCGGCGCCCGGCGCCCCGTCCAAGCCCAGCACCTCGACCGGGAACCCCGGCGGGACGTCGTCCACCTGCTCGCCGTGCTCGTTCATCATCGCGCGCACGTGCCCGGAGTGGATGCCGGTGACGATCGGGTCGCCGACGTGCAGCGTTCCGTCCTGCACCAGGACGGTCGCCACCGGGCCGCGGCCCTTCTCCAGCTTGGCCTCGATCACCACGCCCTTGGCCGGCCGCTGAGGATTTGCCTTCAGCTCCAGCACCTCGGCCTGCAGCAGGATCGCCTCGAGCAGCTTCTCCAGCCCCTCGCCGGTGCGGGCGGACACCGGGACCATCATGGTGTCGCCGCCCCATTCCTCGGGGACCAGGGCGTACTCGCTGAGCTGCTGCTTGATCCGGTCGGGCTGGGCTTCCGGCTTGTCGATCTTGTTGATGGCGACGACGATCACCACCTCCGCCGCCTTGGCGTGGTTGATCGACTCCACCGTCTGCGGCATCACGCCGTCGTCCGCCGCGATCACCAGCACCGCGATGTCGGTGACGTTGGCGCCGCGGGCGCGCATGGCGGTGAACGCCTCGTGGCCCGGGGTGTCGAGGAAGGTGATGTTCGCCTCTCCGCCGTCGGAGCCGACCACCTCGACCGAGTAGGCGCCGATGTGCTGGGTGATCCCGCCCGCCTCGCCCTCGGCCACGTGCGCCTTGCGGATCGCGTCGAGCAGGCTGGTCTTGCCGTGGTCGACGTGGCCCATGATGGTGACCACCGGCGGCCGCGACTGGAAGTCCTCCGGCTTCTCCTCCACCTCGGGCAGGTAGTCGACGATCTCGAAGCCGGTCTTCTCGACCTTCCAGCCGTGGTCGAGCGCGAGCACGCTGGCCGTGTCGAAGTCCACCGGCTGGTTGACCGTGACCATCTTGCCGTTCGTCATCAGCTTGCGGATGAGGTCGGACGACTTCACGCCCATCGTCTGCGACAACTCGGCGACGGTGATGGTCTCCTCGAGGCGGATCACCTTCTTGTGTTCCGCCATCTCGGTGATCTCGGTCTGCTTGCCCTTCTTGGTGCTGCGCTTCTTGTGGCCGCGGACCGGCACGTAGGCCCGCTGCTTGGCCAGCTCGATCAGGTCCTGCTTGGAGAGGCTCTCCACCTTCTCCACGCGCGGGCCCTTCTTGCCCTTCTGCTTGTCCTTGGTGACGTCGATGAACTCGCGGCCGCGGCCGGGACCGCCGGACACCACCGCCAGCTCGCGCACCTCGCCGACCGGGCGGGGGCGAAAGCCTCCGCCGCCGGGGCCGGGGCGCGGCGGCGGCCGGGCGATGGGGATCAGGGGGCGCGACAGCACCACCGCGCGCGTCGCGGTCGGGCGCGCCGCGGTCGGGTCGGCCACCTGCACCGACTGGGTGCCTCCGGGACCCCGGATGATGGGACCGCTGGGCTGCGCCCCGGGGGCGCGGGCGGCGGCACGCGGCGGCGGAGGCGGGGCGGGCTTGGCCGCCACCTTCTGGACGCCGGCGGGGACATTGGACACGTGGCTCTGCTGGGCTGGCTTCACGGGCTCGGGCCGGGCGGGGGCGGGGGTGGGTGGGGGAATCGGTACGGGCGCGGCGGCGGCGGCCGGCTCGGGCCTCCGCTCGACCTCGGGGGCCGGGGCAGGCGCTTGCGCGGCCGGGGCCGCGGCGGGGGCCGCCTGCGCGGCGACGGGCTCGGGAGCGCGGACCGGCTCCGGGCGGATCTCAGGCGGCGGCGTCGGGACCGGCTCGGCGCGGATCTCGGGGACGGGCGGCGGAGGGGGCGGAGGAGGAGGCGGAGGAGGAGGCTCGGCATGCTCGCCGAGCGGCTGCCCGTCGGGCCCCAGCGTATCGGCCTTCTTGCGGCGCAGCACTACGCCGCTGGCCGACGCCTTGGGCGCCGCCGCCTTGGGAGTACGCTCGCCGCGGAACTTCTCCGTCACCGCCAGGGCCTGATCGTCCTCCAGTGACGAGGAGTGGCTCTTGACGTCGTACTCGTGGGCCTTGAGCCAATCGACCATCTCCTTGTTGGAGAGGCCGACGTCCTTCGCGAGCTCGTACACACGCTTCTTCGCCATCGTTCCCTTCGCCTGCCCTGTCGGGGGCCCCCGGGAGGCTTCCGAGGGGCCTGCCTCTTTAGTCTGCCCTGACTGTTACCGTCAAGCGAGCCAGCCGAGCAGCCGATCCAGCGCCGGCTCCGGGGCC